>CAJMRT010000021.1 GCA_905215855.1 uncultured bacterium
TAACAAACACGACAGCCCGTCCGTCCTCAACAAGAATATCACCCACTGTTTCTCTTTCAATGCCCAGTGACATCAGAGAACCAAGAAAATCGCGATGAGTGAGTTTATCGCATTTTCTAAAAGAAAATTCAATAGCAGATATTGGAAAAGAACTTTCACTCGGCTCATCAAAGAATAAACCGAGCATTTTCTTTCCGAATCGCCATAACCACCAAAGAAAAGGTAATTATCAAAATAAGCTTTTTTGAGTTCAGAAAGAAGCAAATCCTGTTTTCTTTCACTCATAAAAGGCATAAAATACGGTTTTTGCCTTGTCAGGCAAAGGTCAATACCATCATTTAGCTGAGCTATCAGCTGTTTATCATCATCCGAAGTAAACACCGTTGTTCTCAAGCTCATCGAGTAAATCATCACCTGTCAGGTCAACATTGCTCGGAATAATGATGTATGTGTTAGTAGCAACACGCTTGATTTTGCCACGGTTAGCATATGCAACACCGCTAAGAAAATCAAGAATTCTTCTTGCCATATCTTTATTTGTATCTTCAAGGTTAAGTACAACTGTGTGAGCCTTCATAAGTTCATCAGCGATTGTGCGGGTTTCTTCGCCGAAACGCTCAGGTTTGAACAAACCTACTTGAAGGTTGGTAGTAGCATTGATATTAACAACCTTGTTTCCGCCACCGAGATCTCTTTCCTTTTTAGTATTTCTTACAGGTTCTTCTTTGTAGTCCTCTTCTGCGCCTTCATCAGCATAGCCGTACTCATCGTACTCATACTCATCATCGGGAGCGTCCCACATGCGTTTAAACTTATCTACAAAACCAGCCATTATATAGTCCTCCTAAAATTATGTATAATTCCTTGCACCGAATAACGCCGAACCAATTCTAACCATATTTGCGCCTGCAAGTATAGCCTCGTAGTAATCGGCAGACATACCCATTGAAAGAATATTCATACTTATATTATCTAATTTTTTTTGCGAGATGTCAATAAATATATTATGCATTTTATTAAAAAATTCAGAAATTTTCTGTGAAGATTCACAAATTGGAGGGATTGCCATAAGACCTTTTACTGAAATACCGTCCAATTCGGCAATTTGGCAAAGTAATTCTTCAAGCTGTTCAGGCATTACACCCGACTTATTCTCTTCTCTGCCAATGTTGACTTCAACAAGAACATCACATTTTTTATTGATTTTAAGAGCCTGCTTAGAAATCTCGTTAGCAAGCTTAACTGAATCAACAGACTGAATAAGGTCAACTTTATCAATAATCTGTCTGACCTTATTTGTCTGCAAATGACCGATAAACTGAAGCGAAGAATTGTCAAGGTCATACTTATCGTATTTTGATAAAAGCTCCTGAACTTTGTTTTCTCCTATGTGGTCAAGTCCGAGTGATATTGCGTGATTGATAACCTCGGGTTCAACCATTTTTGTTGCGGCAAGAAATGTAATATCTTCACGCTTTCTTCCGGATTTTTCAGCCGCCTCGGCAATCCTTTCATCAATATATTTGTAATTATACTCAACATCAGTTAATGACTTTTCCGTCATATAAATCATCTCCCTCAAGAATTACCTGATCATACAATTCAACCGTTGTACCGTTGACAAGTTCTTTGTTGTTCGAATCCGGATCGCAAATAACATAATCATCATCGGCATACAGAATTGAAATCTGCTTAAATCTTACTTCACTTCCATGAAGAACATAAACACCCTGAACTTTAACCTGTTCGGTATGTTTATTGTCTTTTTCGTCGTAAGTTGTCTTTGTTACATAGTCATCATGAATAGCCTTTTTGCTGACTCTAAGTCCGGTATATGTACCAAGACCAATTTCGATGGGTTCCTGTCTTGCCTGTGCAAGGTCGGAATTCATATAGTCACATTCAAGAATAAGAAGTGCATCGCTATCCTTTGATTCCTGATATATTCTTTTGATAGCGGCAGGAATGCTTTCTGATGACGCATCGGAAAACAATACAGTTGCGGAACCGTCCCAAAGAGAAAGTCTTGTTGCCTCATCAGCAGTGACCTTGCACGCTACATACCATTTTAGCCCACTGACAACTTTTCCTGCAACATTGTCTGACACCTTATTTTGCTTAACACTTTCAAGGTCAGAAAGTGTCAGGCGATCAAGATTATTGTAATCAAGAACATTTTCATAACCGTCGCAATGTGAGAGAAAATATCCTGCTTTCTCTGTTGTTATTGCACCGGTTGACTTTCCTGTCTTGCTTTCCAAAGTTGTTATTTCACTCTGGAGTTCAGATATTCTATCATTAAAATTAGTTATTTTCCCTGTATATATTTGTCGCTGATTTATTGAATAAAGCAAATCATTTGTAACATCATCAATATCAGACAAATTGCCGTCATTGACACTTTTAAGTTGTGAAATAATGTTGTTATTTATATTATTGTTTATGGTGTCAATACCGATGTTTCCCGCAGTACTCGTTTTCTGCAATGTCTGCAAATCTGTGAGCTGTTCTTGCAATGCACTGATTTTTGACTGCGATGCCGCATCATCATCACTTGCATATGACTTTGCAATTTCACCGCCTGCTTTTACTTCATCACCGTCATGTATAGTGTAGGAAAGCACTCCGGAAGTATTGTTTTGAATTATATTCTCATCCCTAATAATAAAACCATTTGAATATATTTTATCAGACACGGTTGTCTGAACAGCGTTTTCAGTCGGATACATTTTAAAGTTTGTGCTTATCAGTAAGTATGCAGCATAAACTACCGCAAGTACCGACAATGCAATCATCAAAATGCGTCTGAAAAGCAATTTATCCATAAAGTCAGCCTCTTTCAATTATAGCCTTTGCTTGGCTATATATTTCATCAAATGAATTATATTCATCAATATAAATCCAATTTATCTCTGTATCCCGCTTAAACCATGTAATCTGTCTTTTGGCATATCTGCGAGTTTCCATTTTCAATTTTTCAACACAATCATTTAAGTTTTTATTTTCTTTAAAATAAGGAATAAGTTCCTTATATCCTATCGCTTTTACAGAGGTATAGCTCAATTCGGAATTGATAACTCTTTGAGTTTCCTCAAGCAATCCCTCTTCAAGCATAATATCAACACGCCTGTTAATTCTGTCATAAAGAACTTGTCTGTCACGACAATTGAGTCCAATTTTTAGCGCAGAATATGGTGACGAAACATTATGCGATTCTTTAATTTGCTCCGTGATTGTTTTGCCTGTTGTTTTATAAAATTCAATAGCACGGATTATTCTTTTTATGTTTCTTCCATCACGGAGTCTTTCTGCGGATTCAGGATCAAATTTAGAAAGCATATCAAGTAGCTTGTCTGCTCCCTCTTCTTCCCCGATTTTACGAAGTTCTGCACAGTACTCTTCATCTCGTTTATCATCACTAAAAGAAACATTGTTCAAAAGAGAGTCAACATAAAGTCCTGTACCTCCGACAATAAACGGAAGTTTGCCTCTTGAATGAATATCAGCAATACATTCTGACGCATCTTTTACATACGAAGCAACAGAATATGTTTTGTCGGGTAGAAGAAAATCCATCATATGGTGAGGGATTCCATCCATTTCAGTCTTTGTCGGTTTAGCTGTAGCGATCTGCATACCACGGTAAATTTGCATTGAGTCGGCAGAAACAATTTCGCCATTAAAATGTTTTGCAAGTTCAACAGAAAGATTGGTCTTGCCCGATGCAGTAGGTCCGACAATTGAAACAACCTTAATTGAATTTTCCAAAAAATCACACCCTGCCAAATTGTTTTTCGATTTCACCTTTTGTCAGCACAATGCAAATCGGTCTTCCGTGAGGACAATACTTTATTTCGGGATGTTCCTCAAGATGCTTTACAATTCCGATAAGCTCCTCCGGCGTACTTTTGTTTCCTGCTTTAATGGCGGAACGGCACGCAACATTGCTGTAGAACCACTCCATTTTTTCAGTAAAAATATCGTTTTTGCCTTGTGCTATATAATCTGCCATTTCAGTTATACAATCACAGATTTCAGCTGCAGGAATGTACTGCGGTGAACATCTGACTATAACTGTACTGTTGCCGAAATCTTCAACTTCAAAGCCACAGTCAGCAAACATATTCAGATTATTTATTGCTGCATCGTATTCGGCTTTACCGAGATTGACAGTAACAGGAGCAAGCAAAATCTGTTTATTATCAGCTGCTCGTTCTGACTTGAGTTTCTCGTAAATTATTCGTTCATGTGCTGCATGCTTATCTATTAAAAGAAGTTCTTTATTATTTTTTTCCGCAATAATATATGTACTGAATGCCTCACCGATATATCTTATGCTTGTCTGGTTGTTATTAACAAGAACAGGCTCTTTAGATTTTTCGATAGATTCCTCAGAAACAATTACATCAACCTCTTTAGGCTTACTGATTGAATTTTTCTCAGAGATTTTTTCTGTATTATCAGATTTCTCATATTTATCCAAAGCGTGAGGAGATGTTTGAACAGTTTCAGATTTAATGGTTGGTTTAAAAGATTTTTCTTCTTTAGAATTGTTTATTGCCTGCCTGCTGAATATATTAAAGGGATTTGTTACATCGGCGACCTTAATATCATCAATTGATTCAGGCACAGATACAGCCGGCTTATTTTCACCTGTTTTTACATCATTAAACGCAACATCGGAAAAAGGATTAAAATCATCGGATTTTGCTTGTAAAGCGTCAGGTTCTGCAGCTTCGTTTTTTTGTCTTTCCGTTTTCTGAGGAACAAACCGCTTTGGTTCCTGAATAAGTTTTTGTTTAGAAGCATTTGAAACGGGTTTATTTAAAATTGCAGGTGCATTATTAAACGGATTAAACTTGTTCTGCACTTCATTGAAAGCGGTTTCCTTTTTAAACGATGCTTTCTTTCTGCTGTCATACTTCATAAGAGAAGATTTTACAGCGTGATATATTGCGTCAAAAACAGGTCTTTCGTTTATAAATCTAACCTCAAGTTTTGATGGATGCACATTGACATCAATAATTTCACAAGGAAGTTCCATATTGAGAACACAGGACGGGAACTTTCCGACCATAATAGAACCCTTAAAAGCTTCTTCAAGAGCAACCATAGCAGTTCTGGTTTTAATGTATCTTCCGTTTACGAAGAAATTCTGCATATTGCGGTTTGGTCTTGAATGTTCCGGTTTTGAGATATATCCGTAAACCTTTATTGCATCAAGCTGATATTCAACAGGAATAAGTCCTTTTGCAAAATCTTTGCCGAAAACCGAATATATCGCAGAAATAAGTTTTCCGTCACCGAATGTGCGAAGAACTTGTTTACCGTCTTTAATGTAGGTAAAAGCAATTTCAGGATGTGATAACGCAGTTTTGTCGATTATATTTGAAACCGCATTGCCCTCCGAAACATCTTTTTTCAAAAACTTTGCACGGGCAGGAATGTTGTAGAACAAATCTCTGATTACAAATGTTGTGCCTACAGGGCAACCTGCATCATCAAAACTCTGTTCTTCACCACCGTCAATTTCATATGAAGTTCCGATTTCTTCATTTACATTTCTCGTTATAAGCTGAAGCCTTGATACGGCACAGATTGAAGCAAGTGCTTCTCCTCTGAAACCTAAAGTTGAAATACTGTCAAGGTCGGATTCAACTTTAACTTTACTTGTTGCGTGTCGCAAAAAAGCAACCTTTATATCATCACGAAAAATACCGCAACCGTCATCGGCAACACGCATGAATGTTGTGCCGCCGTTTTTTATTTCAACGGTAATATGCTTTGCACCTGCGTCAATTGAGTTTTCGACAAGTTCCTTTATTACGGAAGCAGGTCTTTCAACAACCTCACCTGCCGCAATAAGTTCTGCAACATGTTTGTCAAGCACATTGATTACACCCATTTGTGTCACCTCCTAATACCTAATAATAAATTAAATCATACCCTTGAGTTCATAAAGCAAGTTCATTGCTTCAATCGGAGTAAGAGTATTTATATCTGTATTTTTAAGCTTTTCAACTACAGGACTTTCAGCCGCACCGATAAGTGAAAGCTGCATATCGTCCGAATTATCCTGCTTTTGAATATTGGTATTCTCATTTTTATGCTTTCCGTGTTCAAGGTCTTTCAAAATTTCTTTTGCCCTTGAAATTACGGATTGTGGAATACCGGCGAGTTTTGCAACTTCAATACCGTAGCTGTCATCTGCTCCGCCGGGAACAATCCTTCGCAGGAAAGTAATGTCATCGCCGCGCTTTTTAACGGCGATATTATAATTCTTTACGCCGTCAAGAAGTTGTTCCATTACGGTAAGTTCGTGGTAATGAGTTGCAAAAAGTGTTTTTGCACCGAGTTTTTTCTTATCGGCACAAAATTCAAGAACTGCCCTTGCAATACTCATACCGTCAAAGGTTGAAGTACCTCTGCCGATTTCATCAAGAATGAGCAGACTTTTTGAAGTTGCATTTTTTATAATATTGGCAACCTCACTCATTTCAACCATAAAGGTTGACTGTCCCGATGCAAGGTCATCTGATGCACCTACTCGAGTAAAAATACTGTCAACAATTCCGATTTCAGCGGAAGATGCAGGCACAAAACTGCCTATCTGAGACATAAGCACGATAATTGCAATTTGGCGCATATATGTCGATTTACCCGCCATATTGGGGCCGGTAATAATTGCTACTCTGTCATTGGCAGAATCAAGGCTGACATCATTCGGAACAAACGGTGCATCCTTTAATAGAGCCTCAACAACTGGATGTCTCGAATCTTTAATTCTTATAGCAGTTGAAAGGTTTACATCAGGTCTTATGTATCTGTTGTCAGCCGCAACATTTGCAAGTGATGTAATAACATCAAGATTTGCAATTGCTTTTGCTGTATTTTGAATCCTTTCAAGGTTATCGGAAACAGCCTTCCTCACATCGTCAAAAAGATTATATTCAAGAGCAACGGATCTGTCTTTTGCACCGAGGATTCTGCCCTCTACATCTTTCAAATCCTGAGTAATATATCTTTCACAATTGGTGAGGGTCTGCTTTCTTATGTATGTTTCGGGTACCATGGATTTATATGAGTTTGAAACCTCTATATAATATCCGAATACCCTGTTATAGCCGACTTTAAGCTTAGGGATTCCCGTAGCCTCTCGCTGTTCGGCTTCAATTGCGGCAAGAATCCCCTTTGAGTCATTCATATCGCCTGTCACGGAATCAAGTTCTTCGTTATAGCCTCTCTTAATCATACCGCCTTCACGGACTGTAAAAGGAGGTTCTTCAACTATTGCAGAATCAATAAGAGAATGAATGTCCTCAAGCTTATCAATGCTTTTGTAAATATATTTCAAATAAACCGATTTGCAATCAACGAGTAAATCCGAAATCTGCGGAAGGTTCTGAATTGCACCGCAGAGTGAACGCAAATCTCTTGCATTTGCAGAGCCGTAAACAATTCTTGTCATAAGTCTTTCAATATCAAATATGCCCGAAAGAGAGTCCGTAATATCCATACGGAGCATATTATCGTTTACAAGCTCTTCAACCGCACTTTGGCGGTTATTGATTGAAGTTATGTTAAGCAAAGGATGTTCAAGCCATGAACGCATAAGGCGTTTGCCCATTGCGGTTTTTGTCTTGTCAAGCACCCACAAAAGCGAACCCTTCTTATCCTTTGTCAGCATTGTCTGCGTGAGTTCAAGATTACGCTGTGTGTTGTAATCAAGGCTCATATACTGATTTTCTTTATAGAACTCAATGTGATTTATTCTTTCAAGACCCGTTTTCTGGGTATCACGAAGATATGAAAGCAACGCACCCAAAACGCTTACAACAACAGGCTTGTCCGATACAGTACTGTATTCATCCGCAAACTGTGATTTTACAACATCAGTACATACCGATTCGTCAAATTTTTCATCCTCGAGCATTTCAACTCCTGCCGAAAGCTTCGCTTTGATGAACTTTGGCAGTTCTTTCAGCTTTACAATATCACCGCCGATGAGAATTTCACGGGGATTATAGCTTGTAAGCTGATTGGTAAGAACATTGTAGCTGTCATTACCTTTGATTTCCGTAGCGTATAATTCTCCTGTGGAAATATCACAAAAGCAAAGTCCTATAGCTTTATTTTTGGAAAACATACAGCAAATGTAGTTATTTTTGCTTTCATCAAGCATACTTGACTCCATTACCGTACCTGGAGTTATTACCCGAATAATATCACGCTTTACAAGACCTTTTGCCTTTGCGGGGTCTTCGGTCTGCTCACAAATTGCAACCTTATAGCCCTTTGCAACAAGTCTTGCAATGTAACCCTCACAGCTGTGAAACGGCACTCCGCACATGGGAGCACGCTCGGCCTGTCCGCAGTCCCTTCCTGTAAGAGTAAGTTCAAGTTCCTTTGATGCAAGCTTTGCATCATCGTAAAACATTTCGTAGAAATCTCCAAGTCGAAAGAACAAAATGCTGTCTTTGTTTTCTTCTTTTATTTTGAAATACTGCTGCATCATTGGAGATAACTCCGCCATTTGTTTCACTTCCTTAACAAAATTTAGAACCGTTTATCGAACCGTTTATCAGCCGCAGCCGCCGCAGGTAGCACAGCTTCCCGAGCAAGATGACTGGCTGTAATCGGCTGTTTCAGGGTCAGCACCCTCAGCAGACTGCTGAACAATTGCGAGAACTCTGTTTGCAACAACATCAAAGGCTGCCTTTGCATCATTGTAAGCAATCATATTCTCGTTTGACATAATCTGAGAATATGCCTCTCTCATCTCTGTATTAAGCTTTGAAAGCTTTTCCTGATTTCTTTCTTTTTTAGATGCCTCATTGTTGATTGACATTCTCTTAAGATTAAATTCACCGATAAGACGCTGAAGTTCCATATCTGCATCTGCATTCTTCTGAGCGTCCTGTAATTTTTTATATGATTCTTCTTCCTGAATGAGTTTTCCAAGTTCCCTTGCCTTCTCAATGATATCCATAGTTTTAACCTCCGATTATTTTACAAGCTCGCCCTTTAATATCCAGTTGCGAGCCTTTGTTATTTTTACATTTTGGAATGTTCCGATACAGTCCTTTGATCCTTCAAGCTCAACAATTATGTTGCCGCTTGTACGGCCGCACAATTCACCGTTCTTATCGTTTTCACTTTCAATAAGCACCTTTTCTGTTTTGCCGACCATTGAAGAACAACGCTTTGCCGCAATTTCTTCCTGAACATCAAGAAGCTCACGGAACCACTTTGATTTTTCTTCCGCCGGAATAGGATCGTCCATTTTAGCCGCAGGAGTACCGACTCTTGGCGAGAAAATAAAAGTAAAGAGCGATGTGAACTCAACCTCACGGATGAGGGATAAAGTTTCTTTGAAATCTTCATATGTTTCGCCGGGAAAGCCTACAATAATATCACTTGTAAGTGAAAGACCGTCAATTTTTTCTTTTGCATAATTGATTATTTCAAGATACTTTTTGCGGTCATAATGACGGTTCATTGCCTTAAGCACTCTGTCCGAACCGCATTGAAACGGAAGATGAAGATGCTTGCTTATATGAGTACCCGACGCAATTGCATCAATAAGCTCCTTAGAACAATCCTTTGGATGCGATGTCATAAAGCGAAGCCAGTAATCGCCGTCAATTGAATCAACCTCACGCAAAAGCTGAGAAAAGTTTACATTCTCAGAAAGGCCTTTGCCGTAGGAATTTACATTTTGACCGAGCAAGGTAATATCTTTGTAACCGGACTCAATCATATTTTTAGCCTCGGAAACGATAATATTCCTTTCACGGCTGCGTTCTCTGCCTCTTACATAAGGCACAACGCAATATGTACAGAAGTTGTTACAACCGTACATAATCGGTAACCAACCCTTGAAACTGCCGTCACGCTTAACAGGAAAGCCCTCATAAAGCAGGTTATCGTCATTACCTCTTTCAAACACTCTCTTTCCGTCAAGAAGAGCGTTATACACAAGTTCGGGAAAATGGTGCAATGAATGAGTACCAAACACAAGTCCTACAAAAGGAAAGCTCTTGTAAATTCTGTTTGCAATATGCTCCTGCTCCATCATACAACCGCACAAAGCAATGAGGATCTGGGGATGCTTACGCTTTAAATTTTTTAACGCACCGACATTGCCGAACACTCTGTCCTCGGCGTGTTCTCTTACGGCACAGGTATTGAAAAGTATGAAATCCGCATTATCCGGTTCGTCTGCAAACTCAAATCCTGACTGTTCAAGCATACCTTTGATTTTTTCACTATCCGCCACATTCTGCTGGCAGCCGTATGTTCTGATATACGCAACAGGCTTCTCTCCTCTTTTGCGGATATCCATAATTTCAGCTATTAAATTCATATACTCCGATTGTTTTTCGGAAATTTTCTGACTGTCAGGCAAAGAAATGCCTCCTAACCCATTGTATTAACTGTTAGATTATAACACAAGATATACGGTTTTTCAATGTTTTTCACAGGTTTTTCAAAATTTACTTCTTATAAGTCTGAAACAGAGAACCGTATCCGGACGGTATATTACCGACTATTACAGATTGTGCAATTTCAAAATCGGTAGTAAATGTTATTTTGCCTGAATAATCAAGCGAGGTTGTCATTATTTTTGAGGTGAGCAAAAGCTTTATATGGTGGATTGTCTGATTTATTCCCGCTTGTTCAAATGTACTTATAACTTCCGAGGAAAAACTTCCTGTAAGGTTAAAATTCACGGGAATGCAGGGGCCGACATTTGAGAGTATTGTAATATTCGTAAATGCACCGAGAGGTATTTCAATTTCATTGTCATATACCTTAGCTATTTCCTTCTGAACAGCTTTCGTGATGTCGGCTTTAATTCTGTTGATTTTAAATGAATCCGTTTCAATGGACTGCACATTTCCGTTTTTATCACAGTTAATCTTTGCAATATCGCTGTAAGAATAATTAAGCTTATCAAGTGTATTATTTACTGCATCGCAAACGGAATTTACAGACAATATTTCAGCCTGAATTCTTATGTACTCCGGTCTGAAATCTGACAAATGTACTTCGCAGAAAACAGTAACACCGATAATCAGTAAAACCACAGTAAGAAGTATTTTCTTTAAAAGAACAAATTTTCTTTTGCACCTTTTTCTGTACAACATAAAAACACCCCTCATATATATACTATACGAAGGGTGTTTGTTTTGTTAATTATTCTTCTGTGTCCGAACAACCGCCGCATGACGCACAATCGACATCACAGTCGTCGTCTTCCTCATCACTGAAGAGATTTGAAAAATCAAACTCGAGGTTTTCACCGCAGTTTGGACATTCGATTTCGCCTTCAAGAAGGACATCTTCGGAAACATTAAGCTTCTGACCGCATGAATCACAAGTTACCTCATAAAAAGGATTCTCTTCATCATCAAAATCATAGTCGTCATCTTCATCGTCATAATCTTCAATGTCATAGTCCTCGTCATCGTAAACATCAGACTCAACATCTGCAAGATCCTGATCAATTTCGTCAACCTGAGCGCTTAACTCATCGTAAAGCTCCTCCATATCGGATACTTCAAAAGCCATATCATCAAGAAGATCAATGATTGCGTTAATAACCTTTACTTCAGGCTTAGACTCATCAAGCTCAAGACCGTCGCAAAGACCGCGAATGTAAGAAATTTTTTCAGTAAGATTCATAACTGATTCTCCCGCAGAAATTATGCTCTGCCCATATATTCGCCTGTTCTTGTGTCAATCTGAATAACCTCGCCCTCGTCAATGAAGAGGGGAACCTTAATTTCAGCACCTGTTTCAAGAGTTGCAGGCTTTGTAGCGTTAGTTGCTGTGTCACCTTTAAAGCCGGGATCTGTCTTTGTAACCTTAAGTTCAACAAAGTTCGGAGGCTCAATACCGAATACATTGCCCTTGTAAGAAAGAACCTTGCACACCATATTTTCCTTAACAAACTTAAAGCTGTCGCCGAGAACGCTCTTGTTAATCGGGATCTGCTCCCATGTTTCTGTATCCATGAAGTAGTAAAGATCGCCGTCTGAATAGCTGTATTCCATATCCTTTCTGTCAATGAAAGCTGTGGGATACTTATCGTTCGGGTTGAAAGTTTTTTCAACTACTGCGCCTGTAATAACATTTCTGATTTTAGTTCTTACAAATGCAGCACCCTTACCTGGCTTTACATGCTGGAATTCAATGATTGATACAACCTGACCGTCCATTTCAAATGTAACGCCGTTTCTGAAATCACCTGCTGATATCATTAGTAATACCTCCTAATTATCTTTCATACGGAAATACGGTAATGTATGCCGTAATATAACAATTTACATTATACATAACAATGACAAAAAATGCAAGACTTTTATTACACAATAATGAGTTCTTTGGGGAGTGAAACAAAGTTTTTGTAACCTGTATCAGTCACGCAAAGCATATCTTCAATGCGAACACCGAATTTACCCGGCAGATATATTCCCGGTTCATCGGTTATTATCATACCTTTTTTCAGCATTGTTTCACTTCTCGGAGATACAACGGGAGATTCGTGGATATCAAGACCCACACCGTGACCGGTTGCATGACCGAAATATTTTCCGTAACCGTTTTCCGAGATTATATCCCTTGCAATTTTATCAATATTAGAACATTTTGCTCCGGGTTTTACGCTGTCGAGTACAGCAAGCTGAGCTTTTAATACGATGTCATAAACCTTTTTCATTTCTTCATCAGCCGACTTGATTGCTACCGTACGCGTAGTATCACTGTGATAGCCGTCAAAAATTGAGCCGATATCAAAAGTAAAGAAATCTCCCTCACTGACAATATCATCTGACGGAACTCCGTGAGGCAATGAAGTCTTTTTTCCTGTAATCGTGATGAGATCAAATGAAACACCCTCACCGCCGTTAAGCTTTATGAGATGTTCAAGCTCAAGTGCAACCCTGCGTTCGCTGACACCGGGCTTAAGGTAATTAAGCACTTCAAGATATGACTTTTCGGTTATCTCCTGCGCTTTAGCTATTTTTTTAATTTCTGATTCATCCTTGATACATCTGATTTCTTCAATCTTATGATCAAGACTGCCGTCACAAACGCACTCAATATTATTTTCCGAAAAAGCCTTTTTAAAACGATTATATTTTTCAACCGTAATATCGGACGCCTCAAAAAACACATTCACAACAGACTTGTTTTTAAATTCGCTTATAAGGTTTTTAAACAACTTAGTAAAGCAAACAACCCTGCATCCGCTTGATTTTTTTAAAGCAGCCTCATAATATCTGAAATCAACGAAAAGAACCGTTTCATTTTCAGTTACAAGCAAATAGCCCTCGCTGTGAAAAAATCCGCAAAAATAGCCGATATTCTTCTCATTAGTTAACAAAACAGCCTGACTGTTACTGTCAATAACCGTCTTTAAATTTTCAAGTCTTTGCTCAAATAAAGAGTTTTGCATTACATCAAGTCCTTTAATGCATTGATAGCAAGGAAGTAGCTGTTCTTGCCAAAGCCTGCAATCTGACCTACACAAACAGGCGCAATTACAGATGTATGTCTGAACTCTTCTCTTGCGTGAATATTAGACATATGAACCTCTACAAAAGGAATCTTCACGCAAGCAATGGCATCTCTTAAAGCATAGCTATAGTGAGTGAGCGCACCTGCGTTAATTACAACACCGTCAAAGCTGCCCTTTGCCGAATGGATTTTATCAATAAGATCTCCTTCGTGATTTGACTGAAAAACTTCGGCAGAAAAGCCGTTGCTTTCAGCATATGAAATAATCTGCTTTTCAATATCGGAGGCAGTTTCTTCACCGTATATTCCCTTTTCACGGACGCCTACCATATTGAGATTAGGTCCGAGTATAATAAGAATCTTTTTCATAGTGTCACCTTTTTTCAAAGAAATATGAAGATAAAACAAAAAAGCGGACAGAATGCTCTGTCCGCCTGTTTGATTACCTGTATTTGCGTTTGCGAGCTGCTTCGGATTTTTTCTTACGCTTTACAGAGGGCTTTTCATAAGCTTCTCTTTTGCGAACCTCAGCAATAACGCCAGCTCTGGCACACTGCTTCTTGAATCTTCTTAAAGCACTTTCAAGAGATTCATTCTCTTTAAGTCTAATCTCTGCCATCTATCTTCCCTCCCATCTGCCACCGGGCATGGGTAATTTGCATATAATTGCAAATGTTATTATACATTATCACTCGAATAATGTCAATAGCATTGTAGAAATTTAGGTTAAATTTATTTTAAGAGTTGAATTATGGCTTAACAACAAGATTTACAAGTTTTTTAGGAACAACAATCTCCTTAATAATATTCGTTCCGTCAATTGCTTTCCTAACATTCTCGTCATTTTTGGCAAGCTCAAGAACTGTATCCTTGTCAGCGTCAACAGGGATATTGAGTTTAGTCTTAATTTTACCGTTTACCTGAACGACGATTTCCACGCTTTCATCAACACATTTTGACTCGTCATATTTAGGCCATTCAGCTTCGGCAAGAATACCATTGCCAAGCTTACAAGCCTCGTAAACTTCTTCCGTAACATGAGGAGCAAACGGATTAAGGAGAATTGAGAAAATTCTGAGTTCTTCCTTATTGATTGACTTTACATTTGAAATATCGTTGATTAAAGCCATAAGAGTTGCGATGGCGGTATTGAACTTGATATTTTCAATGTCCTCGCCAACCTTTTTGATTGCCTTGTTAAACGCACTCTCAAGCTCGGGTCTGATTTTGTCACCGTCAATGAGAACATTCTGAAGGTTCCAATAACGCTCAACGAATCTGCGGCAGCCTCTGATGCTTGCCTTACTCCACGGAGCAGCCTTTTCAAAGTCACCGATGAACATTTCATATAAACGCATTGTATCTGCACCGTATTCGTCAACGATTTCATCAGGATTTACGACATTGCCTCTTGACTTGCTCATCTTCTCGCCGTTTTCGCCGAGAATCATACCGTGCGAAGTACGCTTAGCGTATGGTTCCGGAGTAGGAACAACACCGATATCATAGAGGAACTTATGCCAGAAACGGCTGTAAAGAAGGTGGAGAGTTGTATGCTCCATACCGCCGTTGTACCAATCAACAGGTGACCAGTAGTTAAGAGCCTCTTTTGATGCAATGGCATTTTTATTGTGCGGATCCATATATCTGAGATAGTACCACGATGAGCCTGCCCACTGAGGCATTGTGTCGGTTTCTCTCTTAGCCTTACCGCCGCAGCAAGGACAGGTTGTGTTAATCCAGTCTGTCATCTTTGCAAGCGGAGATTCGCCGTTATCAGTCGGTTCATATGACTCAACCATAGGCAGTCTGAGTGGAAGGTCTTTTTCATCAATCGGAACATAGCCGCACTTCTCACAATATACCATCGGAATAGGCTCGCCCCAATAACGCTGACGGGAGAATACCCAGTCACGGAGTTTGTAATTTACCTTTGAATGACCTTTGCCCTCACTTGTGAGCCAATCAATAATTTTTTTCTTTGCTTCATCAACAGTAAGACCGTCAAGCATGCCCGAGTTAACCATAATACCCTTGGCACAATCTGTGTAAGCCTCTTCCTGAACATTGCCGCCCTTAACAACCTCAATAATAGGAAGGTCGAATTTCTTTGCAAATTCCCAGTCACGGGTATCGTGAGCAGGAACAGCCATAATAGCACCTGTACCGTATGATACAAGGACATAATCAGAAATAAAAATCGGGATTTCCTTATTGTTTACAGGGTTTATAGCATTAACGCCGTCAATTCTTACGCCCGTCTTTTCCTTTGCTACCTCTGTTCTTTCAAAGTCAGACTTACGCGCGGCAGCCTCCTGATACTTCTTGATTTCGTCCATATTTGAAATCTTGTCAGCCCACTTTTCAATCATTGGGTGTTCAGGAGAAATTACCATATATGTAGCACCGTAAAGTGTATCGGCACGAGTTGTATAAATTGTAAGTGTGTCGCCTGTCGTAGTTGTAAAATCAACCTCAGCACCCTTACTTCTGCCGATCCAGTTCTTCTGCTGTGCTTTTACTCTGTCAGGATAATTTACAAGGTCAAGGTCATTGATAAGTCTGTCAGCATATTCTGTGATTTTAAGCATCCATTGTGACTTAACCTTGTGAACAACTTCACTTCCGCAACGCTCGCAAACGCCGTTTACAACTTCTTCGTTTGCAAGAACACACTTACATGAAGTACACCAGTTTACATTCATCTCTTTTTTATAAGCAAGACCGTGCTTATAGAGCTGAATGAAGATCCACTGAGTCCACTTGTAGTATTCGGGATCTGTCGTATTGATTTCTCTGCTCCAGTCAAAAGAAATACCGAGCGACTGAATCTGCTTTTTAAAGCGGGCAATATTCTTCTTGGTTACGATTTCAGGGTGAATGTGGTTCTTGATTGCATAGTTCTCGGTAGGAAGACCGAAAGCGTCCCAACCGATAGGATAAAGAACATTGTAACCCTCAAGTCTGCGTTTTCTTGCAACTGTATCAAGTGCTGTGTACGGACGGGGATGACCTACATGAAGACCCTGTCCAGACGGGTACGGAAACTCGATAAGAGCATAGAATTTTTCTTTTTCTGTGTCCTCACTTGCGTGGAACACACCCTTATCTTCCCAAATTTTTTGCCATTTTTCTTCTACGGCTTTATGATTGTATTTCAAAGTAAACCCTCCTGCAATTAGTCAACGATACCTGCCAGGTCAACGCTTTCGCCGTCCTGCCAAAGTCTTTCAAGATCATAAAAGTCACGGGCTTCATCATCAAACACATTGACTATAACATCAATGTAGTCAAGGAGAATCCATGAATTTGATCTGTAACCTTCTATATGACTCACCGAAATTCCTGCCTGATCAAGCTTGTATTCAACCTCATCGGCAAGCGCCTTGACATGGGTTGAGCTTGTGCCTGTTGCAATTACCATATAGTCGGCAAGAACAGAAACATCGGCAATTTTAATAATCTGAATATCAAGTCCCTTTTTTGAACTCAGGGCTTTTGCTGCAAGTATTGCTTCATCGTAAGAACTCATTTGTTTTTTCCTTTCGTTTGGGATATTTGCAGAACAATTTCATTATAGCAGGCAACCTCATCGGGATGAATTGCAAGCTGCCTTTTAGAAAGATCCTTGAATGTAAACTGATAGCCGTAGAGCATAGCCTCTTCAAGGCTCTTTTTAGATTTCTTTCTCATTGTTGCCACACCGCTGTATGTACGCTCCTCGGAAGTGAAATCTGCCGTAAAAATTATTTTTTCCAACAAACTCATTCCTGCTCGTCCTGTTGTGTGATACCTTATTGCGTTGAGTATATCCTCATCGTCAATGCCAAGTTCATCACGGACAACAATGCTGCCGCTCATTCCGTGCCATAGCTTTGGAGCATGAAGTTGAACATTGTCTAAAATTATACCACTGTCAATAATAATTTGCAACTGCTGTTCTTTTGGCATTTCTTTTGTAATATCGTGAAGAATACCGGCAACCTCAGCCTTTTCTTCGTCGCCGCCGTAAAGCCTTGCAAGCTTTTTAGCCTCTTTCGCAACATTAACACTGTGACTAAATCTGTAATCGCCCATTCTTTCACGGATTATTTTTTTGTAATCAGAGATATTCAAAGCACTCACTTCCGATATAAATTATTTTTTATAATATAATCGTAAACACCTTTATCAAGCATGCCGCTTATCAAATCAAACTCATCAAGGTTATCCCTTATGAATGTTGACGATACGCTTATTACGGGATTTGGCAGAATAACCGCATCTGCTCCCATAGGTTTTAGAACATTCTTGTAGAATTTTTCAAGCTCAGACTTGTTTTCATCATCACGGGGAATTGTTATTATTGACGATTTTTCAAATATAATTTTGGGATTTTTCCACCTATCCAGAGTCAGAAACATATCCGCACCCATTATTGTATATAAGTGATCATCGGGATAAATTTCTTTTAGCTGTGTAACAGTTTCGTAGGTGTAGCTTTTTCCCTGTCTTTTAATTTCGATATCGGACACAGAAAAGCTTTTCTTTCCCTTGCACGCAAGTTCACACATATTAAGGCGATCGTTTTCGCTTGCAAGATTCTTGCTTATTTTGTGCGGCGGAACAGCCGTAGGTATCATAATAATACGGTCAAGTCCAACGCTGTCCATACAATACTCGGCAAGCATTATGTGTCCTTTGTGAACAGGATTAAAGGTTCCGCCGAAAACACCTGTTTTCATAATTACTTTTTTGCCTTTGGAAGCTCGATAACAGGCTCATCATCGTTTCTTCTGTAAAGTACAAATTTTGAACCGATTACCTGAACAACATCCGCAGAACATTTTTCTGCGATAGCTTCGGCAGCTTCTCTTGATGAATATGCACTGTTTTCAAGAACCTTACCTTTTATAATTTCTCTTGCTGTAAGAGCATCGTCTGCCTGTTTGATGATATTATCCGTAATTTCACCCTTGCCAAGAATAAGAATTGTATCAATACGATTTGCAAGTCCTCTGAGAAATGCTCTCTGTTTGCTGTTTAACATATATTAAATCCTTTCAAATCAATTGTTTTTGAAATAGTTTTCAAGTTTTTCTTTAAGCTCTCTTAAAGCTTTACCACGATGACTTACTGCATCTTTTTCTTCGGCTGAAAGTTGTGCAAAACTCTTGCTGCCAAACATAAAAATCGGATCATAGCCAAATCCGTCTTTGCCGATTGGCTCATAACCAATTTTACCTTCACAAATACCCTCGGCTGTTATCTTTGAACCGTCGGGAAGAATGCAACAGATTGAAGATGTGAAGTGAGCCGAACGCTTGTCATCATCGACATTTTTCATCTCATCAAGAAGTTTAATGTATCTTTCTTCATCTGTCAAGCCTTCACCGCCATAGCGAGCCGTGTAAACGCCGGGTCTGCCGTCAAGAGCGTCAACACACAAACCCGAATCATCGGCAATGGCAGGAAGTCCGGTCTTTTTATAAGCCGCACTTGCTTTAAGAAAAGCGTTCTCGGCAAAGGTTGTCCCGTTCTCCTCGACATCATCAAGGGGTATTCCCTCTTCTTTCGGAGTAACAGCATTTATTCCGAGCGGATTAAGTATTCTTTCAAGTTCGTCAAGCTTCTTTTTGTTATTACTTGCAATTATAAACTTCATATTCATCATTCCTTAACGCTGAAAAGTGCGTCTGCAAAAGCATCGGGATTGAACGGCTGTAAGTCGTCAATCTGCTCACCGACGCCGATATATTTAACAGGGATTCCAAGACCGTCCTTAATTGCAAGAACCACACCGCCCTTTGCCGTGCCGTCAAGCTTTGTAAGAACAATACCCGTAATTCCCGTTGCCTGTCTGAACTGTTCAGCCTGATTAACCGCATTCTGACCTGTTGTCGCATCAAGAACAAGGAGCTTTTCTTTTGACGCATCCGGAAGCTCACGGTCAATTACACGGTTAATTTTCGAAAGCTCGTCCATAAGGTGCTTTTTGTTGTGAAGTCTGCCCGCAGTATCGCAGATTATTACATCTGCCTGTCTTGCCTTTGCGGCTGAAATTGCATCATAAATTACAGCAGCAGGATCACTGCCTTCTTTCTGCTTAATAATTTCACACTTGCTTCTGTCTGCCCAAATTTCAAGCTGTTCAATTGCGGCAGCTCTGAATGTATCGGCTGCGGCAAGAATAACCTTTTTGCCCTCTTTTGAAAGTGCATTTGCAAGCTTGCCGATTGTAGTTGTCTTGCCGACACCGTTTACTCCGATTACAAGAATAATTGACGGAGATGTTGCAAGATCAAGCTCTTCACCGCCCCTGAGCATATCGGCAATAATTTCTTTGAGGAGCGAGGTAATTTCAGACGGATCTTTTATACCTTCCTTTTTTACTCTTTCTCTGAGTTCGTTACAAATCTTTTCGGCTGTCGGAACACCTACATCGCCCATAACGAGGAGTTCTTCAAGTTCTTCAAAAAGCTCATCATCAATTTTTGTAAAGGATTTGAGCATTGAATCAATCTGACCTACAACCGCGTCACGAGTTTTTTTCAGTCCCTCTTTAATCTTTTTGAAAAATCCCATATTATCACTTTCCTTATAATTACTTTGAATCTATACCGAGTTTTTCCGCAACTTCGGTTGAACGAAGCTCGAGTAATTTTGAAATGCCCTCATCCTGCATTGTAACACCGTAAAGCACATCGGCTTCTTCCATTGTACCACGGCGATGCGTAATGAGAATAAACTGTGTATTATCTGTCATTCTGCGGAGATATGCGGCAAAACGATAAACATTTACATCATCAAGAGCCGCCTCTATCTCGTCCATTACGCAGAACGGAGCAGGTCTTACTTTCATTATAGCAAAATAGAGTGCAATTGCAACAAGCGCTTTTTCACCGCCTGACAACGCCTCAAGATTTATAACAATCTTACCCGGCGGATGAACAAGAATATCAATTCCGCTTGTCAGAATATTTTCCGGATCCGCAAGCGAAAGTGACGCTGTACCGCCGCCGAAAAGTTCTTTGAAGGTGTAGGTAAAGTTCTTGTTAATTTGGTCAAAGCTCTCCACAAACACTTCCTTCATCTGCTTTGTGAGGTCAGTAATAAGCTTTTCAATCTCTTTCTTTGACTTTTCAACATCATTTACCTGTGCGCTCATAAATTCATATCTTTCGGAAACTTCTTTGTACTCTTCAATAGCGGATACATTTACATTTCCCAAAGACCTGATTTTTTGTTTAAGCTCGTTAAGTCGCCTTTGTGCCTGTTTTGAGTCATCAATTTCAACGGCACATTCCTCTGCCTCTCGTCTTGTCAACTCATATTCTTCCCAAAGCTTCGAGATAATATCATCATACTGCTTCTGAATGTTGATTTTTCTCTCTTCAAGTCTGGCAAGTTCTCTGCCTGAGGTTTCACGCTCTGATGTTTTATCACGCTCAACCGTTCTGATTTCGGCGCTGCGTTTTTCAAGCTGTTCTCTGTCGGCATTGATTTTTTCAATAGCTTTTGAGCGTTCGTTCTGATTGGCAATCAACTCTTCAATTTCTGCATTTGTAGAATTTATAAGCTCTGTCTTTTCAAAAATAACACTTTTGATTCTCTCAATCTCTTGATTTAGTTCTGCCTTTCTTTCAAGGTTTTCATTGCCTGTTGATTTCGCAAAAACAATATCAGAATTAAGAGCGTCAATATCCTTTTGTGAAGAAACGATTTCAAGTCGCAGATTCTGTAACTGCAAAGAAATTTCTTCACGCTTTTTTGTAAGCTCTGCTCTGCTGCCAGTAAGTTCATTTACCTTTTCTTCGGCAGCAAAAATTTTCTTATTGAGTTCAACAAGGAGCTGCTTTGCGGAATTTTTATCTTTTTCAAGAATTTCAATTCTCCTACGACAATTTGTAATTTCATTCATTGAATTTTCAACAGAAGCGCCTGCATTGGCAAGTTCATTGTCACAAGCTCTCTTTTCAGCCTCGAGTCTTACAAGGTCTTGTCGAAGATTTGAAAGGTCTGCCTGTGAACCGAGAAGCTGAGCCTCAAACGCCGAATATTCACGAGAAATTTCAACACTTCTGTTTTCTGCATCCTTTGATTTCTGTTCAAGAACAGTTGTCTGCTTTTTGAGTGTTTCAATCTCACTTGCTCTGCTGAGAAGTCCTGTGTTTCTGTTAAGCGAACCGCCTGTGAGCGAACCGCCGGCATTAACAACCTGACCGTCAAGGGTTACAATTTTAAATCTGTAAGAATATTTCTTAGCAATTGTTGTTGCACAGTTCAAATCCTCTGCAATTACAATTTTTCCGAGTAAGGAATACAGGATTCCGTTGTATTTACTGTCGCATGAACAAAGATTTGCGGCAACCCCTACAAATCCGTAGCAATCTTCAAGACCGTTTTCACGGAGCTCTCTCGGCTTGATTGTGTTAAGCGGAAGAAATGTTGCCCTACCTCCGTCAACGGATTTAAGATATCTGATTGCCTGCTTTGCGTCCTCATCGGTTTCGGTTACGATATTTTGCATAGCCGCACCGAGAGCTGTTTCAATTGCAACTCCGTATTCTTTCGGAACTGAAAGCACTCGCGAAACAGGACCGCATATTCCGTGAACCTTGCCGTGACTTTGAGCATTGACAACTGTTTTTACGCTCTTTGAAAAGCCCTCAAGATTACGCTCAAGATTTTCAAGGAATGAAATTTTTCTCATATGCTCCTTGACATCAAGCATAAGTTTGTTGCTTTCTTCACGGAGTTCGTCTTTTTTCTTTTCTTTTGAAGACAGTTTAAGCTGTAAACCGTCTATTGTATTTTTCAGCGATTCAATTTTTTCTTTTGCAGCACCGATTTTATTATCATAATCTTTTGAAATATCGGCAAGTTCTTCAGACTGCGTTTTCTTTTCGTCATTAGATGAAATTAAAGATTCTATTCTTGAATTAAGCTCCGAAACCGTGCTTTCGGCAGTCATTTCGGTAACTCTTGCATCAGCCGACTTTGAAGTAAGAACAGAAAGCTCGGCAGTAATTTCCTGCAAAACATCACTGCTTTTACCCGAAGTCGTATTAATTTCGTTAAGCTGTTCCGAAAGCTCACTGTACTTTTTCTTTTTAGCGATTATATCAGCGTCAAGCTCCGAAATTTCTTTTTCCTTATCGGCAATTCTTTTTACAAGTTCATCCGCATTGACATCAAACTGTGCAATATCATTTTTTATTCTATCAATATTTTCATTGTTATGCAGAATATCATTCTCCGCAACAGACACAAGAGAACGCTTCTCTGAAATCTGTGATTCTATATCTGCAATTTCGGTTCTGATATTTTCTATTTTAGAAGAATACTCACCGTTTTTTATGTAAATTTCTTCGCTTTCGGTCTGAATTTGTTCAAGTGCGGTTTCTGCGTCATCATATTGAGATTTTGCAATTGAAATTTTCTCATCCTGAACCTTTAATTCATTTTGTGAACGGTCAAGAGTTAAAAGCCAGAGTGCAATTTCAAGACCTCTTTTTTCTTCGGAATATTCAAGAAATTTTTGAGCTTTTTCAGACTGCTTTTCAAGAGGACCGACTCTTTCTTCAAGTTCGGTTACAATATCACGAAGTCTTAAAAGGTTGTCCTCCGTACTTTTCAGCTTTCTCTCAGCGTCAATTTTTCTGTATCTGTAGCGAGAAATACCCGCAGCTTCTTCAAAAATCTCTCGTCTGTCCTCACCTTTTGAAGAAACAATGCTGTCAATCTTACCCTGCCCGATCATTGAATAACCATCACGGCCGAGGCCTGTGTCCATAAAGAGTTCGTTGATGTCTTTAAGACGAACAGCCGCTTTATTGATAAGATATTCGCTTTCACCGCTTCTATAGTATCTTCTTGTAACAGCTATGTCATCACCGTTAAAATCAAGAGCACGGTCTTTGTTGTCAATATTCAGAGTAACTTCGGCATAGCCCTGTCTTTTACGCTTATCTGTGCCGTTAAATACAACATCCTCCATTTTGGCACAACGAAGGCTCTTCGGGGACTGTTCACCGAGAACCCAGCGGATAGCGTCACTGATGTTACTTTTGCCTGAACCGTTAGGACCTACAACAGAGGTAATTCCCTGTTCAAATGATAATTTAGTTTTATCGGGAAAGGTCTTGAAACCTTGAATTTCCAAAGACTTTAATCGCATCAGCAAGCTCCTATTTTAAATATAATTCATATTTCTGCAAAGTATCGTCAAAACAAACCGAAAAATTATATCCGAGTTCATTCAATTTTTTTACATTACTTTTTCTTTGTCCGAGAAATTTTGACAGGGATTTAGAATTGACGATAACCTCTTTAATTTCATTCGGGTTAGAAAACTCATTTGCTTTTTCGATAAACTTATTGTAAAAAAGCTTATTTTCGCACAATTCCTTAAAAGCCGGGTGATAGTTGTCACCGTAGCTGTTATTTACAAGGCTGTCGGAATAATGAAGTCCGAGCCTGATAATTTTTATATTGTTTTTTTCAAAAAGTTCAATCAGCCTTGAACAAAGATTGACGGACTTTTCAAGACTGTACGGGATGTATTCTCCGTTAAGATAAAGTTCGGCAAGCTTTGTATCTTTCATAATGACCGTAGGATAGATTCTTACGGTATCAGGATTTATTTTCACAAATGTTTCGGCTGTGTATAAATCCTTTTGAATATCTGATTTATACAGTCCCGTCATCATCTGCAAGCCAAGCGAAATGCCATAACTTTTAATAAGCCGTGAGGATTTGAAAACATCCTCTGCGCTATGTCCTCTGTCGTTTGCAAGCAGTACATCGTCTGACATAGATTGCGCACCAAGTTCAATTGATGTCACACCATAGCTTTTCAAAATATCAAGAATTTCTTTATCAATATAATCGGGACGGGTAGAAATTCTTATTCCGCAAAATTTATCTCTGAACTTTTTAGCTGCATCAAGGAGAGATAACATATAGGTTCTGTCAATAGCTGTAAAACTTCCGCCAAAAAATGCAATCTCTGCATTTTTGGTGCGTTCGCCCAAATCAGAAGCCGCTTTATCAAGTGTCTGTTCAACATCAAGGGAAGTCGGCTGATATGCCTGACCTGTTATCTTATTTTGATTGCAAAAGCTGCACATATGCGGACAACCGTTGTGCGGAATAAAAATTGATACATTACTGTGTTTAATAACCCATCAGCTCCAAAGCTTCTCTGGCGGCCTGTTGTTCCGCCTCTTTTTTACTTCTGCCGCCGCCTTTTCCTATTACATTGCTGTTGAGATGAACTTCAACAACAAAGTGTTTGTTGTGGTCAGGACCGCTTTCACCAACGAGAACATATTCAAGCTGTTCGCCGGGATTCTTCTGGATAATCTCCTGCAGAGCGGTTTTATAATCGTTAAGTTTCTTCTTCTTTGAGTTCTTGATTGCAGGAATTACAAAATTAAGAATGTGTTTCGACGCAGGCTCAATGCCACCGTCAATATAAATTGCTGCAATCAAAGCCTCAAAGGCATCGGAAAGAATTGACGGGCGTTCTGCTCCGCCGTTGTTTCTTTCGCCTTTACTTAACACAAGGTACTTTCCGAGTTCAATCTGCTTTGCAAATTCAAACAAAGTTTTCTCGCAGACAAGTGACGCTCTGAGCTTTGTCAGTTCACCCTCGGGAAGTTCCGGACAATGCTTAAAAATGTAATCGGAAACGACAATTGAAAGTACTGCATCACCGAGAAATTCAAGTCTTTCGTTATATTTTATATGCTTGGCTTTATGTTCATTTGCATAAGAAGAATGAGTAAGTGCCTCTGTAAGCAAATCTGTATTTTTAAATGTATAGCCGATTCTCTTTTGTAAATCTTCCATTATAAAACTCCTAAAGCAACATTATTTGCAAAAATTAAAGTGATGAAGAAATCGCTTCAATAGCATTTGCTTTTACATATTCAACAGAAAGTCTGATAGCATTCTTAACTGTAACAGCCTTGGCACTTCCGTGTGCTTTGAACACAGGCTTTGATGCACCGAGAATAGGCGCGCCGCCGTATCTGTTGTAATCAAAATGTGTTTTCATATTTTTGAGGTCCTTCATAACAAGACCTGCGGCAAGCTTACCTTTGACACTGCCCATAAACATATTTTTGATTTGTTTCATCATTACAAGAGCAACGCCCTCATAGGTTTTGAGAATCAAGTTGCCTGTAAAGCCGTCACAAACTACAACATCACATACTCCGTTCGGAATATCTCTGCCCTCAACATTTCCGATGAAATTAAGGTTACTGTTTTGAAGAAGTTCATGCGTATTTCTGTAAAGTTCTGTTCCCTTGTGTTCTTCTGCACCGACATTGGCAAGTCCGACACGGGGGTTTTTGATACCCATAACCTTTTCCATATATATTGAACCCATAACAGCAAACTGATACAGCATTTCGGGACGACACTCAACATTTGCACCGCCGTCCATAAGCATAAAGAATCCGCTTTCAGACGGCATAACAGGAGCAAATGCAGGGCGTTTTATTCCTTTAATTCTCTTTATTGCAAGAGTTGCACCGACACACAATGCGCCGCTGTTTCCTGCGCTGACAAATGCGTCGCCCTTGCCCTCGTTAAGCAAGCGAAGACCTACAGCCATAGAGCTGTCCTTTTTTTCCTTGAGAACAGACTCCGCAGAATCTTCCATTGTAATTTTCTGTGTGCAATGGCAGATTTCAATATTATTCATTGACAGTGAGTTTTCCGAAAATACATTTTTAATCTCGGTTTCATCACCTGTCAGGGTTATGTTTATGTTATATTCGGCAACTGCCTCAACGCAGCCTTTGATAATTTCCAAGGGTGCGTTGTCACCGCCGAATGCGTCAACAATTATGTTCATTCCATTCACCTTAAATATTCTTTAAATAGTTATCCAAGCTTTCCAACGCTCTTGCGGAATACGCCGCACCACGCTCTTTTTTATCTCTCGGTCGGTTTTCAAGCTCCGGCAAAATTCCGAAATTTGCTCCCATTGGCTGAAACTTTTTGACCGACGAATCAGAAATGTATGCCGAAAGTGCGCCAATCATTGTATCATTTGGTAATGTAATTGTGCTTTTTCCCTCAGCAACCCGACAAGCATTTATACCTGCCATAATTCCCGAAGCTGCGGATTCCATATATCCCTCAACGCCTGTAATCTGACCGGCAAAAAAAAGGCTGTGATTGTCCTTAACAGAAAAATCGCTGTTAAGTATTCTCGGCGAATCAAGAAAAGTATTTCTGTGCATAACACCATAACGAACAAAGTCTGCATTATGAAGTGCAGGAATCAGTGAAAACACCCTTTTCTGTTCGGGAAATTTTAGATTGGTCTGAAATCCTACAAGATTGTACATATTACCGGCTTTGTTTTCTTTTCTGAGCTGAAGAACCGCCCAAGGTCTGTGACCTGTTTTCGGATTCACAAGTCCGACAGGTTTCATCGGACCGAAGCGAAGTGTTCCCTCGCCCCTCTGCGCCATTACCTCAACAGGCATACAGCCCTCATACACTTTCGGATTGCTGACATCGCAGTCATGCAAAGGTGCTCTTTCTGCCGATATGAGTGCATTGTAAAAGATTTCATATTCCTCTTTATTCATCGGACAGTTTATATAATCGTCACCATCGCCCTTGTCGTATCTTGATGCACAAAAAGCGTACTCCATATCAATGCTTTCGGCAGTTACAATAGGAGCGGCGGCATCAAAAAACGAAAGGGAAGAACCGAACATTCCTCTTATATATTCGGCAAGCGGTTCAGAGGTAAGCGGTCCGCTTGCCACAACCGTGATTTCATCTTTCGGAATTTCACAAACTTCTTCTTCACAAACCTTAATAAGCTTATTATTCTTTATACCTTCCGTTGCAAGAGAAGAAAAAATATCTCTGTCAACGGCAAGTGCTCCGCCTGCCGGAACCTTGCAGGCATCCGCACACTTCATAAGGAAAGAATCAAGTCTGCGCATTTCCTCTTTCAAAAGCCCTGCGGCACTTTCAACACGCATGGCTTTAAGAGAATTTGAACAAACCAGTTCAGCGTACTTATCCGTATGATGAGCAGGCGTTTTTTTATTTGGTTTCATTTCATAAAGATGCACTTCTATTCCGTGAGAGGCAATCTGCATTGCCGCCTCACAACCTGCAAGTCCTGCACCGATTACATTAATATGCATTATTTATCATCCGTATCTGCTGTTTTAGTATAACCGCATCCCTCTGTTGCACAGAACAATGTCGGCTTTTTGCCTTTTTTCTTGAAAAGGATTCCTCCGCACTGCGGACACTTCTCGTTTGTCGGCTCGTTCCAGCTTACAAAATCACAC
The DNA here is from genome assembly GCA_905215855.1 of uncultured bacterium. Lineage (GTDB taxonomy): Bacteria > Bacillota > Clostridia > Oscillospirales > Acutalibacteraceae > Ruminococcoides. The sequence goes on from CAJMRT010000021.1 coordinate 27,843, forward strand.
TCGGGATAATTGGAACAGCCGTAAAAAATTCTCTTTGTCTTTGTACGCTTGATAATAACATCACCGCCGCACTTCGGACATTTTACCCCCGTTTTTTCTACATATTTAATAATATTTTTACATTCAGGATATCCAGGACAGGCGATAAATTTACCGTATCTGCCGACTTTTACAACCATCTGACGGCCGCACTTGTCACATATAATATCGGTTTCGTCTTCTTTTAAGTGAAGCTTTACACCTTCCATATCCGCTTTTGCTTTTTTAAGAGTTTTATCAAAATCGCCGTAAAATTCATCAAGCAGAGCGTGCCATTCCTCTGTTCCCTTTTCAACCTTATCAAGGTCTTCCTCCATCTGATTTGTAAACTTTACATTTACAATCTTCGGAAAACGCTCTTTCATAAGGTTGGTTGTAACCTCGCCGAGTTCCGTAGGAACAAGGCTTTTGCCCTCACGCTTAACATATTCGTGGCTTGTAATTGTTGTAATTGTTGCGGCATATGTTGACGGTCTGCCGATACCGTACTCTTCAAGAGCCTTGATGAGTGATGCTTCGGTATATCTTGCAGGTGGCTGTGTAAAGTGCTGATTCTTTTTCAACTCTTTACATCTTACAATCATATCTTTTTCAAGCGGCGGAAGCTGAGTTGTTTTTTCTTCCTCAACATCTTTGCTTTCTACATAAAGTGTTGTAAAGCCCTCAAAATCTACTCTGTAGCCTGATGCCTTAAATGTGTAACCGTTGGCTACAATATCAGCCTGTGTTGTTTTTTGAATACAATCAGCCATCTGTGACGCAGTAAATCTGTTCCAAATAAGCTTGTAAAGCTTATACTGGTCAGATGTAAGGCTTGCCTTTACGCTGTCAGGAGTAAGTGACGGCATTGACGGTCTGATAGCTTCGTGACCGTCCTGTGCGTTGCTTCTTGATTTAAAGAATCTCGGCTTTGCAGGGAGAAATTTTTCACCGTAGGCGTTTTTTATATATTCGGTTACTTCTTCAATTGCAACATTTGAGATTCTGAGTGAGTCGGTTCTCATATATGTGATAAGACCGGTTGCACCCATACCCTCAATATCAACGCCTTCGTACAGCTCCTGAGCAACCTTCATTGTTCTTCTTGACTGGAAACCGAGTTTTCTTGACGCTTCCTGCTGGAGAGTTGAAGTTATAAACGGAGGTGCAGGAGATTTCTTTCTTGTACCGTTCTTAACCTTAGTAATTACATACTCGGCATCCTGTAAATCAGCCTCAATTTTATCAGCCTGTTCACCGTTTGTGATTTTTATTTTTCCGTTTTCATCGGAATATAAAGATGCAGAAAAAGACTTTCTGCTGCCCTTTGGAATAAACCTAGCGTCAATCGACCAGTATTCCTCAGGCTTAAATTTTCTGATTTCCTCTTCTCTGTCAACAATAATTCTAACTGCAACAGACTGAACTCGACCTGCAGAAAGACCTCTTCTGATTTTTTGTGAAATAAACGGACTGAGCTTGTAACCGACAAGTCTGTCAAGAATTCTTCTTGCCTGCTGAGCATTTACAAGATCAATATTGATTGATCTCGGGTGACTCATACCGTTTGTGACACCTGATTTTGTGATTTCGTTAAATTCCACACGGTTTGTTTCATCTGTAGGCAAACCGAGAATATATGCAAGATGCCAAGAAATTGCCTCTCCCTCACGGTCAGGGTCGGTTGCAAGATAAATATGCTCGCTTTTTTCGGCGGCTGATTTTAAATCGTCAACAAGTTTTTCTTTTCCTTTTATAATCTCATACTTTGGTGCAAAATTCTTTTTTATATCAACGCTTAATCTTGACTTTGGGAGGTCACGGACATGACCCATTGAAGCAACAACTTCATAGCCGCTGCCAAGATATTTTTTAATTGTTTTCGCCTTAGCGGGTGACTCAACGATTACTAAATCTGACATATGTTTTCACTGCCTTTCTGTCCTTTTTACACATTGCATTCTTCAAGGACAACAGATATAGATTAACGAATAAAGCTATTCGATAAATATCATTTTAAAATGTAATTTCTTCCCTGCAATGCCGAAACAAGACCTTTCATTTCAAGCATGGTAAGGGCTGTCAGCACCTTGAACACAGGAATGTTCAAATCGGCTGAAATTTTATCTATATGAACAGGCTCATTGCCGATGTATTCATATACATCCTGAGCTGTTTTTGGCAAATTTAAGTTTTCTTTATGAACAGGTTTTGGCACAACCGTTTCCGTCTTTTCGGATACAGTTGTTTTTTCTGTAGTAACAGGTTGTTCATCATTTGGTTTATTAACATATATTCTTGTAGGCGCTTGTTTCCTTACACCTTTTACAGGGAAACTTCCTGTGTCTGCAAGGGAAATATTGTCAATATCAAATTCATCATTGGTTGCATACAGATTATCAAACTCACAGAGTATATCCATAAAATCTGTAACCGGTATTGCAAGACCTTCTTTTATAAGAGTGTTCGAGCCTTCATTTTGGGGACTGTTATTGCCGAGTAAGGCGAAAATTGTTTTGCCTTGTTCTGCGGCAAGATTAGCGGTAATAAGCGAACCACTTTTCTTTCCGGCTTCCATAACGAGCAAGCCATCCGATAAGGCGGCAATAATTCTGTTACGGGCAGGAAAATAATAATTCCTCGGTGTTTCATCAGGCGGATATTCCGAGATTACTGCACCTCGTTTTGGAATTGTACTTCTGATATCTGCATTTTCTCTGAGATAGGAACAATTCAATCCGCAACCCCTGACACAAATTGTAATGCCGTCTGTTGCAAGAGTACCTCGGTGTGACGCACCGTCAACACCCAACGCTCCTCCGCTGACTATAATTGTGCCATATTTTGAAAGTGCATATGCAAAGCGGTAGGAATTTTCTATTCCGTACTTAGTTGCTCTGCGAGTACCGACAATACCGATTGAAAAAGTATTGTCGATATCAGGCATAATGCCGTTTACATAAATAAGAGCAGGAGGACATTCAATATTATAAAGACAGGTTGGAAATGACTCATCATCAATACATATTATTGAGTAATTACATTCAATACACCTGTCTATAATTTTTTGAGCGTCTTCAAGCTTTGTTGATGAAAATTTTTCAAGATCTTTCTGTGAGAAAATTCCGCAAAGACGCCATTCCGAGATACCACCGTGGTAAAAGGCAGATACATCGGAATACATTTCAGCTATTCTCTTTACCTTTGGATTGTTATAACCGATAGAAAGTGTTATCCAAATCCAATAACGGGCATTTTGCGAAATCATTTCATCATTTCCCACATTATTATTGATGCCGCAACCGCAGCATTGAGCGACTCTGCTCTTCCTGTCATAGGAATAGTAATTTTATGTTTACAAGCACTTATTGTATCCTCTTTAAGTCCGTTGCCCTCGTTGCCTACAGCAACAATGCAAGGTGAAACAAAAGAGGTTTCTGTAATCTTATCGGCAGATAAAGACACAACTGCCGCATATGACTCAAGTTCAGAATGGGTATTCAGATAATCCGCAATTGTATTTGAGATAACAAAAGGAAGTCTGAAAACAGCACCCATACTGCCCCTTACAACCTTTGGACTGTAAATATCGCAACAATCGGCAGAAAGAACCACGCCTGTAACATTTAAAGCCTCGGCAGTTCTTAAAATTGTACCCAAATTGCTCGGATCTTGCAAATTATCAAGTGCTAAAAATTTGTCGCCAGTTTTTATTTTATCAAAAGAGCCGTTTTTGTCAAGTGCTTTTATTATACAAAGGAAGCCTTGGGGCGACTCGGTATCACACATTTGATTGAATATTTTGTCGGATACAATAAAGGTTTTATCCGAATATTTTTGTAATTGTTCAAATTCATCGGCATATTTTTCAGTGGCTTTTTCACTTGCAAAAAAGGTGTCTATATAAGCTTTACTGAGCATTGCATCCATACAAATGCGAACACCCTCTGCAATAAAAAGGCCTAATTCACGCCTGTGTTTTGCACTTTTTCTGAGCTTTACAGCATTTTTTATATTAGAATTGTCTTTGCTTGAAAGTATAGTCATAAAACCATCCAAATTCTTGTAAAAAACAATTGCGTTTGGGATAACCCAAACGCAATTACAAAGTAAGTTAAATTAAGCGTTCTTAGCCTGTTCAACAAGTGAAGTAAAAGCAGCAGGGTCTGAAATTGCAATTTCAGAGAGCATCTTACGGTTAAGAGCAATGCCAGCCTTCTTCAAGCCGTTCATAAAAGTTGAATAGTTTGTGCCGTTAGCCTTGCAAGCAGCTGAAATACGAGTGATCCAAAGACGACGGAAATCTCTTTTTCTCTGCTTACGACCGATATATGCATAGTTGCCGGACTTCATAACAGCCTGTTTAGCCATTTTAAAGTGTCTTGATTTTGCACCCCAGTAGCCCTTAGCAAGCTTTAATGTCTTTTTTCTTCTTTTGCGAGTCATCATCGCACCTTTTACTCGTGCCATTATATATTACCTCCGTATATGTTAGTTAATAGTCCTCAGTGATTATTTGTAAGGAATAAGACGCTTGATCTGAGCTGTATTTGTCTTATCTGCAGCAACAGTCTGACGAAGACCTCTTTTACGCTTTGTTGTCTTCTTGTTCAAGATGTGACTTTTGTTAGCGTGAGCACGGATAACCTTACCATTCTTAGAAAGTTTGAATCTCTTTTTGGCACCGCTGTGAGTTTTAATTTTAGGCATATTAGTATCCTCCTTAGCTTTAATTACTTATTAGTCTTTGGCGCAAGAAACATAAGCATATTTCTGCCTTCAAGCTTTGCAGGCTTTTCGACAACAGCTGTTTCACTGCAAGCATCAGCAAATCGTTTCATTGTTTCAAGACCGATTTCAGGGTGACCCATTTCACGACCTCTGAAACGAATTGAAACCTTAACCTTATCGCCGTGTTTGATAAACTTAAGAGCATTATTAAGCTTTGTGTTAAAATCGTGTGTGTCAATGTTAAGAGAAAGTCTTACCTCTTTAATATCAACAACTCTCTGATTTTTTCTTGCTTCCTTTTCCCTTTTAGCCTGTTCAAAACGGTATTTTCCGTAATCCATAATTTTGCATACAGGAGGGTTGCTCTGCGGAGCAATCTTAACCAAGTCGAGGTTCTTCTGTTCTGCCAAATCAAGGGCTTCTTTAGCTGACATAATGCCAAGCTGCTGACCATCAGAGCCAATAATTCTTAACTCTTTGTCACGGATTTCTTCGTTAATCTGAATTTCTTTCTTGCTGATGGGTAAACACCTCCAAAGTCTGATAAAACAATAAATGCGGACAGAAACACTCCGTCCGCATTACAATACTAAAATAACTTTGGTATTGACCCGTGCAGACGACACCCCACAGGTGAAAGCATTTCTGCTTTGCTTTATTTTACTCAAATATTATATTACAGATATATTCGTTTGTCAAGCGTTAATTCGATAAAATAAAATTATTTTTCAAAATTTACAAAACTGTCCTTGCAAACATAGCCTGCATACTCTCCGAGGTCAATCTGTTTAATATCATGACTTACATGTCTTTCGCTAACAGGGATCATTTCCATATAGTCACCGTAAAGGTATTTCAGGTACTTATCGTATTCCTTCGGAATAGGCAGTTTTGCATTTTCAAAATCGACCCATATAGCTTCATCAAGCCATTCGGCAGGAAAAGCTCCTCTTGAAACATTTCTTCCCATACTGTCAAAAAGATATTTAGGGTTTTTCATATTCTTATGAAGTGAAATAAGCTTGTTCTGAACCTTTTGCAAAAAGCCGAGCGGGAATATCTTTCTCAGAATATTCGCACACAAAGAAGAAAATCTGCTGTTTGCGTTTACCGAGGTGCCTCTCCACTTATCAAGCACAAGCCACCTTGAGCTTGCGGTTGCTTTCATATGAATTTTGCGTAGGAAAGCATTGTTTGAGGTATAATCCTGTGCAAGCACATCAAGAAAAATTCCATTATGGATATTCGGAAATCTTGAAGTAAATTCAGTTGAAAGCAGAGTATTGTTTATTCTCAGCTTTGTAAACGGAAAGTGGCTGTCTTTTTCATTTTCCTGAGTCTGTGCAAAAAGATAATTCGGGAGTTCATTAGGCAATACCGAAAGGAATCTGTCGTAATCTTTTCTCAGCATCATAACATCCGCATCATCGTCCCAGGGAATAAAGCCTTTGTGTCGTACAGCACCCAAAAGACTTCCGCCACCGAGAAAATACTTTATATTATGTTTTTTGCATATTCTGTCAACCTCAAGCAAAAAGCCGAGAAGAATTTGCTGAATGTCATTTAGCTTGCCGTCATATGAATCGGAAAACATAAACACACTGTTGTCATTCATCATCTCGTGTCCCGAAATAAGAAGTGCGTCTTTGTAATTGACCGTTGATGACCAGCCGAGCTTTTTCAATCTTGTACAGTCAACTGCACAACCGTCTGCGGAACATCCTTCGGAGGTTATGTTTACCTCGCAGTTTTCAAACGCATCAGAAAGTGCAAGTGCAAATTCAGCCGAATTGACTGTCGAATCATCCGAACAAGCGTTGTACGCCTGACAGTCTGCCCCATTACAAGCAACAAACAGAACAGCAGAAATCAAGTCGTTAATGCTTATATAAGACACTTTCGATGACTTGTTTTTAACATTTAATGTTTCGGACTTAACTGCTGATTTAAGCATATTCTTAACAAATTCAGAATTTGAATTTGCAGATATAATCTTACCACATCTTATGACTTTAATTGAAAAGCCGTACATATGAGCGGCTGAAAAATAAAGATTTTCAACCGATTGAATCAACATTGATTTCAGTGAGTCAGAGGAAAAATCAGAATGTGTTTTTTCTTTTTCGGAAATAACAAGATCTTTTTCAAGTTTTCCGTAAACCGAGGCATTGGATAAAATAACAGTTTCTTTTATCTTCAATGCCTTTATGGTTGAAATAATATTTTTTGCTCTGTTGATATGATTTTTAAATACATCTACACTTTCAACCTTGTCAGAAAGCAAAAATCCTGTTTCAATGAGAATATCTCCGCTTTTTGAAATTGAATCAAGTGAAGAGTACTTTACAATTAAAAAATCAGATGAATTTATAAAATCAAATCTTCTGTCATATTTTTCATTATCGTCAACAAGCAAAAATACAGCCATGCCCGCTTGCTTATTTGAATTAACCATAAGGAGAGATGATATGAGTGAAAAAGCGAGTTCACCGTCTCCTGCTATAAAAACAGATTTTCCGAATAATTTACGGATGTTCAAATTTTTATAACGCAAAGCTGCAAGGGCTCTGTCCTGTTCAAATT
>CAJMRT010000022.1 GCA_905215855.1 uncultured bacterium
GCTCCAAAGGGTTCAAGAGTACTGGGTGATAACCTTGATATGAACTCAAACTGGGTTGACTTCTTCGATGAAGGTTACAAGAACTCATACGGCTTCGTTTACGAAATCGCTGTTCCGCTCAACACTCTCGGAATTGACCGCAGCTACATTGAAACACAGGGTATCGGTGCTATGCAGATTCTCACATATGGCACATCAGGCATGGATACACTTCCACATGATCCGTCAATGCTTGATCAGGCAAATCTTGAGTACAGCTACGATCCTTCAACCTCACACGAAAAAGAGGACATTGATAACATTACTGTTCCGCTTGCAAGAATCGGTGCACTTCTTCCTGACACAGAAGTTACAGAAGCTCCGTTTGAAGTAAACTTCGGTGCAAACCTTAACTCAGGACAGAGTGCGGGCACTCCGATTACACTTTCTGCTGAAAGCTATCACGCAAAGGGCGATGTAACTTATACATTCACAGTAAACGGCACAGAGGTTCAGAACTCAGCATCAGATTCATATGTATGGACTCCTACAGCAGACGGCACATATTCAATCGGTGTTGTTGCAGTTGACGGAAATGGCAACAAAGCAGAATCAGTTAAGACTTTTGTTGTAGGTTCAGCACCTGTTGAATCAATCAAGGGTGATGTAAACCACGACGGCATTGTCAATGTTGTTGACGCAACACTTGTACAGAAGTATGTTGTAAGTCTTGTAGAATTTGACAGCGAAACACTTAAGGTTGCCGATGTAAACGGTGACGGAGAGGTTAATGTTGTTGATTCAACTTTGATTCAGAAAATGGTTCTCGGACTTGCATAATAATTAAATAATCCAATTAACTTTTGGCGGTTGTACTTAGCAGTATGACCGCCTTTTTATGCAACAAAAATGGCTGTGCATTTGCACAGCCATTTTGTTCGTCATATTAAAGTCTGACAGGAATTCCCTTTTCGTTGAGATACTTTTTAAGTTTTGGAATCGGAATTTCGCCAAAGTGGAAGAGTGATGCCGCAAGAACTGCATCAGCCTTGCCCTCGGTAAACGCATCATAAAAATGCTCAAGAGCGCCCGCACCGCCGCTTGCAATAACAGGAATATTCACCTTTTCTGAAACTGCCCTTGTAAGTGCAATGTCATAGCCTTTTTTCTGACCGTCCTCGTCCATACTTGTGAGCAAAATTTCGCCTGCACCGAGTTCTTCACACTTAGCAGCCCATTCGATTGCATCCATACCCACAGGAGTTCTTCCGCCGTTCACATAAACTTCCCAGCTGTTTCCGATTCTCTTGGCGTCTATAGCGGCAACAACGCACTGACTGCCGAATTTATAAGCCGCCTCGCTGATGAGCTCGGGACGATGAACAGCGGCTGAATTTACGGACACCTTGTCTGCGCCGGCTCTGAGCAGGACATTAAAATCGTCAACACTTCTGATACCGCCGCCGACTGTGAACGGAATGAAGATTGAATTTGCAACCTTTTCAACCATATCAATGGTGATGTTTCTTGAATCGCTTGATGCGGTAATATCGAGAAATACAAGTTCATCAGCACCTTGTTTGTCATACTGCATTGCGGATTCAACGGGATCGCCTGCGTCAACAAGATTTACAAAACTCATACCTTTTACAACTCTGCCGTTTTTTACATCAAGACATGGAATTATTCTTTTTGCGTACATATTTATTCCTCCCTGCCTTTTACAATGTCAGCAAAATTTCTGAGAATTTTAAGTCCCGTTTTGCCGCTTTTTTCGGGGTGAAACTGAGTTGCAAAAACATTGCCTTTTTCAACAGCGGCGTCAATCGTAACACCGTATTCTGTCTGAGCCGAAACAATGCTCCTGTCGCTTGCATTCAGAAAATATGAGTGAACAAAATAAACATATGCATTTTGTTCAACTCCTTTAAAAAGTCTGCTCTTTTCATTGATTTTAAGGCTGTTCCAACCGATGTGCGGAATCTTTAAGCCTTCACCTGACGGAATCTTTGTGATTGTGCCGTCAAAAACCGAAAGACCTTTTACATTCGGACTCTCTTCACTTTCAGGAAAGAGGAGCTGAAGTCCAAGACAAATGCCTAAAAACGGTTTCCCGCTGTTTATGTACTCAATAACAGTGTCTTTAATGCCATAGGACTTCATTGTATCCATTGTATCGCCAAACGAACCGACACCCGGCAAAACAGCACCGTCTGCATTTAAAATTTCGTTTTTATCTCTTGTAATCACGCAGTCGCAGCCGATGTGCTTTAACGCCTTGTAAACACTGCGAATGTTGCCTGCACCGTAATCAATAACTGCTATCATTTTTATCAACTCCGTCTTTTGCTTTCTGTTAAACAATTTTACCATACAACCTTTATTATTGCAACCTAAACCGACGCATATTTCATAATTTCGTAAAATTTACAATAATTTAATTTATATCTTATTGTAAATTGCAAGTTCTTGTGTTAAAATGAATTAGTTAAGGCAGTATATCTGTTTTTACTATTTAAAACGGGAGATATCAATAAAAAATGATTACTCATTTGCTCACAAGAATAGATTTAATGATGAATTCCCTCTCAAAGGGACAAAAACGAATTGCTCTTTTTATCGAAGAGCATTACGATAAGGCGGCATTTATGACCGCATCAAAGCTTGGCGAAACTGTCGGAGTCAGTGAGAGTACGGTTGTTCGTTTTGCAACCGAGCTCGGCTATGACGGCTACCCTAAGCTTCAAAAAGCAATGCAGGAGATGATTCGCAACAAGCTCACATCTGTTCAGCGAATCGAAGTTACCTCCAACCGTATCGGCAATGACAATGTGCTTGACAGCGTTCTTAATCAGGATATCGACAAAATCCGCAGAACCATTGAAGAAACTTCCCATGAAGATTTTGCCCGTGCAGTTGACGAAATCTGCAAGGCGGAGCGTATTTACATATTCGGTGTGCGTTCAACAGCCGCAATCGCAAACTTCCTTGCATACTATTTTGAAATGATTTTTGACAATGTGCGTGTTATCACAAGCGGCAGTCAAACCGAAACCTTTGAACAGATTTTCAGAATTACCGACAAAGATGTTATGATCGGTATTTCATTTCCCCGATACAGTTCAATGTCGGTTGAGGCAATGGACTTTGCCCGTTCAAGGGGTGCTCACGCAATTGCAATCACGGACAGTATGGTTTCTCCTCTTGTTCAGAGTGCTGATTCCGTGCTTATTGCAAGAAGCGATATGGCGTCAATTGTTGACTCACTTGTTGCACCGTTGAGTCTTATCAACGCTCTTATTGTTGCAACCGTGCTTAAAAAGAAGGATGAGGTGTCCGATACATTCCGCAGACTTGAGCTTGTGTGGAACCGTGACGGAGTTTATACCAACCGTGAAAGGGAAATAGTGGGCAATATAGAAGATGATGACAAGTAAAAAAGTTGTGGTAATCGGGGCAGGTGCGGCAGGTCTTATGGCAGGTGCAACTGCAGCACTCTACGGTGCGTCCGTTACAATAATCGAAAAGAACAAGCGTGTCGGCAGAAAAATTATGATAACAGGCAAGGGAAGATGTAACCTTGCCAACAACTGCGATGTGCAGACTTTTATCAATAATGTGCCCGTAAACGGAAGATTTCTCTATTCTGCAATTAATGCATTTACTCCCGAGGATACAATCGAATTTTTTGAATCCATAGGACTTAAAACAAAGACCGAAAGGGGAAATCGTGTGTTCCCCGTATCCGACAAATCGGTTGATGTAGTCGATACAATGCACGATTATGCCGTTGAATCGGGTTGCAAAATCGTGTGTGACACGGCAAATGCTCTTATTCTTGAAGACGGTGCCGTTATAGGCGTTAAGTGTGAAGAAAACACCTACTATGCCGACAGCGTAATTATCTGTTGCGGCGGCAAAAGCTATCCGCTCACTGGCTCAACAGGCGACGGTTATACCCTTGCAAAACAGGCAGGACACACAATCGTTCCGCTCAAACCGTCACTCGTGCCGTTTACTTCAGGGGATAAACAATGCAAGGATATGCAGGGGCTTGCACTTAAAAATGTTGCGCTCAAAATAGTTGATAAGAACAATAAAAAGACTGTTTACAGCGACTTCGGCGAAATGCTTTTTACACATTTCGGAATGAGCGGTCCGATGATTTTATCGGCAAGCTCTCACATCCGTGATATTCAGCCCGATCGTTATATCGCGGAAATTGACCTCAAGCCGGCACTTGATTTTGAACACCTCGACAGGCGGATTCAGAACGATTTCAAAGAGAATTCAAACCGTGATGTTTCAAACGCATTTTCTAAGCTTTTGCCGAGAAAAATCATAGTTCCCGTTCTTAAACGCTGGGGAGTTCCCTTTGACAAAAAGTGTAATTCAATTACAAAAGAGGAGCGACACGCTCTTTGTGAAATTCTCAAATGCTTTACGGTTGAAATCAGCGGTTTCAGACCGATTGAGGAGGCAATCATAACCTCAGGCGGTGTAAAAACTTCCGAAATCAACCCCAAAACTATGGAAAGCAAGCTTGTAAGCGGACTGTATTTTGCAGGCGAAGTAATTGACTGCGATGCCTACACAGGCGGTTTTAACCTCCAAATTGCATGGAGTACCGGACGGCTTGCAGGAGAAAACAGTGCATATATTTGATTTGATTATACATAATATATTTGATTGAAAGGATGTAATTTATGTCAATAGCAATCGCTTTGGATGGTCCTGCAGGCGCAGGAAAATCCTCAATTGCAAAAAGAGTTGCAAAGGCACTTGACTATATTTATGTTGATACAGGAGCACTTTACCGTACAATCGGACTTTCGGCAACAAGAAACTCCGTAGCTCCCGAAGATGAAAATGCGGTAAAGAATTTGCTTTCAAAAATCACAGTTGACCTAACATTCAATGAAAAGGGCGAGCAGATTGTTCTGCTTGACAGCGAAGATGTATCCGGACTCATCAGAACTCCGGAGGCATCAATGATGGCGTCAAAAATTTCTGCCGTACCGATTGTAAGAGCATATCTTCTTGATTTGCAGAGAAATATGGCAAAGACGCATGATGTAATTATGGACGGCAGAGATATCGGCACAGTTGTGCTGCCCGATGCACAGGTTAAAATTTTTCTTACGGCATCCCCCGAGGCAAGAGCCGAAAGAAGATATAAGGAGCTTGTTGAAAAGGGTATGGATGTAAAATACGACGACATTTTAAACGATGTAATAACCCGTGACTACAACGATACTCACCGCAAAACAGCTCCGCTCAAGCCTGCCGAGGGTTGCATTACCGTTGACACAACAGAGCTTGATTTTGAGCAGTCGGTTGAAAAAATAATTTCCGTTATAAAGGAGAATATCTGATGGGTCAGTCAAAGGTACTTTATGCAGTCGGCAAAGTTGTCTGCAAGCCTATTTTCAAACTTTTGTACAGATATATAACCGTAATTGAACAGCCGCTTCCGCTTGAGGGAGGCTTGATTATTGCAAGCAACCATATTTCAAACTCAGATCCGGTTCTTCTCGGTTTGTCGCAGAAAAAGCGCAGACTGTTTTTTATGGCAAAAATTGAACTTTTTAAAAATAAATTCTTCGGTGCGTTAATCCGTGCGCTCGGTGCATTCCCCGTTGAAAGGGGTGCAGGTGACGGCAAGGCTATCAAGACAGGCGAAGACCTTATCCGTGACGGCGAGATTATGACAATCTTTATTGAGGGCGGCCGTTCCAAAACGGGTGAGCTTATGCGTCCCCGCAGCGGATGCGCTCTTGTTGCACAGCAAATGCAGGTGCCTGTTGTTCCTGCCTGCATTACAATCGTAGGCAACAAAAAGCATACATTTGCAAAAAGGGTTATCCACTTCGGCAAACCTCTCACCCCCGAAAAGCTCGGACTTACTCCGGACAGCGGAAGAAGAGAGCTTAAAGGTGCAACAACCATGATTATGGATGAAATCAAAAGAATGAGGGAGCAGGATTTAATTGAGTATAAAAAAAGCTGATTCGGCAGGATTCTGCTTTGGCGTCAACCGTGCAATCAATATTGTAAACGAACTGCTCGAAAAGGGAATAAAGGTTGCAACTCTCGGCCCGATTATCCACAATATGGAAATGGTTCACGAACTTGAAGAAAGAGGTTGCACTCCCGTTGAAGCAGTTGACGAACTTTCCGATGACACAACACTTGTAATCCGTTCACACGGAGTTGAGAAAAGCGTAATTGATTCTCTTGTAAAAAGAGGCATTAACTTTGCGGACGCAACCTGTCCGTTTGTCAAAAAAATTCACAAGATTGTATCAAACACAAACCCCGACAATGATGTTGTTTTGATTGCAGGAAACAAAAATCATCCTGAGGTTTGCGGTATAATCGGTCATTGTGCAAGCGACTGCTACACCTTTAACAACGAAGCAGAACTTGATGATTTATTGCCGAATATTCTAAAAAAGAATAATAAACAGGTTCAAATTGTCGCACAGACAACATTTGACACACAAGAATGGAAAAAATGTGTAAAAAAGATAAAAAAGCTATGTACAAATGCGAAAATATTTGATACAATATGTAATGCTACGCAAGTTAGGCAAACTGAAGCTTCTCAAATTGCTGCCGAGTCCGACTTTATGGTTGTAATCGGCGACAGGCACAGCTCTAATACAGGAAAGCTTTTTGATATATGCAAAAGGCAGTGTGAGAACACAGTTCTCATTGAAACAGCTGCCGAGCTTGATTTGAACAAGGTTTCGGATGCCGAAACAATCGGCGTAACTGCGGGTGCTTCAACGCCTGCAAGGATAATAAAGGAGGTACTGGATACAATGAGTGAAGTAAAATCCGGTGAAACAAATTTGGAACCATCTTTTGAGGAGATGCTTGAGGAGTCCCTCAAAAACTTTAATACAAACGAGAGGGTAATGGGCACAGTTCTGAGCATAGCTCCCAACGAAGTTCAGGTAGATGTCGGCAGAAAGCAGACAGGCTTTATTCCTGCTTCCGAGCTTTCAAACGATCCTAACGCAAGACCCGAAGATGTAGTTAAAGTTGGCGATGTTATTGAGCTTCTTATTATGAAGACCAATGATCAGGAAGGCACTATCATGCTTTCAAAGCGCAGAGTAGATGCACAGAAGGGTTGGGAAGAGCTCAAAGAAAAGGCAGAGTCACAGGAGGTTCTCTCCGGCAAGGTTACTGAGGCAGTTAAGGGCGGCGTAATCGTTCTTTACAACGGCTCAAGAATCTTTATCCCTGCATCACAGGCAACAGCTACTCGTGAAGAGAGCCTTGAAGACCTCGTAGGTCAGGATGTTGACTTCAGACTTATCGAAGTTTCACAGAACGGCAGACGCAGAAGAGCTATCGGTTCAATCCGCAGCGTGCTCAAAGAGCAGAGAGCTGCCCAGCGTGAAGAGTTCTGGAAGACTTGCGAAGTTGGCAAGCGTTACAAGGGCGTTGTTAAGTCACTTACAAGCTACGGCGCATTTGTTGACCTCGGTGGTGTGTTTGGTATGATTCACATCTCAGAGCTTTCATGGACACACATTAAGCATCCAAGCGAAGTTGTAAATGTAGGCGATACAGTTGATGTTTACATAAAGGACATCAATGAAGAAACAAAGAAGATCTCTCTCGGCTTCAAGAATGCTGAAGACAATCCGTGGGAAATCCTCAAGAACAACTATCCTGAGGGAACAGTTGTTAAGGCTACAATCGTTGGTCTTACAACATTCGGCGCATTTGCAAACATCATTCCGGGTATTGACGGTCTTATCCACATTTCTCAGATTGCTAACAAGAGAATTGAAAAGCCCGCTGATGTACTTAAGGTTGGCGATGTTGTTGAAGCTAAGATTACTGCAATCGACTTTGATAAGAAGCGTGTAAGCCTTTCAATGCGTGCACTTCTTCCTGAAGACGAGCAGGCACCTGCTGAGTCTAACGAAGAGGCAGCTGAATAATCAGAGCTTTTGCGGGCACCCGAAAGGGTGCCCTTTTGTTTTAAATCTAAATTGGGTATAAGCTATGAAACGACTGATTTCACTTTTAACGGCTGTAATTTTAATTTCTTGCGTCAGCATATGCAAGAGCCGTGCCTACGAAGAATACAATTTGTCTGACCTTGCTAATTGTTCCGGCATAAAGAGCGACAGTAACAGCAGGGGCGGATATTTGTGTGCTTTTTCGGGAAATACAGTATTTTCGGCAAGGCTTGTACCCGATTTTTCTTCATATAATTTTACCGTGAACGGTCACATCAAAGGTGTGTCGCAGAGCGGAAAGTATACTTATGCTCTTGTGCTTGAAGATACATTTACTAATAAGTATTCTGTCTATTCCCTCAATACCGACAACGGCAATGTTTTTCAAAGTACTTTCAGCAATGAAAATTTCAGAACAGACTCTTTTTCGGTAAGCGATAATTGCATTTACTACATAAAAACCGACAGCGCATATGCCTATGTTGCCTGCGTGAATTTATCGTCCGATAAGAAAACAAAAATAACTTTCGGTCAAAATGTGAACGAGGTTTTCAATAACAACGGAAAATCATACGCAAGACTGTATGACGGCTCAATTTGCAAACTTTCGCAAACATCTTCAACCCGTGTTGCAAATGCGGGTGAATTTAGAAATATTTCTAATGTGGGTATAAATAAAGTTATCAATGAGGACGGTTTCGTTGTTTCTTTGTCCGATAATTCAAGAGTATATGTGTCAAATGCCGAATTTGGCAAAGTATCTGCGTCAGATAACAAAGTATTTTCTGTAGTAAATTATCATCTCAGTCGTAAAACTTCCGACAAAACGCAAAGCGTGTCAATTCCCGATACCGCAAAAGCAGTTGTATCTTATAAAAATCAATGCGGTGTTTTGCTTGATAACGGGACGGTTCAAGTGTACGAATCATCTGATTTTGATGAAAAGAAAACTGCCGATAACAACAACCATTCTGATTCATCAAATTCAGATAATCAAGCCGTCATCTCCGATTACATATTTTCGGACGGTATAATTTACGGCGTTTACAGCGGTGAAACGGTTGCTGATTTTAAAGCGAAAACTTCTGCCGATGCAGTTTATAAATCTGACGGTTCTGTTGCCAAAAGCGGAAAACTGAAAACAGGCTTCACAACCGTCATAAATTCAAAAACTTATACAATAGCCGTGTGCGGTGATGTGACAGGCGAGGGGAATGTCAATTCAAAAGATGTTACACTTCTGCAAAAACATCTTTGCGGCAACGCAAAACTCAGCGGAGCTTTTCTCAAATCCGCCGACTTCAACCTTGACGGCGAAGCGGATAACCGTGACCTTGTTTTAATTTCAAGACAAAAGAATTGACAAAACAAAAACCGCCCCAATCGGAGCGGTTTAATTCATTTTGTCAGAAATAAACTTTATCAGTCCATTTCCCAGTTGTGCCATACATTCTGGATATCGTCGTTATCCTCGAACATATCAAGCATCTTCTGCATCTTTGTTGCAGTTTCTTCGTCCTCAAGCTTTGTGTATGTGCTTGGAACCATTTCAATTTCAGCAGAAACGAATGTGTAGCCGAGCTTTTCAAGCTCATCTCTTACAGCACCGAAATCATCTGTTTCTGTGTAAATTGTAAATACATCATCGTCAGCCTCAAAGTCTGATGCACCGCACTCAAGAGCATCGCTCATCACGGTATCCTCATCCTTTTCAAGATCTTCACGCTCAATAACGAGAACGCCCTTCTTCGAGAACATAAAGCTTACACAACCCTGTGTACCCATATTGCCGCCGAATTTATCAAAGTAATGTCTTACTTCACCTGCTGTTCTGTTTCTGTTGTCTGTAAGTGCTTCAACAATTACGGCAACGCCGCTTGGACCGTAGCCCTCATATGTAACAGCCTCATAGTTTGTAGCGTCGGCATCGCTTGACGCTTTCTTGATGATTCTTTCAATGTTGTCATTAGGTACATTTGCAGCCTTTGCTTTTGCAATACAATCCTTGAGTTTTGAGTTAACGGAAGGATCGGCACTTCCGCCTTCCTTGATTGCAACAATAAGTTCTCTGCCGATTTTTGTAAATACCTTAGCTCTTGCTGCATCGTTTTTACCCTTTTTCTGCTTGATTGTACTCCATTTGTTATGTCCTGACATAAATATCATTCCTTTGTCAATAAAGTATAATTATCTTATTAAGTATATCACACACACCTTTGTGATGTAAACAAAAAAAGTTATTACAATTTTGTAATAACTCCATTGTCAAATATCGCCTGTGGTGCTATAATCTATATTGTAGAAAATAAATGCCGATAAATTTGATGTAAATATGATGTAAATATAAAAAATAAAGCTTAAATGCCGAAAATATAATTTTACGAAGGGAGTTTTTGAAATGATCAGATCAATGACCGGTTTCGGAAGATGTGAAACCGTTATCAACGGTCGGGAGATTACCGTTGAAATTAAAAGTGTGAACCACCGCTATTTTGAATTTTCCTGCAGAACCCCAAGAAGTTACGGATTTCTTGATGACAAACTTAAAAACTATGTAAATTCAAGGGTTTCACGAGGCAAGATTGATATGTTCGTATCCATTGGTGCGTCCGATGAAGAACCCTGTGATGTAACTGTTAATCATCAGCTTGTTTCGGGATATATCAACGCTTTTAAGGAAATCAGCGAAAAGTACGATATTCCGAATGATGTTTCAACAGTTTCACTTTCTCGCTTTCCCGATGTTTTCACGGTTCACAAAGCGCCTGAGGACGAGGATCAGATTACTGCCGATGTACTTTCAGCGGCAAAAATTGCCGTTGACGCTTTTGTAGCAATGCGTGAAACTGAGGGCGAGAAGATGAAAGAGGACATTCTTTCAAGAGCCAACACAATTCTTTCTGTTGTAGGTGAAATTGAGGAGCGTTCTCCGCAGACCGTTGCCGAGTATGAACAAAGACTTATGGAACGCATCAAGCAGACGCTTGCTGAAAATGATGTCAAGGTTGACGAGCAGAGGGTTCTCACAGAGGTTGCCGTGTTTGCGGATAAGGTAGCCGTTGCGGAGGAAACCGTAAGACTTCGCAGCCACTTTGACCAGCTTTCAAAGTTCCTTGAATATGACGAGCCTGTGGGCAGAAAAATTGACTTTATCATTCAGGAAATGAACCGTGAATCAAATACAATCGGTTCAAAGGTTCAGGACGCAATTCTTGCACATAAGGTTGTTGACATCAAGAGTGAGATTGAAAAAATCCGTGAACAGGTTCAGAATATCGAATAAGGTGAACAGATGAAGCTTATTAATATCGGTTTTGGTAATCTTGTCAGCTCCGACAAGATTGTTGCAGTAGTTGCTCCGGACTCTGCTCCCGTAAAGCGAATTGTTCAGGATGCAAAACAGAACAATCTGCTTATTGATGCAACCTGCGGACGAAAATGCAAATCGGTGATTGTTGCCGAGAATAATCATGTTATTCTCTCGGCAATTTCATGTGAGGCAATTCAAAACAGAACGGACGAAAGTGAGGAAAACAAGGATGAGCATTAACAGAAAAGGAAATCTTATTTTGTTTACCGGTTCATCGGGTGTAGGCAAGGGTACAATAATCAAGGAACTCCTTGACCGTGACAAAAATATCCGTCTTTCGGTTTCAAACACAACAAGAGAACCGAGAGAGGGAGAGATTGACGGGGTTCATTATAACTTTTTAACAAGAGAACAGTTCAACGATGTTCTGAAAAAAGACGGCTATCTTGAACACGCAGAGTTTTGCGGCAATCTCTACGGCACACCTAAAAAGCAGGTTGAAGATATGCTCAATCAGGGTTATGATGTTCTGCTTGAGATTGAGGTCAAGGGCGGACTTCAGATTCTTGACAAATATCCCGACATTCTCAGTATCTTCATTCTTCCGCCTTCAATGGAGTCGCTTGAAAGACGACTTCGCAGAAGAGGTACAGAGGATGAAGAAACTATTCAAAAAAGGCTTTCACAGGCTGCCGAGGAAATCAGCTACAAGGACAGATATAAGTACAATGTGGTAAACGGCGACCTTGAAACAGCAATAAATGAGGTTCTCGATATTCTTCATAAAGAGGATGAACACCTCATTAAATAATATACAAAGAAAATTAACATAAAATATTTTAAGAGGAGAATTATTATGCATAAAGTTGATGTGGATTCATTATTACAGGGTAAGCAGAGTAAGTACGCACTTGTTGTAGGTGTTGCAAAAAGAGCAAGAGAAATTACTCAGACTTTTGAAGAGGAACAGATTGTAACAGAGGATAAGCCTGTTCTTATCGCAATCAAGGAAATCGAAGGTCATGAAATCAACATTCTTGAGCCTGACGAAGATGAGCTCTGATTTAACAGTCAAGGTTGCTGTTGAAAACACAACATATGTTTTCGATAAATTATTTGACTACCTTGTACCGTCTGCTTTTACCGATTCGGTTCAGGTCGGCAAAAGGGTTCTCGTTCCGTTCGGCAGAGGCAACAAAAAGAAACAGGGAATAATTTTTGAGCTTTCTCCCGTGAGTGATAACATTTCGGTTGAAAAGCTCAAAAGCATTTGTTCCGTTCTTGATGACGAACCTGTCCTGTCAAAAGAACTTTTGAAGCTCGCCGAGTTTATGAAAGAGCATTATTTCTGCACCTTTTATGATGCGGTAAAAACAATGCTCCCTGCGGGGATAAATTACAAAATCACAACGCTTTACGGTGTTCGTGAGGGTGTAGATGAAGAAGAGCTTTCCGAGAAACAGCAAAGAATTTTTGCTTACCTGCATTCAAAAAGAAAAGCCGTAAAGTCCGATAAAATTCTTGACGATTTCGGATTTGATAACACGGTTATTCTTGAAGATATGGTAAAGTCGGGTTATCTTTACAAATCAGATGAGGCTTTCAGAAAGGTTTCGGATGCGGTTATGAAAATGGCTGCTCCGACCGAGCTTGCCGACAGTGACAATATCAAGCTTACCGAAAAGCAGAAAGCCGTTCTCGACCTTATCAAAATGACAGGCGGAACTTCCGTTAAAGAGGTTTGTTACTTCACGGGTGTCACAACAGGCGTTACAGACGCACTTTATAAAAAAGGTCTTATCTACTACTATGACGAAGAAGTGTTCCGTATTGAGGACAGGACGAAGGACGAAAGTCTTGCCCCTGTTGCGTTGTCAGAACAACAGCAGACAGCCTGCGATAACCTATATGCCGAATATGCCGATTCAAAACCGCATACAAGCCTTTTGTTCGGTGTTACAGGTTCGGGAAAAACAAGCGTTTTTATGAAACTGATTGAGCGTGTAATAAACGATAACAAGGGAATCATCGTTATGGTGCCTGAAATTTCGCTTACACCGCAGTTTGTTTCAACCTTTTCAAAGCGTTTCGGCGAGCAGATTGCCGTATTTCACAGCGCACTTTCACTCGGTGAAAGGCTTGATGAATACAAGCGTGTAAAAAAAGGTCTTGCAAAAATTGTTATAGGAACACGAAGTGCCGTGTTTGCTCCGTTTGAAAAAGTCGGTCTTATCATAATGGACGAGGAACAGGAGTACAGCTATAAGTCTGAAAGCTCCCCCAGATATCATGCAAGAGAAATCGCAAAATTCAGATGCAGCTACGATAATGCCTTGCTTGTTTTAAGTTCGGCAACTCCGTCGGTTGAATCATATTACTACGCAGAAAACGGAAGATATTCGCTTAACACGCTCACCGAGAGGTACGGCGATGCGGTTTTGCCGAAGGTTGTTGTCGCAGACATGAATGTTGAACAGCAAAACGGCAATGTAACGGGATTTTCCGAAACCTTGCTTGAAAATCTGCACTATAATCTTGAAAATAACAAGCAGTCAATTCTGCTTTTAAACAGAAGAGGGCACAATACATTTGTAACCTGCCGAATGTGCGGCGAACCTGTTGTGTGTCCCAACTGTTCAATATCGCTCACATATCACAGCGCAAACCGCAGATTGATGTGTCACTACTGCGGATATTCCGTGCCTTATACGGAAGAATGCCCGTCCTGCCACAGCAAATCTTTAAGATTTAGCGGAACAGGCACTCAAAAGGCTGAAAGTGAAATTTCAGAGCTTTTTCCCGATGCAAGAATATTGCGTATGGATACCGATGCAACATCTTCAAAATCATCCTATGAAAAGATGATAACGGCATTTGCAGACGGTAAGTACGATATTCTTGTGGGAACACAAATGGTTGCAAAGGGTCTCAATTTTCCCAATGTGACCCTTGTGGGTGTTCTCAATACTGATTATATGCTGTATGCCGATGATTACAGAAGTTACGAAAGAACATTTTCTCTTTTAACTCAGGTAGTCGGCAGAAGCGGCAGGGGGGTGTCAAAGGGTATGGCTGTTATTCAGTCCTACACTCCCGACAACCTCATAATTTCTATGGCGGCAAGGCAGGATTATCTTGCCTTTTACAGCACCGAAATTCAGGTCAGAAAAGCAATGCTTTATCCGCCTTTTGCGGATATCTGTCTTATCGGCTTTTCGGGTGAAAAACAGCAGCTTACAATGAAAGCGGCTAACAGCTTTTTGCAGTGCTTTGTAAGTCACGCAAGAAGTGAATACCCAGCCATGCCTTTGAGAATACTCGGTCCGTCACCCGCAAATGTTGTGAAAGTGAGCAACA
Source organism: uncultured bacterium (assembly GCA_905215855.1). GTDB lineage: Bacteria > Bacillota > Clostridia > Oscillospirales > Acutalibacteraceae > Ruminococcoides. The sequence continues at coordinate 14,632 of CAJMRT010000022.1, forward strand.
AATTCAGATATAAACTTATAATAAAATGTAAAAATAACCGTGATTTCAGAGGACTGCTCTCGGCGGTTATGACAGAATTCGGAAAGAATAAGGAATTTGGAAAGGTCAGTACATATGCGGATATGAACGCGCTGACCTGTTAGTGAAAGGATATAATTTATGGCTTTAAGACAAATTGTAAAAGAGGGCGACAGCGTTCTCACAAAAAAATGCAGACCTGTCGTAAAGTTTGATGACCGCCTTGCAGAGCTTATTGACGATATGATTGAAACTTTGCACAAGGCTGAGGGAGTGGGACTTGCCGCTCCTCAGGTCGGAATTTTAAGAAGAGTTGTGGTTATTGATGTCGGCGAAGGTCCGATTGAGCTTGTAAACCCGAAAATCATCGCTTACAGCGGCAAGCAGGAAACTCTTGAAGGCTGTCTTTCAATCCCCGGCAAGTGGGGTTACACAGTAAGACCCGATTATGTAAAGGTTAAGGCACAGGACAGACACGGTGACGAATTTGTTATTGACGGCAAGGATTTGCTTGCAAAGGCTTTTTGTCACGAACTTGACCATCTTGAGGGAATCCTCTTTACTCAGGTTGCAACAAGAATGTTGACTCCTGCCGAAATTGAAGAAATGAATAGCTGATAAACAGGTGAAGATATGAAAATAATTTATATGGGTACTCCGGATTTTGCCGTACCTGCACTCAAGGCTCTTGCAAATTCGGAACATGAGGTTTGTGCCGTGTTTACACAGCCCGACAAGCCGAGGGGAAGAAAGATGATAATGACTCCTCCCGATGTCAAGGTGTGCGCAGAAAAGCTGAACATTCCAGTGTATCAGCCTGAAACCTTCAAGGACGGCAAACCTCTTGAAATTATCAATAAATATAGTCCCGATGTCATTGTTGTTGCGGCTTACGGAAAAATTCTTCCCAAGTCGGTTCTTGACTCTGCAAAGTACGGTTGCATCAATCTTCACGGCTCGCTTTTGCCTAAATACAGAGGCGCATCTCCTATTCAGCAGAGCGTGTTAAACGGTGACAGGGAAACCGGTGTAACGGCTATGCAAATGGATGTCGGACTTGACACAGGTGACATTCTGAAAGTTGTCAAAACGGAAATCGGTGTGAATGAAACCTCGGGAGAGCTTTTTGACCGTCTTTCTCTTATGGGCGGAGAGCTTATTCTTGACACACTTTCTGGTCTTGAAAAGGGCGAAATCACTCCGATTAAGCAGGACGAAAGCCTTGCAACTCACACTTCAAAAATCGACAAATCACTTTGTCCTATTGATTTTACAAAACCGGCATTTGATGTGCATAATAAAATCAGAGGACTTAATCCGTGGCCGATTGCCACAACCGAAATTAACGGTAAAAAGATAAAGGTTCATTCTTCTTTGCTCTGTGAAAAGAGCGGAAAAGCGGGAACTGTAATCAGCACAAAACCGCTGATTGTTGCCTGCGGTGAAAAGTCGGTTGAGCTTTGTGAAATTCAGCCTGAGGGCAAAAAGAAAATGACCGCCGAGGCATTCCTTGCCGGCCACAGGCTTTCTGTCGGCGATGTAATCGGTTAAAAATTCCCGTCTGCAATATGCAGACAGAAAGGTGTTTGATTTATGGGCTTCTTTTACGGATTTGATATGACATATCTTGTATTTATTGTTCCTTGTATCATAATAACATTGATTTGTCAGGTCAAAGTTAAAACAACTTTTTCAAAATATTCACAGATAAGAAATTCAAGAAATATGACAGGCGCTCAGGCGGCTGAATATGTTCTTCGTCAGCACGGTGTAACAGGCGTCAGAATTGAACATGTTGCAGGCAGTATGACAGACCATTTTGACCCGAGAACAAATGTAATCAGACTTTCCGACACGGTTTTTAACAGCACTTCCGTTGCGGCTGTAGGCGTTGCCTGTCATGAGGCGGGTCATGCAGTTCAGCACGCAGAAAATTATCTGCCTAACAGAATCCGTTCGTTTATTCTTCCTGTTGCAAGACTCGGTTCAAGCCTCAGTTGGATTTTTATTATAGTCGGTTTTTGTTTTACACAGAGAGTAGGTTTTGTATTTCTTTATATAGGTATAATCCTGTTTGCGCTTTCTGTACTCTTTACAATCGCAACACTTCCCGTAGAGTTTAATGCATCAAAAAGAGCGCTTGAAACAATCAGAAACGGCGATCTTCTTTACGGTGAAGAATATACAGGAGCAAAGAGAGTGCTTCAGGCAGCCGCAATGACATATGTTGCAGCGGCTCTTACTGCAATTATGCAGCTTTTAAGATTGATTGTAATTGCGAACAACCGCAGAAGATAATTTTATTTTGGAGATTAAAATGGCAAATACACGCAATATTGCACTGAATGTGTTGCTTAAAATTGAAAACGAGGGAGCATATTCAAATATTGCTTTGAATAATGCCATAAAGGAAAACCGTCTTTCGGGTGTTGACAGCTCTTTTGTGTCAGCACTCGTTTACGGTGTTCTGGAAAGAAGAATCACGCTTGATTATATTATCAGGTCTTATTCTAAAATTCCGTTAAGAAAAATTGAAACAAAAACGAAAAATATTCTGCGCCTTGGAATACTCCAGCTTTTGTTTATGGACAAAGTTCCCGACAGTGCGGCAGTCAACGAAAGCGTTAATCTTGCTAAAAAGCACAAGCTTCAGAAATCGTCGGGTTTCATAAACGGAATTCTTCGCAATATCACAAGGGCAGAGGTTAAATATACATTACCCGATGAAAAGGACAGGGCTCGATATCTTTCGGTAAAATATTCTGTTCCCGAAAATATTGTGAAATTGTGGGTTAATTCTTACGGAGAAGATAATGCCGAACAGCTTTCGGCATCTCTTAACGGCAGAGCCAAAATCTGTTGTCGTGTTAATACCCTTAGAACAGATGCAGACACATTAATTAAGAAATTATCCGATGAGGGTGTTGTTGCGGAAAAAATTTCGTTTATTGACAACGCACTCTATCTTGAAAATACAGGCTCGGTTGAAAGACTCAGAGCGTACAAGTCCGGACTTTTTCATATTCAGGATGCGTCAAGCCAGCTTTGCGTGAATTTTCTTGATGCAAAGCCTCGTAATATTATGCTTGATGTATGTTCCGCACCGGGCGGAAAGTCGTTTTCGGCGGCTCAATATATGAACAACCGCGGCAGAATTTTTTCCTGCGATATGTTCGACCATAAGCTGAAACTGATCTCGGCAGGTGCTAAAAGGCTTGGCATCACTTGCATTTCAACGCTTCTGCGTGATGCGTCAACCAATGACACAGCACTTCCTGCGGCAGACAGGATTCTATGCGATGTTCCTTGCAGCGGTCTTGGAATTATGTCAAGAAAGCCTGAAATCAGATACAAGGATGACCTTATATCCAATGATTTGCCCGATTTGCAGTACGGGATTCTCTGTGCAAGTGCGGATAACCTTGCAGTAGGCGGCAAGCTTGTCTATTCCACCTGTACATTGAATCCTGATGAAAACAATAATAACACAAAGCGTTTTCTTGAGGAACATCCCGATTTTTACGGAATACCGTTAAAACTTCCAAACGGAATTGCCCGTGCATTTTATGAAGAACCATACGAAATAACACTTATGCCGCACACCTGCGGAACAGACGGATTTTACATCAGCTTATTCGGAAAGAAGGCGTCAAATTGAATAATTTAACGGATATCAAGTCAATGACGCTTGATGAGCTGACTGAATTTGTCACAGAAAACGGTTTTCCAAAGTTCAGAGCAAAGCAGATTTATGATTGGTTGTACAAAAATGTGACCGATTTTGACAATATGCGTAACATTCCTGCCGATTTAAAGGCTTTTTTGAAATCAAGTAGTTACATTTCTGTTGCAAATATTGAAAAAAAACTTGTTTCAAGGTATGATAAAACAGTCAAGTACCTTTTTTCGTTTAATGACGGCGAATGTGTAGAGTCTGTTGTAATGAGCTACAAGCACGGATATTCAATCTGTATCTCAACACAGGTTGGCTGTAAAATGGGTTGTACATTTTGTGCAACAGGCAAAAGCGGTTTTTCACGGAGTCTTGCACCGTCGGAAATGCTCGGACAGATTGAGGCCGCACAGCGTGACCTTAACATAAGAATTTCTAACATTGTTCTTATGGGAATGGGAGAACCGCTTGATAATTTTGACAATGTTGTAAAATTTCTTCGACTGGTTTCGTCCGACAACGGTCTTAATATAGGAATGCGACATATTACGCTCTCAACCTGCGGTATAGTTCCGAAAATTTATGAACTTGCAAAACTTCATCTCGGAATAACGCTTTCAGTTTCGCTGCACGCCCCGAATGATGAGATAAGACAGCGAACAATGCCCATTGCAAGAAAGTATTCTATTGAAGAATTATTAAAGGCTTGTTCAGATTATTTCAAAACAACAGGTCGCAGAGTTACATTTGAATACTCTATGATAAGCGGAGTTAATGACAGTGATGAAAACGCGAGAGAGCTTGCAAAACGACTTGAGGGTACACAAAGCCATGTTAATTTGATTCCCGTCAACACAGTTGAGGGAACAGGCTACTTAAAAAGCAATATTAAAAGACAGCAGGCATTCATAAAGATTCTTGCTGCCAAAAATATCGGAGCAACCGTGCGCAGAACACTCGGAAGCGACATAAACGCATCGTGCGGTCAGCTCAAAAGAAAGCATATTGAAGAAGGAGGTAAATAACTTGGAAGTATTCAGCAAAAGTGATATAGGACTTGTTCGTAATCAGAATCAGGATGACTGTCGCTTCGGAGTTATTTCTCCCAGCTGTGTCTGGGCAGTTGTGTGCGACGGAATGGGCGGTGCAAACGGCGGTAATATTGCCAGTGCAACAGCCGTTGAGTATATCAGTACCAAAATTACCGATTTGTACAAAGACGATATGACCAAAGAGCAGATTGGCGAGCTTATGGCAGAAATTGTTGTTAATGCCAATATGAAGGTTTTTGAAATGTCAATGAAAGACCCGGAGCTCACGGGTATGGGAACTACATGTGAATTTGTCTTTGTAAAGGATACGACCGTTCATGTTGTTCATGTCGGTGACAGCCGCACATACGCAATCAGAGGCGGCAAAATCAAACAGCTTACAGAGGATCATTCCGTTGTTCAGGAAATGGTTCGCAGAGGTGAGCTTACATATGAGCAGGCACAAAATCATCCGAACAAGAACTTTATAACAAGAGCGCTCGGCATCAAGCCGTCAGTGCGTCTTGACTATATTGAAGCCAACTTTATTTACGGTGATGTTCTTCTCATTTGTACCGACGGACTTTCCAATTGTGTCACAACAGGGGATATGGTAAAGATATGTCATGAAAACCGTGGTGAGGGTCTTATCACAAAGCTTGTTGACAAGGCTAAAGACGGTGGCGGTTCTGATAACATTACAGTTACCGTGATTTACTAAGGATAGGAGTTGACTGTTTTTGGATAAATATTTGGGCAAAAGACTTGACGGAAGATATGAAATCCATGAGCTTATCGGTGTCGGCGGTATGGCAAATGTTTACCGTTGTACCGATACTGTTGATGACCGTGAAGTTGCCATAAAAATTCTTAAGGACGAATATCTTAATAATGAGGAGTTTATCCGCCGCTTTAAAAATGAATCAAAAGCTATTGCAATGCTTTCACATCCGAACATTGTAAAGGTGTACGATGTAAGCTTTGGCGATATGATTCAGTACATTGTAATGGAATATATCGACGGTATTACCCTCAAAGAATATATTGATCAGCAAGGCATTATTGAGTGGAAAGATGTAATCCACCTTACAACACAGATTTTAAAGGCTTTGCAGCATGCTCATGAGTGCGGAATTGTGCACCGTGACATCAAGCCGCAGAATATTATGCTTTTGCAGGACGGTACAATCAAGGTTACAGACTTTGGCATTGCGAGATTTTCAGATAAATCAACACGCACAATGACTGAGCAGGCAATCGGTTCGGTTCACTATATTGCACCTGAACAGGCAAGAGGTGACGCAACAGACGGTAAGACAGATATTTATTCTGTCGGTGTAATGCTTTATGAAATGCTCACAGGCAAACTTCCGTTTGACGGTGACAGTGCCGTAACAATTGCGCTTATGCAGTTGCAGTCAACACCAAAGCGTCCTCGTGAGATTAACCCCGGAATACCAATCGGTATTGAGCAGATTACAATGAAAGCAATGGAAAAGCTTCCATCAAATCGTTACACTTCTGCTGCTGAGATGCTTTCCGATATTGAAAGATTCAGACTTAATCCGTCAATTGTATTTGACTACGGCAATAAATCATTCGTTGATGACCAGCCTACAAAGTTTGTTCATTCTCTGCGTGATAGCGGTGGTGTTGACAAAAAGGTTGCAGATGATGCAACAAAGGTTGTTGATATGCCGGAAGAAGATGTGGTTGTAAAGGAAGAAAAGTTTGCCGATGAGGACTTTGTAAAGGAACACAAGCCTTCATATTATGCAATCAAGGGTATTGTGATTGCAGCTGTAGCTGTTTGTGCAATTTTCTTTGCGCTTGCAATGCTCAGAGGCTGTTCAACTTCACAGGCAAAAGATGTTGAAGTTCCCGATTATGTCGGAAAGTCTTTTGTTTCTATAAAAGAAAATAACCCGAACAATTTCCAGTTCGAGGTGAAAAGCGAATACGATGAATCCAAAGAAATGGGTGTTATCCTTGATCAGGAACCAAAAGGCGGTTCTATGAAAGTGAAGTCAGGCTCGACTATCACAGTAACTGTAAACGGCAAGGATACAGAGGTTTCTGTTCCGTTCATAACCAATTACAGCGAAAGCGAAGCGTCACAGGCTCTTAAGGATAAGAACCTTATCCCTGAAATTATATATGTTGAAAACACCAAGACTCCAAAGGGTTACACAATTGAGTGCTTCCCAAAGGCAGGTGTCAAGACTACAATCGGTTCTACCGTTTATGTGTATGTAGCAGGCGGTAAGAGAACAGATAAAGTTACACTTCCATCAGTAGACGGACTCACACTTTCAGAAGCTAAAAAGACGCTTGTTGACCTTGGACTTACGGTTGAAACCGTGACCGATGATGACAGTAAAGAACCGAAAGATACAGTTCTCGGTATGTCACCTCTCCAGTACGGCAAGGTTGATGCAGGTTCGGTTATCACACTCACAGTTAGTTCAGGACTTGGCGATGTGAATACGGTCAATATCTTTGTTGACTTGCCGTCAGATGTTGAGGATTCGGTCGATATGACTGTAATCGTTGACGGTGCTGTTGATTCACAGAATTCAAAGACACTTGTGCCAAAGTACAATAAGACCTACACTCTTGAACTCAAGGGTTCGGGTACTTCAACTGTAGTAATTCAGCTTGACGGTCAGGCATACAGAGAATATTCTGTAGACTTCGCAACAAGTACGGTTACCACAACTGCGTCATATGATTATGTTGTTACTACCACAGCTCCGCCTGAAACCGAGCCGCCGACACAGTATTACACAAATCCGTATGTTGAGCCTGACACAACCGTTCAGCCGTACACGGATGATCCTGAATTATAATCGGGTGAAGTATGGATACTAAAGTCGGAATTTTAATGAAGTCAATCGGTGGGTTCTATTATGTTCGTGCTGATGAAAATGATTACGAATGTAAGGCAAGGGGGAGTTTTCGCAAGAGCGGAAACTCTCCTGTAGCAGGCGATAAAGTAAAGATTTCCGTTCCGAATGACGGATTTTGTGCTGTTGAAGAGATTCTTCCACGCAAAAACAAGCTTAAAAGACCTGCCCTTGCAAATCTTGATATTCTTGTCCTTGTGTGTTCAACTGTTGAACCGCTCCCGAATTTTACTGTCATTGACAAAATGACAGCGGCAGCCGTAAATAACAATATGGAGCCTGTCATTGTCGTCACAAAGAATGACCTTGAAAACGGTGACAAGATTGCCGATATTTACAGGCACGCAGGTTTTCAGGTTTTTCTCTGTTCAGAGGACGATTCCTCACAGACAGGAGAACTCAAAAGCTATCTTTCAGGTAAGGTTTCAGCCTTTATCGGTAACAGCGGCGTAGGCAAATCTACATTGCTCAACAAGCTTTTTCCGTCACTCTCTCTTGAAACAGGACAGACAAGTAAAAAACTTGGCAGAGGCAGACACACAACAAGGGTTGTTGAACTCTTTGAGCTTGATGGCTGTTTTGTAGCCGATACACCGGGTTTTTCAACGGTTGATCTTCAAAGATATGAAATGATTGACAAAACTCAGCTGCAATACTGCTTTCCTGAGTTTGAAAAATATATCGGTGAATGTATGTTTACATCGTGTTCTCACACCTGTGAAAAGGGCTGCAGAATTCTTAAAGCGCTTTCTGACGGTGAAATTGAGGAAAGTCGTCACCGCAGTTATGTTCAGATGTACAACGAGGTTAAAGATATTAAATCATGGCAGATAAAGGAGTAATTATGCGTTGTGTGATTATCGCAGGCTCGCCTGACACAAATTCAGATTTTTTGTCAACGGTTATAAAATCCGATGACTATGTGATATGTGCCGACAGAGGTTGTGATTTTGCTAAGCAGGCAGGAATTACTCCAAATCTTGTTGTAGGTGATTTTGATTCCGAACCTGATGTGCTGTTTCCAAACTGCGAAACGGTTCGCCTTATTCCCGAAAAAGACGATACCGATACAATGCACTCCGTTGATTTGGCACTTGAAAAGAAGTTTGATGAAATAGTAATTCTCGGTGCATTGGGCGGCAGATTTGACCACAGCTTTGCAAATGTGGCGGTTCTCGCGTATATTCACGGACACGGCAGCAAGGGAGTTCTCCTTTCCGAAAATGAGAAAATTGAATTTCTTCCTGTCGGTCATTATGAATATGAGAATATGAAAGGCAAAACATTTTCACTTTTTCCTTTCGGTTGTCCAAGCGTTTGCGTAAGCTATTCGGGAACAAAGTATCCGCTTGATAAATACTATGTTTCAAGCAGTGTTACTTTGGGTGTTTCAAATGTATTCACTTCCAATATGACAACAATTGACATATATGACGGAAATGCAATACTTATAATTAATTTGAAAGAATGTTGATTTCTTTATTTGACATTGCCTGAAAATGTATCTTGTACATACTTTAAGTAATGTCAACATTATATGGGGGTATAGCTCAGCTGGGAGAGTGTCTGACCGGCAGTCAGAAGGTCACGGGTTCGAGCCCCGTTATCTCCACCACTTTTTGATACAACAATATTTGCAAAGAATCATTGTTTTTTAGCTTTGCAATAACAAAATTGTAATTATATTAACATCTTTAAGTCTTGAAAAGAAATATGTTTTTATGGTATAATTCTTTTTGGACAAAATTTGAAAATGAAACTTATTTGGAGTTGAGTAATAATATGTCATTGTGTATGGGATGCATGCAGGAAATAGGTGACAATAAGATTTGCCCATCCTGCGGATTTGATACAACTGAAAAACAGCAAGCTCCTTTTTTGCCGTACGGAACTATTCTCCAGAACCGCTATATTGTGGGTGCGGGAATTGATACCAACGGTGAAAGTACACGCTATATAAGCCACGACAAGCAGACAGGTGACATCGTTATCATCTGCGAATTTCTTCCTATCGGACTTTTTTCTCGTGACGAGGGAACTACAGAAGTCAAAATCAACTATGAAAATCGTCTTGTTTACAATAAGCTCAAAGATGATTTCCTTAACTATTATAAAATTCTTTCCGAACTTCGTGAGTTATCTGCTCTTATGAATGTTCATAACATTTTTGAAGAAAACAACACAGTCTATGTTGTTGAGGAAAATGAAGATCTCATTCCTTTTGAGGAGTATGTTGAACGCAGTAACGGCCATCTTGAATGGGACATTGCACGCCCGCTCTTTATGCCTGTAATCTCTGCTCTTGAGGCTCTTCATAAGAGAGGTGTCGGTCATTATGCAATCGCACCTAAAAATATGTATATAACAGCATCGGGCAAAGTTAAGATTTCAGGTTTTGCATCTGAAAATGAGCGTAAAAGAGGTACACCTCTGAAATCACAGCTCTTCTCAGGAAGTGCAGCTCCCGAACAGTATGATGACAATTTCCCACTTGATGACATTACCGATATTTACGGTTTTTGTGCAACACTTTTCTATGCACTCACAGGTCATATGCCAAAGAGTGCCGTTGAACGCCGCAAGGACAGCAGACTTCTTATGAGCACAACAACTGTAAAGCGACTTCCACCGCATGTTGTTTCAGCACTTGCAAACGGTTTACAGGTTGAGCGTGAAAACCGTATTACAGATTTTGATGAACTTCGTTCTCAGCTTTCTGTTGCGCATACAGCAAAGGCTATTCAGGATGAAATTTCAAGAACTGCAAGTATGAACCTCACAAAAAACGAGCGTAAACGCAAGACTTCAAACGGTATGTCACACGCTTCAATTATCATCATTGCCGCCGCCGTAACCGTTCTTGTTCTCGGTATTGCAGGTGTGTTCTGGCTTATGCAGAATCCTCTTGCAGGAATGTTCTCTAACAATACAGATGCGAGTGCAAGTTCAACTCAGAGTACCGAATGGACAGGCGCAACAATTCCGAATTATGTCGGAATGACATATGAAGACGCTGTAAAGAGTGCCGACGGCAACAGCAACATCACAATTTACAGAACACTTAACGATGAATACAGTGATGAGTATGCAGAGGGCAAGATTATGTCGCAGTCACCTGCCGCAGGCTCAAAAATTACGCAGGAAGATTCGGTTGTAGTAAGTATCTGCGTAAGCAAGGGTTCACAGATGAGAACTCTCCCAAAGGTTGAGGGCGAAAAGCTTGATTCCGTAGCGTCGGACATTGCCGCTCAGGGACTTCTTGCAACTGCAGAGTATGAGTACAGTGACAAGGTTGCCGAGGGCAGAGTTATCCGCTATAAGGAACATGTTGAGGGTGATACTCTTGAATACGGTTCAACTGTAATTCTCATTGTCAGTAAAGGCAAAGAACAGACAAATACGCAATCATCAAACTGATTAACTAAACAACATAGCTTTTAAGACGGACTTTTGCAGTCCGTCTTTTTTTGTACCAAATTATAAGAATTATTACTGAATATTTTTAAATAGCAGATAAAAACTTATAAAAGAAAATTTTCAGAAAACTGTCACAAAATAAAGGTCAAAAATAGTCAAATTTCTCTTGACATTTCTGGAAAATGGTATAAAATATAATTAGCACTCAGGGAACAAGAGTGCTAACCGATTAAAAATGTAATTTAAAATTCTTACAGGAGGCTGTATTTATGACAATCAAACCATTACTCGACAGAGTCGTTTTAAAAGTTGAAGAAGCTGAGGAGAAAACAAAGAGCGGCATCATTCTTTCATCTGCTGCTCAGGAAAAGCCACAGTTCGCATCTGTTGTTGCAGTTGGCCCCGGTGGTGTTGTTGATGGCAAGGAAGTAAAGATGTATGTCAGCGTTGGCGATAAGGTTATCGCAAGCAAGTACGCAGGCACACAGGTAAAGATTGACGGTGAAGAGTACACAATCGTAAACCAGTCAGACATACTCGCAACTCTTGAATAATTAACTATTAAATATACGGAGGTAATTTACAATGGCTAAACAAATCGCATACGGCGAAGAGGCAAGAAAGGCTTTAATGAAAGGTATCGACCAGCTCGCTGATACAGTTAAAATCACACTCGGACCTAAGGGCAGAAATGTTGTTCTTGACAAAAAGTTCGGTGCTCCGCTCATCACAAATGACGGTGTAACAATTGCAAAGGAAATTGAGCTTGAAGATCCTTTTGAAAATATGGGTGCTCAGCTTGTAAAGGAAGTTTCTATCAAGACTAACGATATCGCAGGCGACGGTACAACAACTGCCACACTCCTTGCTCAGGCTCTTATCAGAGAGGGTATGAAGAATGTAACTGCAGGCGCTAACCCTATGGTACTCAAAAAGGGTATTGCAGATGCCGTTAATGTTGCAGTTGAGGCTGTAAAGAAAAACAGCAAGCAGGTATCGGGTACAGACGATATCGCAAGAGTTGCCACAGTTTCATCACAGGATGAATTTATCGGTAAGCTCATTGCAGAGGCTATGGAAAAGGTTACAACTGACGGTGTTATCACAGTTGAGGAGTCAAAGACTGCCGAAACATACAGCGAAGTTGTTGAAGGTATGATGTTTGACAGAGGCTACATCGCTCCTTATATGGTAACAGATACAGATAAGATGGTTGCAGAGCTTGACAATCCGCTTATCCTCATCACAGATAAGAAGATTTCTACTACACAGGAAATTCTCCCACTTCTTGAGCAGATTGTTCAGATGGGTAAGAAGCTCCTTATCATTGCTGAAGATGTTGAGGGCGAGGCTCTTACAACTCTCGTACTTAACAAACTCAGAGGCACATTCACTTGTGTTGCAGTAAAGGCTCCGGGCTTTGGTGACAGAAGAAAAGAAATGCTTCAGGATATCGCAACACTTACAGGCGGTACAGTAATCACATCCGACCTGGGTCTTGAACTCAAGGACACTACAGTTGATCAGCTCGGTACTGCTCGTCAGGTTAAGGTTGAAAAGGAAAACACAATCATCGTTGACGGTGCCGGTGACAAGGAAGCCATCAAGGGCAGAGTTGCTCAGATCAGACAGCAGATTGAAACAACAACATCTGACTTTGACCGTGAAAAACTTCAGGAGCGTCTTGCAAAGCTCGCAGGCGGCGTAGCAGTTATCAAGGTTGGTGCCGCAACAGAAGTTGAAATGAAAGAAAAGAAGCTCCGTATTGAGGATGCTCTTGCCGCTACAAAGGCTGCTGTTGAAGAGGGTATCGTAGCAGGCGGCGGTATCGCTTGTATGAACGCTATTCCGGCTGTTGCAGAGTTTGTTGACACTCTCGAGGGTGACGCTAAGACAGGTGCTAAGATTGTTCTTAAAGCACTTGAAGAACCGCTCCGTCAGATTGTTGCTAACGCAGGTCTTGAGGGCAGCGTAATCTGCGAGAATGTTAAGAAGGCTAACAAGGTTGGCTATGGCTTCAACGCTCTTACAGAGGAATACACAGATATGGTTTCGGCAGGTATCGTTGACCCGACAAAGGTTACTCGTTCAGCTCTCCAGAACGCAAGCTCTGTTGCAGCAATGGTTCTTACAACAGAATCACTTGTTACAGACATCAAAGAGCCTGCAGCTCCGGCAGCTCCCGCAGCACCTGATATGGGCGGAATGTACTAATTCTAAAAGCTATAATGTTATAGATAAATTTAACCGCAGACCTTTTGAGTCTGCGGTTATTTCTATATAAAATCCTTTTTCTTGCTTTTTGACAAAAGGTATATTATAATAAACTTGCGTAACTATGCACATAATAAAGATTTCACGCAGGGATAGGTGAATTTATGAAGATAAAAGAAGACTTTGTTCTGCGAAAGGTTGCAGACTCATATGTTGTAGTTCCCGTAAACAAGCTGACGCTTGATTTTAACGGAATTATCAACCTCAATGAAACAGGTGCATTTCTTTTTGAAAAGCTCCAAAACGGTTGCGAAAAGGCTGATTTGCTCAAAGCAATGTTTGATGAATACGAAGTGAGCAAGGAAAAGGCGAGTGCCGATATTGACGCATTCATCAAAAAGCTAAGAGAGGCTGATGTTCTTGAATAAAGAAGTTAATCTTGATGATGTGATGCAGATTATTGCCGAAAAGCTTGACGCGGGCGGAACGGTTACATTCAACCCGAGGGGAACGAGTATGCTTCCTATGCTCCGTGATGGTGACGATACGGTTGTTTTGTCAAAGCCAAAGGGCAGACTTCATCTTTTTGATTTGCCCTTATACAGGCGAAAAGACGGCTCATATGTGCTCCACCGCATTGTGAATTTTGGCAGTGACGGCAGTTATACTATGTGTGGCGACAATCAGTTTGAGGTTGAAAAAGGCATTACCGATGATGATGTAATTGGAGTGGTAACGGCTTTTTATAGAAAAGGCAAGCCTTATAAAGTTAATTCGCTGAAGTACAGAGCCTATCTTGAATTTATGTTCTATTCAAAGCCCATAAGACGGGTTATAGTTTCAATTGTTGTAAGAACCAAAAATACATTTGGTAAATTAAAACCGAAAAAAAGGTAAAAATAATGAAGAAACATCTGACTGACAAAGAAAAAATTGAATATAAATATCTTATTGAACTTGTTTCTTCATCTGTAAACGGCACAAATCCACCTGTTCCTTATGAGAATATAAATTGGCTGACAATCAAATCGCTTGCAAGATACTGCAGTTTAGAATCACTTGTTGCAAATGCAGTTTTGTTACTCGGAAAAAAGTATGTTTCTCCTGAATTGTATGCAAAATTTAAACGCATTTCATCTGCTCAAATTCTTATTGACAGCAATATTTCCTATGAAACCGAGAAAATTCTCAAGGCTTTTGACGAGAATAAAATCAAAAATATTCCGCTCAAAGGATATTTTATGAAACGAGAATATCCTCGACCCGACTTCCGTTCCGTGTCCGATGTAGATATCCTTTTTGACAGAAAACAGGCTGATTCGGTCAAAAAAGTTTTTTCCGAACTCGGATACACTTTTCTGAATGAAGATGACAACCAGTATCATTTTGAAAAAAAGCCGATGATGAACATTGAAATGCATGCAACTCTTGTCCACGAAAATGAGGAATCCTATCCGTTGCTTGTTAATCAGCTTGACCGTTCAACAAAGCGTAACGCTCACAGCTATTCATATGAAATGAGCCATGAGGACTTTTATATCTATATGCTTGTTCATAACTCTAATCATTTCAGAATCGGCGGAATGGGAGTCAGAATGGTGCTTGACAGCTATGTTTTCCTGAAAAATCATCAATCTGAGCTTGATTATGACTATCTTAATGTTATGCTTGAAAAAATCGGTATTGCAAAGTATGAAAAGCGTGTTCGTGAGATTGCGTCCAACTGGTTTGCAAAGCCACAGGCTGAACTTAAATTTGATGATATCGAAGAATATATTCTGCTCAGCGGTACACTCGGCAGGGTAGATGTCGGCACGATGATAAATTCCCACAAGACAATTACAGAGAATAACAAATCAAAGTTCTCATATCTTGTGTCCTCTATATTTCCACCAAAATCCGAAATGCAGTATAAGTATCCATATGTAAAAAAAACACCGTTCCTTTTACCGATTTCATGGTGTCATATGTGGGGGAAAAGGTTTTTTGCAGACAGAGATATCAATTTTAAATCGGGCATCAAAAACCGTATGTTATACACCGATGAAGATGTAAAATTGTACAAGTCCCTTTTGGATGAGATGGGCTTTGACGGTATTGGAATAAATAATTTCGGAAATTGAATAAAAAATCAACCGCCCGACAATTTTCTCTGTCGGGATTTTTGTATATATAAGGTAAATCTGAAAATAATATTACAAGATATTATTTTGAGGTGATACCTATATATGATCAGAATTATTACCGATTCTGCCGCTGATTTTGAACATTCCGAAAGTGAAAAGCTCGGCATTTCAACAATTCCTCTGGCTGTATACATTGACGGAAGAGAATATAAAGACGATTTTCTCCACTCAAAAGAACGATTTTACAGACTTGCAAAGTTGTCAAAGGATTTGCCGAAAACCTCTCAGCCGTCACCGTATGTATATGAATGTGCTTTAAAAAAGGCGAGGGATAACGGTGACTCGGTCGTTATTATAACAGTTTCTTCCGCATTGAGCGGTTCGTATCAGAGTGCAGTTCTTGCAAGAGATTTGCTCGGATATAAGGATTGCTATGTTATTGACAGCAAATCCGCATCGGCAGGACAAAAACTTGTTGTAAAAGAAGCTCTGCGACTTCGTGACAACGGATTTTCGGCTAAAGAAATTGCAGATTTTTTGTTAAAATTCATTAAAAGAATTATGATTTTTGCCTGCATAGACGATATGAAATACCTTTACGGCGGTGGCAGACACACAAATGCCGCAGTACTTCTCGGTTCAACAGGAAGAATAAAGCCGGTAATCAGTGTTACCGAGTCGGGAAGTGTTGCATTTGAAGCAAAGACAATCGGTATGCGACACGGAATGAATCATATGTTGTTGTTCCTGAAAAAATACGGAATTGACTCAAGTTATCCGCTTTATATAATGCACACCAATTCAAGAAATCTTGCATTGTATTTTTCAAAACTGATAATTTCAAAAGGAATTTCATTTGATGAGGGCGGTATCGTCAGCGTAGGTTCTGTTGTCGGCAGTCACATAGGAGAGGGCAGTATAGGAATTGCATTTGTGAAAAAAGAGTAAAGAAAAAGAGGACAGTTTAATCTGTCCTCTTTTGTCAGCTATCAGGCATTTTCTTTTTCGTTTTCTTTCTTTTCGGGGATTTCTTTAAGCTTGCCGACAAACTCTTTGATTTTTGTATATTTGCCGTTTAGAATGCACTCAAATGCAAACGCCGCTGTAGGGATCATAAGAATTATGTAAGTAAGCACATACTGCGATTTGCCCTCAAATAATAGGTGATAACCGAACGCACCCAGCAGAACAAGCGGTAGAAGTACGGTTTCGATATTTGTCTTTTTGTTGAGAAATAGGAAGTAAATTCCCACCGCAAATGCAACGAAAAGAATCTGCATATAGAAATTGAAGTACAGTTCAAAGAACTGTCCGATACTTCCCTCATACATTCCTTTGCCAATCCAGTTAATCTCGTTTGTATGAGTTTTAACCTTGCTTACCCAGATGCTTTCGTAGGTTGTTTCGTTCCACTGACTGATAATCTTCTTTGAGAAGAAGTCAATCATATAATCACTGTTCTTGCTAAAATAGCTCATTCTTGACTTGATATTGTTCCATGCCTGAGCATTTCCTGCTTTTGCGTCAAGACCTGCGTTTCTGTAATCATCAAGTGCAATACCGTTGTACCAACCCGGTGCCATATAGGAATCATTGATACCCATATCAAGATACATAACTTGTGTAACACCGCTTGAAAGCTTAACGCCCGAACGGTTTTCGTAACTCATAATAACAAGGTTGCTTGTTCCCACAACTGCAATGCAGATTGCCAGTGCAAAAGCAATGCTCTGCCACTTTTTAGCCTTAATTGTGTGAATAATCAGCATAATAACAAACGCAACAAGATAAATCAGGTTGTTGTACTTTGCAAGTGTTGAAATAACAAGAAGTACGGCACAGGGGATAAGAAGCAGATATTTGTTTGTCTGGAAATACTTGATGAGGAAGTATGACGCCCAGATTGCAAAGCACATACCGATGATGTTGCCGTAAACGAATGTACAGAAGAGTACAGGCTGAAAACAACCTGCAAGCAGAAAAATTGAAATAAACTCAATTGAACGCTTTTTGAACAGCAATCTTGTAATGTTGGCAATGCCCAAATAAGCTGCGGCTGTACACATTACATTGAAAACCTGAATCGGCATTGTGCTGTCTGTACCGAAAATTCTGTAAAAAATTTCACTTATAAAAACAAAGCCAAGTTGGAACGGATAAAAATTATAGTAGGCATATCCGCTGTAAAAATCGCTGTTGTAAAAACCGCTGTTGTTTTGGAAAGACGAGTAGTTGCCCTTTGCCGCCTGAGATGCAGTTTCGTAGATGTTATAGCTGTCTGCCGCAGGAACGGAAGTTACCGAGAATATCCAAACAAGTCCCACAATCATAACAAAAGCCGCAAGACCTATTTGCATATATTTCAGATTGACTTTTGCAAAAAAGTCATAGTGCTTTTTCATCTTAAAAATGAAAACTGTAAACAGAGCGGTGAACAGAATGTTCAGTGCAATGTTATCTGTTTGATACAAAATTACTTCACTGCCGTAATTTGCCGAATCAAACACGCTTGTCTGCACAAAGCTCATAATTGCTATGTATGCAAATGCTATGAATACAAACAGACAAAGAATGTTTACAACAACATATTCAACCGTATTCTGCTTTTGTACGGTAGCAACCGTTTTTGAAGTTTGTTTAGGTTTTTTAGAATTGTTTTTTGTTTTTGTATTACCCATATTATGTACCTGCCCGATTAAAATTCTTTTTTGACAGAACGCATAAACAGAGAACCGAGAGCCTCTTTAATATCTGTTCCGTCAAATAATACCTTATATACGGACTCGACAATCGGAAGGTCAACGCCGTATTTCTGACCGAGCTTGTACAATGCCTTTGAAGTCATAACACCCTCGGCAAGCTTTGTGAACTTGTCGCCCTTTGCAAAACTTTCACCGTACATTCTGTTGTGACTCCATTTTGAGAAGAGGGTAGCCTCATAGTCGCCAAGATGACAAAGTCCGTAAGCACTCATTTCATTGCCTCCGAGTGCTTTAATAAGCCTTGCAATCTCTCGTGTGCCTCTTGCCATTAACGCACCTTTGAGGGAGGTGTAGTTAAGACCGTCAAGCATACCTGCCGCAATGCCGATAACATTCTTTGCTGCTGCACCGATTTCACTGCCGATAAGGTCAGTACCAAGATAAAATCTGATAAGGTCACTCGTAAATTCATTTACGAGCTTTTCCTTAACTTCGTGATTGTTGCTGTCGATAACCATACAGTTCGGAATACCTCTTACATAATCCTGAGGATGTCCCGGACCAACCCATACTGCAATAGGAGTTTTGCTTTCATCAACAAATTCTCCAACTACCTCGCTGAGTCTTTTGCCTGTAGTGGCTTCAACGCCTTTCATACAAAGCACAATTGTTTTGCCGTCAAGATTGTATTTTGAAATATCGGCAAAATATGAACGCAGATACTGCGATGAAATCGAAATTATTATAACATCGGCTCTTTCAACCGCATATTCAAGGTCTGATGACACTTCAATAGATTCGGGAAAGGTGAGGTAATCGTTTTTGTGTGTTTCTTTAAGTTGTATAAATTCAGGTGCGTCGGCAAGTCCGCAGCTTAAAACATTGTGACCGATTTTGTCGAGATACCAGGCAATACAGCTGCCCCAACGACCGCAACCTAAAACGGAAATATTCATATTATTACTTCTCCTGTTTATATATTATTGATATTTTATATAGCTTTAATAACAATAAAAAACCCGCCCGACCGTATGATTTTTGGAATAACCTGCCTACTTGAGTGACAGGTGGGTGCCAGCCCTTGAACTTCAGGCTCCCTTCTTCCGAGAAAACGGGAGGTCTGCACACCGTTCAAAGGAGCGAAGCTCCCGATTTAAATGTTGTAGGGTTATTTTAAAATCATTCGCGTATCGGGCAGGAGTTTAAACTTATTTACCTGCAATACTATTATATGCAGAAAAACTGATTATCAGTCATCTTCACCATAAAATTCTTCATTATAACGCTCCTCAAAGACAGCGGCAATTCTGTCGAGCTTTTCATCATCTTCAATTTCGGCAAGTTCTTCTTCGCCGTCAATTTCAGTAACTTCAAAAATATAATACTCACCGGAATCATTTACCGCATCTTCGGGATTTTCAAAGAAGGGGTAGAGCACATAAAACTTACCCTCGTCATTTTCAATTATATCAAGAATTTCAAATTCGATTTCTTTGCCGTCATCACCGATAAGGGTAATGAGATCGGGTGCATATTCCTTAGCCATTTTAAAGCCTCCGTCTATTCGGAAATTTTTACTCACTTTTTATTTCATATCCATTTTACATTTTTTTGACCGTTTAGTCAAGATGTTTAACGCTTTTGGTTGAAATAAATAAAAGATATTAAAAAAATTGAAAAAGTGTAAAAAAAAGTGTTGACAATGACTAAAAGGTATGGTATAGTATAAACACGATAAATCATATATCGATATTAATTAACTAACAACTTCCTTTCTATGTGCTTGATTACTCCATAAAATTACCTAAAAACCGACGGCTGCATACCGTCGGTTTTTACGTTGTGTTAAAATTCTTTTTATCAAATTGTAAACTTTTTGTAAGGAAAATAGCCTTGAAAAATGATTTTAAAAGATATATAATGCTTTTGATAATGGATTAGTGCGGAAAAATACAGTAAAAATCCCATTTTATCGCATAAATCCGTTCTTCGTATGTTCAAAAAACACACAGAATGGAGTTTTTTATTTAATGAAATCATTTCAAAAGCTTCCGCCGCAGTTTCAGTGTGCTGAGGTAAAAGAATACTATGACATTCTTTGCAAAAAGCAAGGCAGTCTTATTTTAAAGCGTGTTCTTGATATTTTTGCGTCTGTCATTTTGCTTGTGTTTCTGATTATACCAATAGCAGTAATTGCCGTTATTATTAAAATTGATTCAAAGGGTTCCGTGTTTTATAAGCAGCAACGAGTTACAACATATGGAAAGAAATTTAAGATTCTTAAGTTTC
>CAJMRT010000023.1 GCA_905215855.1 uncultured bacterium
AGTCTTACCATCAACTGTGATTGTGTTAGCCTCGTCATCAGCCTCTACTGTGTGAAGGTTCTCACCGATTTTACCACAGTAACCGCCCTGTGCTGTATCATACTTGAGAAGATCTGCGAGCATTGATGGTTTTGTAAGGTCGTTGATAGCAACTACCTCATAGCCCTCTGCACCAAACATCTGTCTGAATGCAAGACGACCGATACGGCCGAAACCGTTAATTGCAACTTTTACTGACATAAAAAAATTCCTCCTAAAATTCTAAGGTGCTTCTATTATATTACATTTTTTTCATTTCTTCAATAGCTTGACAAAAATTTAACGAAAAATTTTTGAGTTTTTTACAAATACGGTAAAAAACACGGTCTGATTTTGCGTTTTTAAGGCAAATTTGAGCCGTTCCGTTCAAAGAAATGTAATTTTTTCACCTGCCACAACTAATTATCTGCAAAAATACCTCGCTTATTCTTGACAATTTGGTGATTCTATTATAAAATTGTATCATCCGCTGTTACGGATTTTGGCAAAAGCACAGTTTTTGGCTTTTGCAACTTTTTTAATCAGACTCTTTAAAAGAGCCGTTATATATAGATATTTTTTATAATTTTTATGGCGCTTCGCCTTTTGAAACGCTCTGTGCAACCTGTACGGTGTTTTGCGGTTGCATATGTATATATAATGTATTAAAAATATTTACAAAGTAAAAATGAAAATTGAATATCTTTTTAACGGCACCTTTAAAGTCTAATTGATTGGGAACTGTGAAATATTAAAAAATCAAACTAAGGAGGTGTCCAAATTGCCATTGTGGATAAGTATTATCTGCATTGTTGCCGCAGTTGTTATCGGCGCAGGTGCAGGTATTTTCCTTGGAATTGCCATTCGCAAAAACACTGCCGAAAAGGAAATCGGAAGTGCTGAGGAAGAGGCAAAGAAGATTGTGGCTGATGCAATCAAAACAGCCGAAGCAAGGAAAAAAGAAGTAGTCCTTGAGGGTAAAGACGAGGTTCATCGTTTCAGAAACGAGAGCGAAAAAGAAATTTCCGACCGACGCAAGGAAGTTCAGCGTCAGGAGAGAAGAATCCAGCAGAAGGAAGAAACTCTTGACAAAAAGCTCGATAATATGGAACGCAAGGAAGAAAAGGTCAACAAAAAGCTTCGTGATGCTGATGCAAAACTCGAAGAAGTTGAAACCTTGAAGAAGAGCCAGTTTGAAATGCTTGAAAAAATTTCGGGCTACACGGCAGAACAGGCTAAAAGCTATTTGCTTTCACAGCTTGAAAATGAGCTTGCTCACGAGAAGTCGGTTAAGATTATGGAATACACCGAACAGCTCAAAGAGGAAGCAGACGACAAGGCAAGAAACATTATTTCGCTTGCAATTCAGCGACTCGCCGCTGAGCAGGTTTCAGAGGCAACAATTTCGGTTGTTCCTCTTCCAAACGATGAGATGAAGGGCAGAATCATCGGTCGTGAGGGTCGTAACATCAGAGCTATCGAAACTCTTACAGGTGTTGACCTTATTATTGATGACACGCCTGAGGCTATCACGCTCTCGTGCTTTGAACCTGTCAGAAGAGAAGTTGCAAGAATTGCACTTGAAAAGCTTATTGCAGACGGCAGAATCCATCCCGCAAGAATTGAGGAGATGGTTGAAAAGGCAAGACGAGAGGTTGAGTCCGAAATCAAGAAAACTGGTGAGAGAGCTGTTCTTGACGCAGGTGTTCACAACATTCACCCCGAGCTTGTCAAATATCTCGGCAGACTTCGTTACCGTACCAGCTACGGTCAGAATGTTCTTGACCATTCTCTTGAGGTTTCGTACCTTGCAGGTATGATGGCAAGCGAACTCGGTCTTGACCCGACAATTGCCAAGCGTGCAGGTCTTTTGCACGACATCGGTAAGTCCATTGACCACGAGGTTGAGGGAACACATATTCAGATTGGTGTTGACCTTGCCAAAAAGTATAAGGAAAGCGATGCTGTTATTCACGCTATTCACGCTCACCACGGCGATGTTGAGGCGAGAACAATCGTTGCGTGTCTTGTACAGGCAGCTGACGCTATCTCAGCCGCAAGACCCGGTGCAAGAAGAGAAAATGTTGAAAACTACATTAAGCGACTCCAGAAGCTTGAAGAGGTTGCATCTTCATTTGACGGTGTTGAGCGTACTTTTGCGATTCAGGCAGGCCGTGAGGTTAGAGTTATGGTTAAACCTGAAATCGTCAATGACGAGCGTATGATTCCGCTTGCAAGAGAAATCTGTAAGAAAATCGAAGAAGAGCTTGAATATCCCGGACAGATTAAGGTTAATATCATCCGTGAAAGCAGAGCTTCCGATTTTGCAAAATAAAATATCTTGATTTTAACTACGGTTGACAGGGCTATGTTGACCGTAGTTTTTTATTTTACTTTATTATTGAAAGGAATTTGAAAATGGCATCAAGCAAGGAATATCTGAATTTTGTTATGGGTCAGCTGTCGGAACTTGAGGAGATAACATACCGCAAAATGATGGGTGAATACATTATTTATTTTCACGGCAAAATTGTCGGCGGAATATATGACGACAGATTGCTTGTAAAGCCTGTTAAATCTGCTCTTGGTTTTATGCCGAATGCGGTGTATGAACTTCCGTATGAGGGTGCAAAAGAAATGCTCTTGGTTGATGAAGTTGATGATAAGAATTTTTTGACAGGCTTATTTAATGCGATGTATGATGAATTGCCTGTATCGAAAAAGAAAAAATAATTTGCAAGAAAATTAAATAAACTTGCAAAAATTAAATTTGTGCCGTAGCTTAGATTTTTGACCTGTTATTGTAAACTGTAATTTAAAAAACAGCAAAAAACTTTAAAAAATATTCAAAAAAGTATTGACAATCGGTTAATAAGGCTTTATAATTCAAGACAGTAAGGCAAAGGTCTTACGAAGTTTTCGGAAAACTGAATATAAAAAGGACAAGGAAGTTCACTTTGGTTTCTTCTGATTTTGCAACAAAGTTTTTAAAACTTGCAAAATCGGACAAAAACATTGTGAGCTTTATTTTTTTGCTTCGGCAAAAACGGTTTATGTGGAGGTTGAAAATGGATTCAGGAAATATAGGCTTTGTGCTGATTTGTGCGGCTTTCGTATTTGTAATGACTCCGGGTCTTGCAATGTTCTACGGCGGTCTTGTACGAAAGAAAAATGTTGTAAATACAATGATGACATCAATTTTTATTATCGGTGTCGGAATTGTTATGTGGGTGCTTTTCGGTTATTCGCTTTCGTTCTCTCCTTCGGGAAATGCTTTTATCGGTGATTTCCGTTGGCTCGGTCTTGAGGGTGTTTCACTCACGGAGGGCTACACGGATGATGCGTCAATTCCGAATATGGTATTCTCTGCGTTCCAGATGATGTTTGCCGTAATCACTCCTGCTCTTATCACGGGTGCGGTTGCAGGCAGAATGAAGTTTAAGTCAATTTTCGTTTTCACAATTTTCTGGTCGCTTATCGTTTATTATCCGCTCGCTCATATGGTGTGGGGACAGGGAGGACTTTTAGGTGCAGACGGTATCGGTGCTCTCGACTTTGCAGGCGGCGATGTTGTACATATCAGTTCGGGTATTTCTGCACTTGTACTTTGCATACTCCTCGGCAAGCGTCACGATTATGAACATTCAATTTACAGAATTCACAATATCCCGACAGTTGTACTCGGTGCGTCGCTCCTTATGTTCGGTTGGTTCGGCTTCAATGCGGGTTCTGCACTTGCCGCTGACGGCCTTGCGGCTCACGCATTTATGACAACAGGTGTTTCAGCCGCAGCCGCAATGCTCTCATGGATGCTCTGCGATGTTATCAAGAACAAAAAGCCTACGCTAATCGGTGCAAGCACGGGTATGGTTGCAGGTCTTGTAGGCATCACGCCCGGTGCCGGCTTTGTTCCGATGTGGGCGGCAGTTATTATCGGTTTGACAACAAGCCCCGTTTGCTATATTATGATTTCATACGGCAAGAAAAAATTCGGCTTTGACGATGCGCTTGACGCATTCAGCTGTCACGGTACAGGCGGTATCTGGGGCGGACTTCTCACAGGTGTGTTCTCATGCACGGCAATCAACAGCAGCGCAGGTAACGGTCTTGTGTACGGTGAGTTTGCACAGTTCGGTGCTCAGGCAGCAGGTATCGGCATCACAATTGTAATTGCGGTTGTCGGAACACTCATCTGCTACGGCATCACAAGACTTCTTACAGGCAAAATCAGGGTTGACCTCAGAGATGAGCTTATGGGACTTGATGTTTCACAGCACGGTGAATCTGCTTATCCGTCATTTAACGGTCTTGACAACTAACGGAGGTTTTAACATGGAAAACAATAACGATATTCAGCTTATAAAAATAGAGGCCGTTGTTCGTGAAGAAATGTTTGTAGATGTCAAAAAGGCTCTCACGGATATCGGTGTAAACGGAATCACGGCTTATCAGGTTGTCGGCTGCGGAATTCAGAGAGGTATGTCGGAGTATGTAAGAGGACAGAAGGTTGATGTTCAGGTCTTGCCGAAAATCAAGTTTGAAATTGTTGTTTCTTCCGAAGAATGGGAGAGAAAAACAATTGAGGCAATCAGAAAAACAGCCTTTACGGGCAACCCGGGTGACGGTAAAATTTTCACCTACTATCTTAAACAGGCGGTTAAAATCCGTACGGGAGAAACAGGCTACGATGCAATTCAGACTCCCAACTTTGACGACTGATATTTTCCTATTTCCCTATATTCAAAAAGTGCGTACCGAAATTTGGCACGCACTTTTTGCTTGTAAAATTGTTTATCTTCTTATTGTAATATCTTCCGGGCTGACAGTATTGTCACGAAGTCTGTTGTAATAATCGGGATTTGAATGCTTTATGCTTATCGGCTTTAGCTCGGGAGTTGCAAAACAGTGTGTTGTTCTGCCTGTTGCAGAAAGTTCTCCGTTTTTATTGTTGAAGATTTTATAGTCAAAAATCATTCTTGAACCCGTAAAAAATACAAGGCTTACTTCAACGGAATACTCATCGCCGAATTTAAGCGGCTTTTTGTAACGGGCATATGCGTCAACATTTGGAATATACAATCCTTTTGACTGCATTTCGGCAACATCACAACCGATGTCGTGCATATACTGAATTCTTGCATCTTCAAAATATCTGATAAAATTTGAGTGATGAACAATGTTCATACAGTCTGTTTCATAGTACGAAACCTTTGATTTGTATAATTTCTCGGTCATATTTTCTCCTTTACATATATTAGGAAAATCCGTAATTATTTTTTAAGCAACAAACCGTTTTTAAGGTCCTCTGCTGCCTGTTTTTTTATTACAAAATGCTGTTTCTTGCCTGTTGCAGTCTGCGGAAGTTCATTGACAAAACGGTAGTATCTCGGAGCCTGATATTTTGAAATATTCGGTGAGCTGTCGCAGAAATTGATAAGCTCGGCAACCGTAAGACTTTCGTCGGCCTTGATTACATATGCCGCAACGCACTCGCCTCTTGTTGAATCGGGAACACCTGTTACGATACATTCCTGAACCTTCGGGTGTGAGTTGAGAATTTCCTCAATTCTTGCAGGATAAATATTTTCGCCCTTGCTGATAATCATATCGTCTTTTCTGCCTGCAATTGTAACGAACTGTTCGCTGTTCCAAGTGCCGATGTCGCCTGTGTACATCCAACCCTTGTAGAACTTATCTTTTGTAGCCTTTTCATTATTTACATAGCAGTAGGTAGTTTTGTTCGGACATTTGATGATGATTTCTCCCTCTGTTTTGTTATCGCAGGGAACTGTGTCATCGGGCTCTGCTTTTCTGTCGTCATAAACATTTACAAGTCTTACCTCATCATCTGTGCATGATCTGCCTGCCGAACCTGCCATTTCAGGAAGGTCATACGGACGAAGAAATGTATTCCAGAAAGATTCCGTTGTGCCGTAGCCGTTAAAAATGTTGGGGGAGAGAAGCTCCTGATAGCGAATGCAAGCGGCTTTTTCAAGCGGACTGCCCATGGTAATAATGCCCTTGAGCGAAGAAAGGTTTTTCTGATGTTTTTCCTGACGGTTTGCAAGCATCTCAAGAGTTGACGGAACACCTGTGATGAATGTAATGCCGTATTTTTCGATAAAGTCCATGCAGCTTCTCGGGTTGAATGTTCTCATAATCACAAGACACGCACCTGCATAAAGGGTAGGTGTAGGACCGCCCGAATGAATACCGCCACGGTGAAACCACGGCGTCATATTCATCGTAATGTCAACGGGTGAAAGCGGAAAGTGCATAATTACATCGTGAGCCGAAAGAACTTCGTTGATTGCGTTAAGCGGAACGCCCTTTGGAGTGCCTGTTGTACCTGAGGTCTGAAGTCTTAAAACCTCGTCATAAATATGCGGTGCATAGTCAACAGGCGGATTTTCTGAACTGCTGTCCTTGATGTAATCGTCAAAGAAAATGTGTCCTTCGGGAAGTGTTATTTCCTTTTTGGAATTATTAACGCAGAGAATCAATTTTGGCTTATGCTCGCAGATTTTAAGAGCCTGTACGGCTGTTTGCATAATGTCTGCATCATAAACATAAACAACAGGCTTGTTGTGTCCCATAATTTCTGCGGTTTCGCCCGGTGATAGATTAAAGTTAGCGGGATTTGAGATTGCACCGAGTTTCTGCGGTGCAATGTAACCGAACAAAAACTGCGGTGAGTTGTAAAGCTGCATAAACACGATGTCGTTTTTCTTGACGCCGTCTTTTTTCATAGCGTTTGCAAATCTGTTCGCATCGGCATTAAGCTCTTTGTAGCTCCATGTTCTGCCGCTCTGAGGATCAATTGCGGCAGGCTTATCCGAAAAGCGTCTTACATTTCTCATAAAGCCGTTAAGCCATGTAAATTCACTTTCAAATGTTTCTCTGAACATCTGTGAATCATATGTTAAATTCATAATATCCCCCTGTCCTATTGTGTATGGGTGTACATTATTTTATACATACATATGTGTGTCGTTTTTATGTTGTTTTGTCGGCAGATTATTTGCCGTATTTGCCTACGATGATACTTGAGTTCTGACCGCCGAATCCGAATGCGTTTGACATGGCAAAGTTGATTTCGGCTTTCTTTGCGGTATTTGCAACAAAGTCAATTCCGGCACATTCGGGATCAACCTCATTGAGGTTGATTGTAGGCGGAACTGTGCCTGTTTCAATAGCCTTGATACAGGTAATTGTTTCTGTAATACCGCCTGCACCCATCATATGACCTGTTGCGCCCTTTGTTGAGCTTACATAGGGGAGAGTGCTGCCGAAAACCTTCTTGATTGAAGATGTTTCAACTGTGTCACCCTTGTTTGTTGCAGTACCGTGGGCATTGATGTAGCCGATGTCGGAAGG
This sequence comes from uncultured bacterium, assembly GCA_905215855.1. GTDB lineage: Bacteria > Bacillota > Clostridia > Oscillospirales > Acutalibacteraceae > Ruminococcoides. The sequence goes on from CAJMRT010000023.1 coordinate 7,396, forward strand.
ATTGATTCCTGCCTCTGCAATTGCCTGTTTCATACAAGCGATTGCACCCCGTCCTTCGGGATGCGGAGCAGTTACATGATAAGCGTCATCCGTGTTGCCGCAGCCTCTGATTTCTGCATAAATCTTCGCACCTCTTGCAAGAGCGTGTTCCTCTGTTTCAAGAACGAGCGCACCGCCGCCTTCACCTATTACAAAACCGTCACGGGTAACATCAAACGGACGGCTTGCAGTGCTTGGCGAATCGTTTCTTCTTGAAAGAGCTTTTGCGTTGGCAAGCGAATAAATTACAAGAGGACAGAGAACGGACTCTGCTCCTACTGCGAGCATAATATCAGCCTTGCCACTCTGCATACACATACAAGCTGTGTTGATTGCGTCACCGCCTGACGAACAAGCTGTGCTTACCGTAAAGCTCGGTCCCTGAATATTGTAGTCGATTGCGATATTTGCGGCGGCAATGTTTCCGAGAATTTTGGGAATAAAACGAGGACCAACCTTTTTGTGTGATGCGCCTGTAAGTGCCTCCTGAGTATATGCGATTGTTGCAATACCTGCCATTGCAGTACCCATAACAATACCTGTTCTTTCGGGTTCAATCTCGATTCCGCTCTGTTTCATGGCTTCCTCAGCCGCAATATAAGCGTATTGCATAAACGGATCTGTTTTTCTGATTAAATCCTTTGGAAGATAGTCGGACGGATTAAAGTTCTTTACTTCGCCGGCAATCTGAACAGCGAGTTCAGACGGATCAAAAGTCTTAATTGTGTCAATGCCCGATGCACCTGCCGTGATATTATTCCAGTAGTTTTCAACACCGATGCCGACAGGTGTTACCGCACCCATACCGGTTACAACTATTTTCTTCATTCGTTAAGCTCCTTGTTTTAAAATAAGTTATTTACATTTTGCATATTATTATGCTATACTTGAATTGTACCAAATATGGAAAAATTATTCAATACCGTTGATTATGCAAAAATGACGATTTGACAGTCTTAAATTTACAGTTTTGCATAATATTGAAAAAAACCGACAAAATACTGCGGAGAATTGTCAAAACGGAGGTTATTATGGATATAAATCAGCTCAATTGCTTTATAACTGTGGCTCAGACGCTTAACTTTTCAGAGGCGGCAAGGCGGAACTATGTTTCTCAGTCAACCGTCAGCAGATATGTAAGCGACCTTGAAAAGGAGTTTGGGGTTCAGCTTTTTACACGCTCTCACCGTGATGTTATCATAACAAGCGAGGGCAAGGCTCTTTTGCCCTATGCAATTGAAATTGTTGAAACTTTAAAGAAAGCGAAAACCGTTATCAAGCAGATGCACGACGGAGGTCAGGGCAAAATCACACTCGGCTGTGATGTAACCTCGCTTTCATTCCCGACAAAATGTATTGCCGACTTTGCGGAGAAATATCCGGGAATTACGATTGATGTGCGACAGCTTGACGAGGCTGACCGCACTCTTGCAATTACAGGCGGTGAATACGACTTCTGCTTTATGCCGAGAGATATGGTTCCCGAAAGCTCAGGTATTGAATCAATTATTACACATAATGAAACTTTGTCAGTTGTAACAGCGAAAAATTCAAAATTCAGCGGAAGAAAAAGCGTTAAGCTTTCCGAATTAGCTGATGAAAGTATTCTGGTACTTTCGGAATCGGTTGCACCGATTGTATATATGGAAATTATGGATTTGTTCCGTACATTTCACATAACCCCGAAAATTGAAAATTCATTTGACGATCTTGTTTCCATATATGTGTCATCGTCATCGGGAATCGGCGTGTCTGTCATACCAACCTCGGTCGCTGCATATACTTCTGACGAATACACCGATTCATACCTTATTGATGATGCGGACACAAGCATAGCCTATGTTATGGCATGGGAAAAGAATATTTCAAATCCTGCCGCAAAGCTTTTTATGGAGGCTGTTAAGAAATATGCCAAGGGAGATGACAACATTTACGGGCTGTAACTGAGCATATTTCTGAATATAAATTCCAATAAAGAACTATAGTGAAAATTTCACAAAATAAACACACATTATTTTCAAAAAAGGTATTTACTTTATAAATCTTCGGTGTTATAATTACGGTAGTCAAGGAGAAGTTGACAAAATATCCTTTCAGGAGGTAATTATAATGTACAGATTTACTTTACCGAGAGATCTCTATCATGGTAAGGATGCTCTCTCAAGTCTTAAAAATTTATCCGGCAAAAAGGCTGTTGTAGTTGTCGGCGGCGGTTCAATGAAGCGTTTCGGTTTTCTTGACAAGGCTGTTGACTATCTTAAAGAGGCAGGTATGGAGGTTAAGCTTATCGAGGGCGTAGAGCCTGACCCATCTGTTGAAACAGTTATGAAGGGTGCCGCTGTTATGCGTGAATTTGAACCCGACTGGATTGTTGCAATGGGCGGCGGTTCTCCGATTGATGCCGCAAAGGCTATGTGGGTATTCTATGAGTATCCCAACACAACCTTTGAGGAAATCATCACTCCGTTCAGTTTCCCGACACTTCGTACAAAGGCTAAATTCTGTGCTATCCCGTCAACATCGGGTACTGCAACAGAAGTTACGGCTTTCTCAGTTATCACAGACTATGCAAAGGGTATCAAATATCCGCTTGCTGACTTTAATATCACACCTGATGTTGCTATCGTTGATCCTGCACTTGCCGAAACAATGCCGGCTAAACTTACTGCTCACACAGGTATGGACGCTATGACTCACGCAATTGAGGCTTATGTTTCAACTCTCAACTGTGAGTACACAGATCCGCTTGCACTCCATGCAATTGAGATGATTCACGACAACCTCAAGAAGTCTTATGAGGGCGACATGGCTTGCCGTGACAAAATGCACGATGCACAGTGCCTTGCAGGTATGGCATTCTCAAACGCTCTGCTCGGTATCGTTCACTCAATGGCTCACAAGACAGGTGCGGCTTTCACAGGCGGTCACATTATTCACGGCTGTGCAAACGCTATGTATCTTCCTAAGGTTATCAAGTATAACTCAAAAGATCCTGTTGCAGCTGAGCGTTATGCTAAGATTGCTAAGTTTATCAACCTCAAGGGCGAAACAACTGAAGAACTTGTTGACGCACTTATCGCTGAACTCCGTTCAATGAACGATCAGCTCAATATTCCGCAGGGCATTAAGAACTACGGTCCGGGCGGCGTTAAGGCTGACGAGAGCATTATCGACGAAAAAGAATTCCTTGAAAAGCTCCCCGAAGTTGCCAAGAACGCAATTGCTGATGCCTGCACAGGTTCTAACCCACGCCAGCCAAATCAGGAAGAAATGGAAAAGCTCCTCAAGGCTTGCTACTACGATACAGAAATCGACTTCTGATTTGTTTGAAAACTCATTTGTACTTACTACAGCTCCCTGTTTTCAGGGAGCTGTTTTCTACTTTAAAATGACTGATAGATGAAAGAATTTTAATTAAATTTGCTTTAAACTATTGCAAAATTAATTCTTTTGTCATATAATATAAGCAGTGAAAGGAGTTGATTGATATGACAACAGTAAGTCTTCGTTTTGATGACAATACTAAAAAAGAACTTGACGAAATGTGTGCTGAAATGGGTATGAATCTGACCACCTTTTTTATGATTTACGCAAAAAAGGCACTTCGTGAGCGAAAAATTCCGTTTATGGTAGATGCTCCTTTAAAGATTGATGAAAATGATAATTATGATGATTAAGCATCTGTCAGAGGGCAGGTGCTTTTTGTCTTTTATAAGAGTAAAAAATCCGCATAAAAATGCTCTTAAAAGGCATAAAAATCATATGGACAATATTGCTTTGTTGTGCTAAAATTGACTTGAAATTGATGAATTTGGTGATATAAAATGAAAATTGCAGTAATAAACGGTCAGAACCATAAAGGCTCAACCTATCATATTGGCAAGCAGGTTGCCGATAAATTAGGTGGCGAGGTTACGGAGTTTTTTCTTCCGAGAGATTTCGGTGATTTTTGCGTAGGTTGTACGCAATGTTTTCTAAAATCCGAAACACTTTGTCCGCATTATGAGCGACTGAAAAAGATTACCGAGGTTATGGACGAGGCTGATGTACTCATCTTCACAACGCCCGTGTATGTTTATCATTGCACAGGCTCAATGAAAGCATTTCTTGATCATTACGGTTATCGTTGGATGGTTCACCGTCCCGAACAGAAAATGTTCACAAAGCAGGCGGTTGTAATTTCGACAGCCGCAGGTTCGGGTACAAAATCTGCCAGCAAGGATATCGCCGACAGTATGTTCTTTTGGGGCATTCCGAAAACTTATCGTTACGGTGTCAATGTTCGTGCAATAAATTATTCAGGTGTCACCGATGAACTCAAAAAGAAAATTGACAAAAAGACCACCTCAATTGCCAACAAGGTAAAGAAAAATAATGGCAAAGTTAAGGCAGGTTTTAAAACAAAAGGCTTTTTCTTTATTATGAGAATGATTCTGAAAAGCGGCTGGAATGAAGCCGATAAAAATTACTGGGCAGAACGAGGGTGGAACGGTAAAAACAGACCGTGGAAAATACATAAGGAGATGTTTTAAATGGCAAAAAATACTGACATCAGCTTGAGAAACAAGGTTATTTATTCGGTTTATGTCCGCAATCATACAAGTGACGGCACATTCGATGCCGTTGCAGACGATCTTGACAGAATAAAGTCACTCGGCACGGATATCATTTGGTTTATGCCGATCCATCCGATTGGAGTCAAGAACAAAAAAGGCTCTCTCGGCTGTCCTTATGCAAACAAGGATTATCGCACAACAAATCCCGAATATGGCACAATGGACGATTTCAAGAGCCTTGTTGAAAAAATTCACGCAATGGGTATAAAGTGTATGATTGATGTTGTCTATAATCACACTTCGCCCGATTCAAATCTTTCGGTTGAACACCCCGAATTTTTCTACAGAAAGCCTGACGGCAATTTTGGCAACAAGGTCGGCGATTGGAGCGACATAATCGATCTTGATTATTCCAACAAAGAATTATGGCAGTATCAGATTGATTCGCTTGTTATGTGGGCGAAAATTGTTGACGGCTTCCGTTGTGATGTTGCGTCATTTGTTCCCGTTGAATTTTGGAAACAGGCGAGAGAGGCTGTTGCAAAGGTAAATCCCGACTGCATTTGGCTTGCCGAAAGCGTACACAGCTCTTTCAATGTGTTCTCTCGCAAGAGCGGAATTTATACCGCAAGCGACTATGAGCTTTTTGACGCTTTTGATATGGAATATGACTACGATATCCGTGAGGTTTTCGACAAATATTTGAAGGGCAAAACCACACTTTCAAATTATATGGATATGTTCAATTATCAGGAGGCAATTTATCCGCAGAATTACAATAAAATGCGTTGCCTTGAAAACCACGATCAGCCACGAATCTGCCACTATGTAAAGAACAAGAGTGACCTTGAAAATTATACGGCTTTTCTGTATTTCTTAAAGGGTTCAACTCTTATCTATGCAGGTCAGGAGTTCGGCTGTAACGAAACTCCGAGCCTTTTTGACAAGGATGTTTTCCCACGCAATACAGGCATTGACATTAGTTCATTGCTTGCAAAGCTTGATACAATCAAGAAAACCGTCCTTGACGATGATGATTATTTCAAGGCTGACGCGGACGATGAAAATGATATTGCAGTCCTTGAGCGTGACAACAACAAGAGCAAAAAAGTCGGCATTTTCAGCCTTAAATCAAAGTCGGCAGATGTAAAAGTTGACCTGCCCGACGGCGACTATAAAAACGAAATCAGCGGTGAAACCGTTACTGTATCAAACGGTAAAATCCATTGCAACGGCAAAGCAATAATTATCCGCAAGTAAAATAAAATTCTATATAAAAATAATAAAACCTCCCTGCAAGGCAAAGTTCGTTGCAGGGAGGTTGTTGTGTAGATAAATGTTCCTGTTTAATTTTGTTTTGATTCAAATTCACTTTTTAACATGGAAAAATACAATCGACCTACATATTCTCCGTCCATATAAAAGTAATCACGCAATGTTCCTTCATATGTAAAACCGCATTTTTCTATGACACGCTTTGAAGGTTTGTTTATTGTCTTTGTACAAATCTGTACCTTGTGCAGGTTAATTTTATTAAATCCATATTTTATAACTGCTTTCGTTGCTTCTGTAGCATATCCTTTGCATTGAAAATCAGAACCTATGCAATATTCTATTTCGGCAAAATTATTTTTGCTGTCAACAAGAAAATATGCTATCTGACCTATACATTCACCTGAATTTTTTTCTATGATTGCCCAACGGTAGTAATCATTTTTTTGATACGAATTGATATATTTTTCGAGAAGTTCATCAACTTCTGCTTTTGTGGTGTAAACAGGTTCGGAATACAGAGATTGAATTTTTTCATCGGCAATCCAATATTTTAACATAGCCTCGTCGTCTGAAATTTTAAATTTGCGGAGTATCAATCTTTCTGTTTCTATAGTGTCTGTTCCGATATGTGTAAGCATATTTATCCTCCTAAAATAAGTTGTATATATTATTTTATTTTACTATTTTGAAGCGAAAAACTAATTTTCACCATATTAAAAAATAATTTCCTACAAATTTTACATTAAAAATTTGATCGTGTCTATCAACTGAATTTAACCGAAATGTTAGCGTTGGTTGCGGATTTTAGTCTTATTTCTGAACAACACGGCAAGCGGAGTAATGATTAAATAGAGAATTGTCAGTATCACAAAGAACATTATATCGGCATTGAGAAATACATAAATTATGTTAAAACCAAAATGCAAAAGCACAGAGTAAATCAGATTGTTGTGCCTTTCAAGAAAAATGTTCATCAGAACGGTGATTGATGTGATAACGACAATGTTTGAAATGATGTAGGGAATAGCCCTCAAATCAGTAAATTCTGAATCAACTATCCACAAAAGTGTGTGCCAAAAACACCAAACAAGTCCCTGACAAATTGACGATTTTATAAACGAGTATCTGCTGTTAAATTCTTCACGCATAAAACCTCGCCACCCATAAGAGCGGTCATTTCTTCAATGCGTTCCAAAGGAAACGGTGGTTCGCAAAGCAGTTTTTTATATGCTCACTTAGCTTTCTTTTTATTATTGCCGAAAATTTTAGTCGGAATAATGCTTCCGAGGAATGCAGCGAGTAAAATCCACGGAATTACTCTTGCGTCAAAGCAGAGCAAAAGGAGCATTGTTACGGCAAGCGGTTTTTTCATTGTGACACCGAGAAGTCCTGCCGTTACGACTGCCGCACAGAATGCCGTATCAAGTCCGCCGAGCATTGCAACACCGTAGCCTATGCTCACACCGCAGAAGATGACAGGGAAGAAGTGACCGCCTTTCCAGCCCGATTTTATGCAGATGTTTGTGAGAACAAGCTTTAAAATACCGCTGATTATCAGAATCCACGGTGCAAATTCGGCAAAGCTTTCCTTGACAACGGTAATGCTTTCTTCACCCGAAAACATTGTGAGGGGGAGGTATGTACCCATAACACCGAGGATAATTCCGCCGAGGGTAGTGCTTATGATAATGCCGAGCTTACCCTGAATGAGTGCGAAAAATTTTCCGAAAAACTTTGATGCAATAATGAACAGAAAACCGCATACAGCGCCCAAAAGTGCAAGCGGAATACCCCACAAACGCTCAAAATTTGTAATGTTATAACCGCCGAGCCGTGGAAGTCCCATACTTCCGCCGAAAATTGAGTTGAGCAAAAACAGTGTTCCTGCCGCAAAAAGTACGGCGATAATATTAGAAATGAGTTTTGTGGAACGAATGTCAGTCGGCTTGTCATCGCTGTCGAGCCTTTCTTCACTGACTGACGCAAGACCGAACAGCGGAGCGTAGAATACCGCACTCAGCGTTGCACTTACACCGATTTGCATAAGCTCGGGAATTTTGTTTTTGGCATTTTTCATATGACTTCCCGCCCAGTAGCAAAGTCCAACAATAACACCTGTCAAACCTGCCTCGGGGCCAAGACTTCCGCCGAAAACAAGGGGCAAAAGTGCCGATATGCAGAGCAAAAGCACCTTGTTGTACGGGTAAAATTTATCTTTTTTTACCTTTTTCATAACCTCGTCAAGCTCATCGGGAACGGCATTTGTCAGCTTTTGCCATATTCCGAGGATAATTCCGCCTGCCGTACAGACGATAATCGGATAAAATTTGAAATCAAAATTTGACGGAATTGTATCCCACACAAGACCGATTCCCAAACTCATAAGCTTTAGAAACAGCCATACTATCAGCGAAGTAACCGCACCGCTGAATCCGCAAAAAAGGTAGTATAAAAAATTGTTGGCAACAGTCCGTTTAGTCATTGTCGCACCTCCGTGTATTTATAATTGGATTATAACATAAAACACAGCAAAAAAACAATTATTCCGCACAAAAAGTACGAAATAATTGCTTTTTATTATTTTTTTAATTTTAGAGCCTCTTCTAAACAAAAACAGCTGACACCAATGCCGATGTCAGCCATAAAAACCTATTTGATTTTAAATTTCAAAAGCGGCGCTTACCTTTTTGAATTCTCTTTTTCTGATGATGAAGTAGGCAATCAAAACGGATGTGCCTGTGATAAGCCATGAAACGGGGTAAACCATAAGGAGCATATCGTAGGTATGGAATGCCTTGAATACTGTGAAGAGCCAGATGATTCTGAACACAACAGAACCGAAGATTGTGAGGATTGCAGGGAGGAGTGAATGTCCGATTCCTCTGAGCGCACCGCCGCTGATTTCGTATGAACCTGTCATAAGCTCAAGAAGCATAACAATCGCCATTCTGATGATTGCGTACTTGATAACGGTGGGGTCGGTTGTGAAGAAGGTGATGAAAAATCCGCTTCCGAGCATGAATATAACGCTCACACAGCCTGTGAAAATACAGCTGAAAAGCATACAAAGTCTAAACACCTTTTTGCATCTGTCAAACTGAAGTGCGCCGTAGTTTTGACTTGTGAATGTAACGGCTGTCTGGCTGAACGCACACACTATATAATATGTAATGTACTCAAAGTTGAGTTCAGCCGATGAGCCTGCAACAGCCTGTGAACCGAAGCCGTTTACGGCTGTCTGAATGAATACATTTGAAATTGAGAAAACCATACCCTGAATACCTGCAGGAGCACCGATTTTTAAAATCATAATGAGATGTTCTTTCTTGAATGAAAGCTTTTTGAGATTAACTCTGATTGACTCGTCCTCGTTTCTGACAAGGAACATCATAACAAGTCCGGCGCTTATGGCGTCGGCAATTACTGTTGCAACGCCGACTCCCGCAACGCTCATATCGCAGACGATTACAAAGAAGAGGTTCAAAAGAACATTTACAATACCTGAAATTACAAGACAGTAGAGCGGACGGCTTGTGTCGCCTACACTTCTCAAAATTGCCGAACCAAAGTTGTAGAGCATTACAAACGGCATGCCCATAAAGTAAATTCTCAGGTATGTTGCCGCAAGGTCAATTACATCATCAGGTGTGTTCATCAGCCTTAACAGCGGTGTTGCAATAACCTGACCGAGTATCAGAAGAAGAAATCCGCATATAAGTGAAAGTGTTATTACCGTGTGAACCGCTTCCGAAACTTTTTTGCGGTCTTTTTGACCTATATATCGTGCAATCAAAACATTTGCACCGACCGAAAGTCCAGTAAACAACAGAACAAGCATATTGATAAGAGGACCGTTACTGCCGACTGCGGCAAGTGCCTGACTGCTTGAAAATCTGCCGACAACCGCAACATCGGTTGAGTTGAAAAGCTGCTGCAAAATACTGCATCCTGCAAGCGGAAGTGTGAAAAGAAGAATTTTCTTTCCGAGCGGACCTTCCAGCATATTTATCTGGTGTGAGCGCTGTCGCTTTTCTTTTACGGCATTCTGACCTTTGTTTCTTCTAAACAGACTTGCAAACGCAAGTGAGGGCATTTTTTTGACTTTCTCCATTAATTTCTAACCTCTTCAATCGCATAATCTTTGCAAACAATACCATTCTTTTCCGTTTTCCACAATTATTGTAATCCTGTTGCCCGAAATAAACAAGCAAAATACCTTATAAACATAAAGTTTACTTTGCTCACAATTTTAGTTACAATAACTACCTCGTCAAAATTCTTCTTTTTATGCCTTTATAATATGGTAAAAACTGCTTTTCTGCATATTTTCAGACCGATTTTTCTCAATGAGCAAGGCTCTTAATTTGTTCGCAATTTGTGCCTTTTCAACAAAAGTGAAATTGCTGTCTTGTAAGCATTGACGAAAAATTTTTTCAACTTACAAATAAATGATTTTAAAATTGGTGTATATGCCGATTAATTTATAATGATACAATTATGACTTAATATAATATATGTTTAAAGGGATAAGCGAAAATAACGAACTTCGCAAGATTATGAAAAAGTACGGAGCAGATATTAGAAAAGCCATCTAATATCGTTGACAGACGCATTTCCGTGTGTTAAACTTTTCTCGAAAAATATACGGAGGTGTTTTTATGAAAAACTACAACTGGGCAACACTCGGTTGCGGAGTTATCGCAAATGAGCTTGCAGCCGCACTCAAAAGCAGAGGACAGAAACTTTATTCCGTTGCAAACCGTACCCATGAAAAGGCGGTTGCGTTTGCCGAAAAGTACGGCATTGAAAAGGTTTACAACGATATTGACGAGCTGTTTAAAGACGAAAATGTTGACATAATTTACATTTCCACACCGCACAACACGCATATAAAATATCTTCGAAAGGCTCTTGCGGCAGGAAAGCATGTTTTGTGCGAAAAGTCGATAACGCTCAATTCAGATGAACTTGACGAGGCAATCTCCCTTGCAGAGAAAAACCATGTTGTGCTTGCAGAGGCAATGACAATTTTCCATATGCCGATTTACAAGGCACTTCTTGAAAAGGTAAATTCAGGTGACCTTGGCGAGCTTAGACTTATTCAGATGAATTTCGGCAGTTACAAAGAGTACAATATGAACAACCGATTTTTCAACCGCAATCTTGCAGGCGGTGCAATGCTTGACATCGGCGTGTATGCGCTTTCGTTTGTTCGTATGTTTATGAGCTCATGTCCAAATGATGTGTTGTCGCAGGTTAAATATGCCGAAACAGGTGTTGATGAGCAGGCGAGTATTCTTTTAAAGAATAAAGAGGAGGAAATGGCAACTGTCATTCTTTCACTTCACGCAAAACAGCCAAAGCGTGGCACAATCTCGTTTGACAAGGGTTATGTTGAAATCTTTGAATATCCCAGAGGCATGGAGGCAAAGATTACATACACGGCTGACGGTCATTGTGAAACAATCTCGGCAGGTCAGACAAAGGACGCTTTGCTTTATGAGGTTGAAGATATGGAAAAGGCGATAGAGGGCGACACGGCTATTATGCACCTTGACTACACAAAGGATGTTATGAAAATCATGACCGACATCCGCAAAAGCTGGGGCATGAAATATCCAGAAGTAGAGTAAGTTTTTTGAATTAATTTGATACTAAACACAAAACTCCACCGTGAAATGCGGTGGAGTTTCCTTTATATATTTGATTAAATCAGAATTAGTAGTTTTCTGCGTGAATTTCAAAATAGCTCTGTGGGTGGTTGCAGACGGGGCAAACCTCGGGAGCATCTTTGCCTACAACAATGTGACCGCAGTTACGGCATTCCCAAACCTTGATTTCGCTCCTTTTGAAAACTTCTGCAGTTTCAACATTGCGGTAATGCACGGTATCTTTCTTCGTGGTGCTTTTCGATTGCGGCAACAAGGCGGAACTTGTGTGCAAGCTCTGTAAAGCCTTCTTCCTCGGCAGTTTTAGCGAAATCTTCGTACATATCTGTCCACTCGTAGTTTTCACCCTCGGCAGCGGCAAGAAGATTTTCTGCTGTGTCGCCGATTCCGTTAAGCTCCTTGAACCACATTTTTGCGTGTTCTTTCTCGTTGTCTGCCGTTTTTAAGAAAAGGTCTGCAATCTGCTCAAAGCCCTGCTTTTTGGCAACAGACGCAAAATATGTGTATTTGTTACGAGCCTGCGATTCGCCTGCAAAAGCAGCCTCAAGGTTCTTTTCTGTCTGTGTTCCCGAATACTTTGTTGTTTTAGCCATAATATTTCCTCCGTTAAATTAATTTTTTGAAATTTGAAAATACACAATATGCCTTTGTGTATTTACTTTTTGAATAAAATAATAACCATTACTGATTTAATATTACTATACCTTTTTTATATAGATTTGTCAATAGATTTACGCAAAAAAATATTTCTTTTTTAGGATAGGCATATTTCATTTGAAAATACCTATCCGTTATTTTATGCCTGTTTTTTCGATTTTATTACTATTTTTGCAAAAAATATTGCTTGTGTATTGTTGCAATTTGCTAAAGTGTTGGATGTGTGAAAATTTTACCTTGACTTTTCACCCTGTACAGTATAAAATAGTTCTCAAAGAAACGCATAGTAAATTGATAGGAATTGTAGGTTAAACAAAATAACCTCAAAAATCCAAAAGGTGACGCTTATGAAAAACATTTACAATCTGAAGAAAATACGAATGTGTACCTCATTTGGAGGCAAGCCGTACTGTTGTATGTAATTGCCTGTCAGAATCTAAAATCAAATTAATTTAAAGTGAGGTAATCAAAATGAAAAATTTAAGAACAAAAGTATTATCGGCAGTATTGGCAGTTTCAGTATTGGGTGTGTCAGCGGTTGCCTTTACAGGATGCGGAAAAAAAGATACAACAAACGATTCAAAAGTAACATTAACAAATGTTTCGTATGACCCTACACGAGAGCTTTATGAATCATATAACAAAATCTTTGCAAAGCATTGGAAAGAAGAAACAGGACAGGATGTTGAAGTTACCCAGTCACACGGCGGTTCGGGCAAACAGGCTCTTGAGGTTGCAAACGGTCTTGAGGCTGATGTTGTAACACTTGCACTTGAATACGATGTAAACGCAATTCGTGACGCTGGTCTGATTGAGGACGGTTGGGTAAATGAGTTTGACAATGACTCTTCACCATACACTTCAACAATTGTATTCCTTGTTCGCAAAGGTAATCCGAAAAACATCAAGGATTGGGACGATGTTGCAAAAGACGGTGTGGGCGTTATCACTCCAAACCCGAAAACTTCGGGCGGTGCAAGATGGAACTACCTTGCCGCTTGGGCATATGCAGACAAGAAATATAACGGTGATGAGGCAAAAATTGAAGATTTCATTAAAAAGCTTTATCAAAATGTGCTTGTTCTTGACTCAGGCGCAAGAGGTGCAACAACTTCATTTGTAGAAAACGGACAGGGCGATGTTCTTCTTGCCTGGGAGAACGAGGCGTATCTTTCAATCAAGGACAATCCCGATGAGTACGAAATCGTAACTCCGAGCGTCAGCATTCTTGCACAGCCGTCTGTTGCTGTTGTTGATGAAGTGGTTGACCAAAGAGGTACCCGAAATATTGCAACAGAGTATTTAAGTTATCTTTACAGCGATGAGGCTCAGCGTATTGCAGGCGATAATTACTATCGCCCTTATAATAAGGAAATTTTGAAGGAATACTCCGATGTGTTCGACCTCAACATTAATCTTGTAACAATCAACGATTTCGGCGGTTGGGATCAGGCTCAGAAAAAGCACTTTGCAGACGGCGGTATCTTCGATAAGATTTACGAGAAAAAATAAAACCGATTAAAAATGACAACAGGCAGTTTATAGGCAATTCTGTCTGGTGTCGGATGATATTTTTCAGGGAAAACAGGTGTGATGATGGTTCAGGCAAAAAAGTCAAAAAAAGCAAAAAGAGTAATCCCGGGCTTCGGTCTTTCTTTGGGTGTAACAATTACATTATTAAGCCTTGTTGTGCTGATTCCTCTTGCCGCTCTCGTTATTTATACGGCACAGATGAGCCCCTCTGAATTTTGGGAGGCAATCACCCGTGAAAGAGTGCTTGCAAGCTATAAGGTTAGTTTTATAACCGCATTTATTGCATCTCTCATCAATGCTGTTATGGGTGTAATTCTTGCGTGGGTGCTTGTTCGTTACAAATTCCCGGGCAAAAGAATACTTGACGGTATGATTGAACTTCCGTTTGCACTTCCTACAGCGGTTGCAGGCATTGCACTTACTTCTCTGACTGCCGACACAGGTCTTATCGGTGGATTTTTTGCAAAGTTCGGCATAAGCATTGCCTACACAAGAGTTGGTATTACGGTTGCCCTTGTATTTGTGGGAATACCTTTTGTAACAAGAGCAGTTCAGCCTGTTCTTGAAAAGCTTGATCCTGTTTATGAAGAGGCGGCAGGAGTTATGGGGGCAGGAAGATTCAGGATTTTCAGAAAAATTATTCTTCCCGAAATTCTTCCCTCGGTTCTCACAGGCTTTGGTCTTGCATTTGGAAGATGTCTTGGTGAGTACGGTTCGGTTGTTTTTATTGCAGGCAACAAGCCGTTTGAAACAGAAATCACTCCGCTTATCATTATGTCGGAGCTGCAGGAATATGACTACAAAAGTGCAACGGCAATCGCACTTGTAATGCTTGCCGCATCGTTTTTGATTCTGTTCCTTGTAAATATGGTTCAGCACAGAAATGTAAAAATTCTGAAAGGGGGGAGATAAAATGTACGAAGAAACAAAGCGTTCAAAAGTTGTAAAGTACATACTCATAGGCATTGCGCTTTTATTTGTATTCGTAATGCTCGTTCTTCCTCTTGTTACGGTAATCTGCGAGGCTTTCAAAAGCGGTGTAGAGGTGTTCTGGCAGGCTGTCAGCGATGATTACACGGTAAAGGCAATTGTGCTTACTGTTGAGGCAACCGTGTTTGCGGTACTGTTCAATACGGTATTCGGAATTTTTGCCGCCTGGTCAATTACAAAGTTCAGATTCAAGGGCAAAAAACTTCTTACAACACTTATCGACCTCCCCGTAACGGTTTCGCCCATAATCGCAGGTCTTATATTTGTACTCACATTCGGCAGACAAAGCCCGATATATCCGCTTTTAAGCGAACTTGGAATCAAGGTTATCTTTGCCGTTCCGGGAATTATCCTTGCAACCGTGTTTGTAACATTCCCGTTCATCTCAAGAGAGCTTATTCCCGTGCTTGAATCCGAGGGTACGGATGAGGAAGAAGCCGCCGCACTTATGGGTGCAAAAGGCACAACAATTTTCAGAAAAATAACATTTCCGCACATAAAATGGGCATTCCTTTACGGAGTTGTACTCTGTGCCGCAAGAGCAATGGGTGAATTTGGTGCAGTTTCGGTAATTTCGGGACATTTAAGAGGAAAAACAAACACACTTCCTCTCTATGTTGAAATTTTGTTCAACGAGTTCAAGTATGTTCCCGCATTTGCGGTTTCATCAATACTTGTGCTTATGGCGATTGCGATTTTGATTATCAGAAGTGTGGTTGAATACAAAGGAAAGAAGGATGCGTAATGTATGTTGAGCTTAAAAATATAAATAAAACTTTCGGTGACTACAAGGCATCCGACAATGTAAACTTTGGTATTGAAAAGGGTAAGCTTATCGGACTTCTCGGTCCTTCGGGCAGCGGCAAAACAACAATTCTTCGTATGATTGCAGGACTTGAAAATCCCGACAGTGGCGAAATTGTAATTGACGGAAAGGTTGTCAACGATATTCCCGCAAGCAAAAGAGGCATAGGCTTTGTATTCCAAAACTACGCTCTTTTCAGATATATGACAGTTTTTGATAACATTGCTTTCGGTCTGAAAATTCAGAAAAAGAGCAAGAAATTTATCAAGGAAAGAGTAAACGAGCTTGTAAAGCTTATCGGTCTTGAAGGACTTGAAAAGCGTTATCCAAGCCAGCTTTCGGGCGGTCAAAAACAGCGTGTTGCCTTTGCAAGAGCGCTTGCGCCAAACCCGAATCTTCTTCTGCTTGACGAACCATTTGCCGCAATTGACGCAAAGGTTAGGCAGGAGCTTCGCTCATGGCTTAAGGATATGATTGAAAGACTCGGCGTTACAAGTATATTTGTAACCCACGATCAGAGCGAGGCTATTGAGGTTGCCGATGAAATCATAATTACAAACAAGGGCAGAATTGAGCAGATAGGATCGCCGATTGACATTTATCAGCATCCCCAAACCGCATTTTCCGCATCATTTTTCGGTCAGACTACTACGCTTGACGATTATACAAAGTTCAAGACCTTTGATGTTATCGATAATGTTGACCGTGCAGTTATCCGTCCTGAATTTGTAAAGGTGACAAAGCTCAGCGAAACAACCGCACAAAAAGCGTCTGTATCCATCGGAGAGGTTATAAAGACTTCGTTCAGAGGCGACAATATCGAAATTGCCGTAAAATGTGACGGAGGCACGGTTTATGCATACAGAGGACTTGACGAAACTCCGATTACCGTCGGAGAAAAGGTCAATGTATTTCTTTATCGGCTTTTCATTACCAAAGGCGATGAGGTTCAGGTTCTCCGTAACAAATCACTTCAGGAAGAATCGGTTATCATCTAATCTGTTTAATCACGATATCAACTGTAAAAAATCCTATAAAAACAAGCAAAGCACCGAGGGTAATTTCTCTCGGTGCTTTGCATTTCCTTAGTCTAATTTCAGTTTATTTTCAAATTCTGTAATCCATTTAGGTCTGTAACCGTTTGAATAATTGAATTTGTTGTTTTTTATTTCGGCAACTTTAATAAATCCGTTTTCATTATCATAAAAAATTACTTCATCACACAGCGGAACAATTCTTTTTAAAGAATCGAAGCGGTTATCAAATCTTCTGCACACATCATTTTTCGGAATATCATGACCGCCTTTCCGTACCCTGTTTTCAATTCTTGCAAGACTTTCTTCTTTTGAGTTAAGACCTACATAGTACATAATAACATAGTAGCCCTGTTTTCGTGCCTGCTGAATTGTTTTCTCGGTTCTGTGTCCTGAAAGAGTGGTTTCCTGTGTGAAAGAAATATTGTTATCAAGGCAGTATTTTATTTCTTCAACTGCTTTTTTACCCGCCTTTATGTTATCGTAATTGTTCATTTTTGCAATAGCATCAGCATCAATTATATGACCAAGCAAAACTTCCTGTCCTTCAAGAACACCACGCAAACTTGATTTTCCTGTTCCGTTAACTCCTGCAATAATTATATATCTGTTCATTTTGCAACCTCTAAATAGTTATTAGGATAATTATACTATAAATTGCAATTTTTAACAATAGCAAATTAAAATGAAAAGACAACTATACTATATTAGTTTACTTAATCAAATCCTTGATAACTTCGCCGGCTATGATAAGACCTGCAACCGACGGAACAAATGCGGTACTGCCGGGAACCTGTCTGCGTTGGGTGCATTTTCTTTCAGTCCCGGGAGGGCATATGCAATTTGTTTTACAGCTTATTGCCATATCGTCAACGGGTGTGATAGGCTTTTCTTTTGAATAAACAACCTTCAGTTTTTTGATACCTCTCTTTTTGAGTTCGTGTCTCATAACCCTTGCAAGAGGACAGACCGAGGTTTTGTAAATGTCGGCAACCTCAAACGCTGTAGGATCAAGCTTGTTGCCTGCTCCCATTGAACAGATGATAGGCGTCTTGGCTTTGTCGGCTTGCATAACAAGCTCAATTTTGCCTGTTACCGTGTCAATTGCGTCAACTACATAGTCGTATTTTGAAAAGTCGAATTTTTCCGAGGTTTCGGGAGTGTAGAAGGTCCTGTGTTTGTTGATGACTATGTCGGGATTGATGTCCTTGAGCCTTTCCTCTGCAACATCAACCTTGTATTTGCCTACTGTTTTTCTTGTTGCAAAAATCTGGCGATTGATGTTTGTAAGGCACACCTTGTCATCGTCAATAAGGTCAAGCTCGCCGACTCCGCTCCTTGCAAGAGCCTCCGCCGTGTATCCGCCTACACCGCCGATTCCGAAAATTGCAACTCTTGTTTTTGAAAGCCTGTCCATAGCTTCTTTGCCAATCAAAAGCTGTGTTCTTGAAAACTGATTAAGCATAAAAACGCTCCTTAATACATATTCAAATCATTTAGTATTCCTATCGGTACAATAAGTATTTACATCGGAATAAAACTCCCGCTGTTTGCTGACGGGAGGTATCTTTGTATAGTTTATATTGTAATCACTGTTTTTGTCAAGCAAAACCCGAAATTTATTGACATGGAACGGTGAATGTAGTATAATTAAAACATACCAAACAGATAGGTTTAGTGGTAAAATAACTGACTAACTTTAATTGACAATAGCTGTCGGCAGTAATAAAATAACTTTGAAAGTGTATTTTACTGCCGGATTTTATTTGTAACGGAGCGAATTTTTTATGTACTGCCTGAGCGTAAGTCACAAAACTTCAAATGTGGTTGTGAGAAAGAAGCTTGCCTTTCCCGATGAGCAAAAAAAGACATTTCTTGACGAACTTTATTATTCTGAAAATATCAGAGAGTGTTTGATTCTCTGCACCTGCAACAGAACCGAGGTTTATTTTTGCGGTGACGAATCATCTGTGAAAACGGTTGAAACCGTTCTTTCGGATTTTTCGGGAATTGATTTTGACGAACTAAAAAAGTACATCTGTCTTTTCTACGGTGACAGGGCTTTGCTCCATCTTTTCAGGGTGGCAGGCGGAATTGAATCAATGGTTATCGGTGAAGATGAAATACTCGGTCAGCTAAAGCGAGCCTACGCCTTTGCAAAGGATAACGGCACGGTTGCCTATGAGCTTAATATGTGCGTTCAGGCGGCTGTTGCCTGTGCAAAAAAAATCAAGACGGAAACCGCCATTTCAAAAACATCGGTTTCAGTTGCAACTCTTGCGTCAAACGAGGCGGCAAAATTCAAAGACGGTGAACTGAATGTCCTTGTAATCGGTGCAACAGGCAAGGTCGGCTCAACCGTTGTGAAAAATCTTTTGTCGCACAAAGGTATAAGCGTTACCGTGACTTCACGAAAACATAAAGCAGAAACTGTTTTTGAAAATACGGGTGCGAATGTGATTGATTATGACGAAAGATACAAAGCGTTTGATTTTGCAGACTGCGTAATCAGTGCCACAAGCGGACCGCATTACACGGTTACATATTATGATTTAAAAAACAATATAAAAACCGAAAAATCAAGGCTGTTTATTGACCTCGCAGTACCGCCAGACATTGACGAAAATATCCCCAAAATAAGCGGAGTAAGGCTGATTAACATTGACTGCATAAAACAGCTTGCAAACGAGAACAATGCTCTCAAACTCGACAGCGTTGAAAGTGCAAAAGAAATAATTTTTGAGGAAATTGAAGTTCTCAAAAAAGACCTTGCCTTTCACGAATTTCTGCCGTGTATGCAGTCTGTGAAAAACGCAATGCCGTCAGATTTTTCGGAAAAATTCATTTATAAGCTGAAATCCGATGTTTCGGCAGAAGAATTTGCAAGAATTCTTGAAATCTACAGAAAGTGCGGAGAGAATAACTAATGGCATATTTCCCGTTTTATATTGACATTGAAAATAAAAAAATACTTGTAGTCGGCGGCGGTACGGTTGCACTCAGAAAGATTGAAAAGCTGACGCCGTTCTCGCCGGACATAACCGTTGTTGCCCCGAAAATCTGCGATGAAATCAAGGCTTTAAATGTAAAAATCATTGACCGCAGATTTTGTGACAGCGACCTTGACGGTGCGTTTTGCGTTGTCAGCGCAACCGATGATGAAACGCTCAACGGCAGAATTTTTCAGCTTTGCAATGAGAAAAATATTCTTGTCAACACAGTTGACGATAAGGAAAAATGCGGATTTATTTTCCCTGCAATTGCAAGCAAAAACGGCATAACGGCAGGAATTACAACATCGGGCAAAAGTCCGATTTACGCAAAATATCTTAAAGAGCTTTTTGTGGGAATCCTTGAAAGTATGAACGAAAACACAACCGAGGTTTTGTGGAAATATCGCCCGATAATTAAGGAGAAGGTTGAAAGGGAAGATGACAGAAGGAAGATTTTTGAACAGCTTCTTTCGCTTTGCCTTTCGGGACTTGAACCCGATGAAAAAACTGTTGAAAATTTGATTGAGGAATACGAACAATGACGATAAAAATCGGAACACGAAAAAGCAAGCTTGCCCTTGCACAAACCGAAATGTTAATAAAAACGCTGAAAAACCGTTTTCCGAATGTTGAAATTGAAACGGTTTACATTTCGACAACAGGCGACAAAACCCTTGGCAAACCGCTTGCAGCTTTAGGCGGAAAAGGTGTGTTCATCAAGGAACTTGAAATGTCGCTTTTGAGCGGAGAAACAGATGTTGCCGTTCACAGTGCAAAGGACTTGCCGACAAAAATTGCAGACGGACTTGAAATTTCCGCCGTGTTGCCAAGGGGCAGTTATGGCGATGTGTTTGTCACACGCAACAATTTTGAAACAAAGGACGGCTTTGTCATCGGAACAGGCAGTTTAAGGCGAAAGCTTTTTGCGGAGAAAATCTATCCTAATGCAAAATTCAAGGATATAAGGGGCAATGTTGACACCCGACTTAAAAAGCTGTTGAACGGTGAGTACGATGCTCTTGTGCTTGCAAAGGCAGGACTTGAAAGACTTGACCTTTGCAACGGTGAGGATTACACGGTAACTCCGTTTGATGCCGATGAATTTCTCCCTGCACCGTGTCAGGGAATAGTTGCGATTGAAAGCAGAAAAAACAGCGAGGTTTCCAAAATGCTCGCTGAAATCAGCGACAAAAATACAATGCTTTCGTTTGAAACCGAAAGACAGGTTCTGCACAGTCTCAATGCCGATTGTTCAACTCCCGTCGGTGCAATATCAAAGGTTGAAAACGACAGGATAACGCTTTCTCTGTCTGCCGACTGCAGAAAAACAGTCAGCGGAACAGATAAAATTTCAAACAGAATCAAACTTGCAAAAAGGCTGGTGAGCAAAATTGAGTAACGGAAGAGTGTATATTGTCGGTGCGGGATGCGGCGATTTTGACCTGATAACAATGCGTGGTGCGGAGTATATCAGACATTGCGATGTGCTTGTTTACGACAGCCTTATAGATGTGTCATTGCTCGGTTTTGCACCCGAAACGGCTGAAAAAATCTGCGTTGGAAAGCGTTCGGGCAGACACAGCGAAAAGCAGGAAAATATTAACGAAATCCTTGTTGAAAAGGCGAGAGAGGGCAAAACGGTTGTCCGTCTTAAAGGCGGCGATCCGTTCGTGTTCGGTAGAGGCGGAGAGGAGATTGAAACCCTCAAAAGTGCTGATATTCCGTTTGATATTGTACCAGGAATTTCATCCTCGATTGCCGTTCCCGAGCTTGCGGGAATCCCTGTTACACACAGAAATCTGAGCCGAAGTGTTCATATAATCACGGGACATACGGCACAGGACACCCTGCCCGAAAATATAAAGAAATGTGCCGAAACTGACGGAACGCTTGTCTTTTTAATGGGATTGAGAAACCTCCCCGATATTGCGGAAAATCTAATTCGTAACGGTAAATCGGAGGATACTCCCGTTGCAGTTGTGTCAAACGGTGCTTGTGCAAAAAATCAGACCGTGAGGGGAACTCTCTCGACAATCTGCGAAAATGTTAAATCAGCAGAGGTTGTACCGCCTGCCGTTATAGTGGTTGGCGAAACCGCAAAATTTGACTTTGCCCCCACAATTACAAGACCGCTCAAAAATGTTTCGGTTACTGTTACGGGTACGAGAAAGCTTTCAGACAAGCTCGGCAAAATGCTTACGCTTTCGGGTGCAAAGGTCAAAAGACACGACCTTTTAAAGGTGATTGAATATCATGACAACGAAGTTTTTGACAATGCAATAAACGGTATTGACGGCTACGATTATGTGGTGCTTACAAGTATGAATGGTGCAGAAATTTTTATGAGCCGACTGCGTAAGCTGAAAAAGGATATCCGCAGTTTTGCAAATGTCAAGTTTGCGGTGATCGGTTCGGGAACTGCGGCTGTACTTGAAAAGTACGGAGTTTTTGCCGACTGTATTCCGAATGTCTACACAACCCGTGAACTTGGAATTTTGCTTGCAAAAACGGTGAAAAGCGGCGAAAAAGTATTGATTCTGCGTGCCGAAAACGGTTCGCCCGAACTCACTCGGATTTTGGCTGATAACAACATTGACTTTGACGATGTAAAAACCTATGACATTCAGCTTGAGAAAAAACAGGACAATTCCGTTGTTGATACCGACTTCATCACTTTTGCGAGTGCGTCGGGTGTGAACACATTTTTTGACGGCGGAGCAATTATTTCCGACAGAACTTCCGTTGTATGCATAGGTGAAATTACCGCCGATGCACTTGAAAGTCACGGCGTAAATTCGTTCAAGATTGCAAAAACGAAGGATACAGACGGAATTTTGGAAACTATAATCAAGGAAGTAACTTTGAAAGAAGGATAAATATATGAGAAGATTCAGAAGATTAAGAGCAGGCGAACAGATTCGCAGTCTTGTTCGTGAAACAAGAATTGATAAGGGTGATTTGATTTACCCGATTTTTATTGCAGAGGGCGAAAATATTAAAAAGCCCGTTGATTCAATGCCGAATGTCTGCCAATATTCGCTTGACAGAGCAGACGAGATTCTTAAGGAAATTGAAAACAGCGGCATTGCAGGACTTCTTATTTTCGGAATACCAAAGCATAAGGACGAGCTTGCAACATCAGCCTATGACGATAACGGTGTAACTCAGAACGCAATCAGATACATAAAGAAAAATTATCCGTCACTCCTTATTATTGCCGATGTCTGCCTTTGTGAATACACAAGTCACGGTCATTGCGGTGTTGTTTGCGGTCACGAAATTCTCAATGACGAAACACTTCCGCTCCTTTCTAAAATGGCTGTCAGCCTTGCAAAAGCAGGTGCGGATATCATTGCTCCGTCGGATATGATGGACGGCAGAGTGTCTGCAATCAGAAACGCACTTGACGAAAACGGACTTATCAACACTCCGATTATGTCATACAGTGCAAAATTTGCCTCAGGCTACTATTCGCCGTTCCGTGACGCCGCAGAATCTGCCCCCGAATTTGGCGACAGAAAAAGCTATCAGATGGATTACGCAAACGGCAAAGAGGCTCTGCGTGAAATTGCAGACGATATTGACGAGGGTGCGGATATGGTTATGGTCAAGCCTGCACTTGCATATCTCGATATCGTAAAAGCCGCAAGCGAACGCTTTGACCTTCCGCTTGTTGCCTATAATGTAAGCGGTGAATATGCAATGGTCAAGGCGACTGCCGAAAAAGGCTGGATTGACGAAAAGAAAATTGTGTGCGAAAATATGATTGCAATCAAGAGGGCGGGTGCGGATATCATAATCACATACCACGCACTTGATGTTGCAAAATGGATTGACGAATTTTACAAATAGGGAAGTGCTTTTATGAATACAACTCAAAGCGAAAAGCTATACGCACAGGCGCTTGACTTTATGCCCGGCGGTGTGAACAGTCCTGTCCGTGCGTGCCGTTCGGTCGGAAGAACTCCGCTTTTTATCGACCGTGCAGAGGGTTCAAAAATTTATGATGTTGACGGAAACGAGTTCATTGACTATATCTGCTCATGGGGACCGAATATCCTCGGTCACAAACAGCCCGATGTTATCAAGGCCGTGACTTCTGCCTGTCAGAACGGACTTACATTCGGTGCATGCCACAGCGGAGAAATTGAACTTGCCGAGCTTATCCGCAAAAATATGCCGTCAATTGAAATGCTCCGACTTGTAAATTCAGGCACAGAGGCGGTTATGAGCGCAATCCGTGCCGCAAGAGGCTTTACAAAAAGGGATAAAATCGTAAAATTCGAGGGCTGTTACCACGGCCATTCCGACGGCTTGCTTGTAAAGGGCGGTTCGGGACTTCTGACAAATTCAATTCCGAACAGCGCAGGTGTGCCGAAAGGCTACACAGACACAACTCTCCTTGCAAAATATAACGATGAAGAATCCGTTCAACAGCTTTTTGATAACTGCGGTGATGAAATTGCCTGTGTAATCGTTGAGCCTTGTGCCGCAAATATGGGTGTTGTACCGCCCAAAAAAGGATTTTTAAAATTCTTGCGTGAAATTACGGAAAAGCACGGCTCACTTCTTGTTTTCGATGAAGTAATCACAGGCTTCAGACTTTCACTCGGCGGTGCTCAAAAGCTTTACGGAGTGAAACCCGACCTTACAACCCTCGGAAAAATTGTCGGCGGCGGAATGCCGCTTGCGGTTTACGGAGGGCGAAAAGAGATTATGGAGTGTGTTGCTCCTCTCGGTTCTGTTTATCAGGCAGGCACACTTTCGGGAAATCCGGTAGCGGTAAGTGCAGGAATTGCAACGCTTAAAATTCTTGAAAAAAATAAAGATTCGATATATCCCGAGCTTGAACGCAAATCGGCAAAGATTGAAAATGCAATGAAGAATGCAGGACTTAATGTGAACCGTGTGGGTTCGATTATGACGGCATTCTTTACAGACAAAAAGGTTGTTGACTATGACACCGCAACCACAGCCGACACAAAGAGATATGCCGAGTATTACAATCATCTGCTTGAAAACGGAATCTATGCCGCACCGTCACAGTTTGAGGCAATGTTTGTTTCATTTGCGCACACGGAAGATGACATTGAAAAAACCTGTCAGGTTATTGAAAGCTTTAAATAAAACCCAATAAAAACAAGAAAAGTCACCGACATAAAAATCGGTGGCTTTTTGTTTGTAATCTATCAGATGTAGTACATCGGAATGTTGTGTTCAATTTCATTGTTTTTGATATACTCATCGCAAAGCTGTGCAAGTGTAATGCTTTCGGCATATCCCTGAAGATATGACG
>CAJMRT010000024.1 GCA_905215855.1 uncultured bacterium
TAACAATGTCAGATTTTAATTCTTTTTCAGAACTAATACAACAAATACTCAAATAACCGTTATTTTTACCATTAAAATTATTAAATATGGATAAAGAAGTAACAGAAAGCTCGTTATTATTCTTTATCAGAACAATGTGCTCTTTCACTTTTTTTAAGGCTTCTTTATCTTTTGAAAAAAGTTGCAAAGTTTTTGTATCCGAAAAAGTGGTATAAGTCAAAGGCGAAATTGTGCTTTCTTTTGAAATATAATTTATATCCGTTTTAAGTGTTTTTTCACCGAGATTTGAATCTATAAGATATAGTTCAAGTTTTGAGAGGGTAAGCATTGGAATATAAGTTTTCTTTGCTAATATTACCGCTTTTTCAAGGCTTTCGGCTTCAACCGATACGCTATGCACATCTTCGCTGTTTTCAAGCAGATAGAAATTATACACGGTTTTGCCCGACTTATTTTCTGCCGTAATCGTCTGTACAAGCGATGAAGTGTCAATGCGGTTTGAGTGGGAACATCCGCCTAAAATCAGGGCAATTGCAAAAAGCGGTATTAAACATAGTTTTTTAATCATATAGCTTTCTCCTATACACAAAAAGATAGATTATAGGAATCAAAAGTGCGGAAATAAAATTGAGTGCAGACAGAAAAATATTATTTAATAATAATTCTTTTACAGCATTATAGCTATCAGCACAAATAAAAAGTACGAACATTATCAACGCAATTATTGCGACAAAGAGCAAAGTCTTTTTAGATGATGTATTGACAATGCAGTTTGAAACGCTGATTAGAACAGCAGTTTCAAAGACAAACACGCAGGAGGTTACTGCGGCAAGATAAAAGCTGTCAAAGCCTTTCATATCACCGAAATAAGCAGTTTTTGACAATAGCTGAACAGAAAACGGTTGCTGTGCAGAATATGCACCGATAACAAAATCGACAAAAAACAAAGTCAGCATTAATGTGCCGAATATAATAAGAGTTGTAATTACAGGTTGTTTTATCGACAGATTTTTGGTGCTTGTGGAATTGAATCCAAAAATAACAGGCAGAAACGCAAAGATTAAACAGTCTGCAACATTGCTACGAATATTTGAAAAATCGGGTGTAACAAAGGTGCTGTTCGGTACAAATTCAAAAGATTTTATATTTCCGAAAAATATCACGGCAAAAGCAATTATCAGAAATGCAAACACAAAAATGCTGACTCTTGAAAGCGGATTTATCCCCTTTGATGCACCGTAAACACAAATGCAAAGTATCAGAAAGGCAATCACCTTTGTGTCGACATCGGGATTAACTCCCGAAACAAACATATCGCAAAATCTTATCAGAAGAGAAACGGTTATCACAGTGAAATACATACAATAATATGCCGACACGAAGAGAAAGCCGGTTTCGGAAATATTTTTTGCAAAGGCTGAAAAATCAAGCCTTGTTCTGTGTTTAATTGAATAAAAAGGAACAAAGCACAGCAGAGTAAAAATTATTCCGAATCCGATTGACACAAGGCTTGAAAAAATGTTGTCACTCTGCAAAAAATTCCGTCCCATCAGTAGTATCGGCAAAACCGAGCATACAAACAGCGAAAGCATAAGTCTTTTTGACGGAAAAGTTATATTAGACTGCATTACATCTCCTCCGTTTCGGGAAATTTCTGAACCTTGATTGTGTGCTTTGAAAGACTTTTCCAATCTGCTCTGACAAAGACATCACGCATACTTCGCCAAGAAAATGGTGCAAGCGATGACATATACGGCACACCGACCGAGGTTTTTGAGCACATATTGACAAGCACTCCGCAGGTGAGCAGAACTATTCCCCACAAGCCGAACATTCCGCCTGCAATAACGCAGAAAAATCTCAGCACCATAATAGGCGGATAGAGTGCGGATGTGACATAACTGCAAATTGCCGCAGTTGCTACGACCATAAGGGTTGACGAGCTGATTATACCTGCACTGACGGCGCTTTCGCCGATTACAAGCGCACCTACAATGCTGACAGCGTGTCCGAGCGGTTTTGGAATACGCAGTCCCGCCTCTCTCATAACTTCATAGATAAAAGTTATGAGAATGACTTCAAGTGTTACGGGCAATGGTGTCTGCGATAACGAATCGGAGGTTTTCACAAGCAATCCGGTAGGAAAATATTCGGGGTGAAACTGTGCAAAAGCCGTGTATATTCCGGGTAAAAATACGGCTATGAAGAATGAAATATACTTTAAAATCCGTATAAATGCCGCATAATACGGACGGTTTGAATAATCGTCAACACTTTGAAATTCTTCGACAAAAAGGTGCGGAATTATAATTACCGACGGAGTTCCGTCAATCAGGATTGCCACTCTTCCCTCTGAAAGTTTTCCGCAAACCGTATCGGGTCTTTCGGAAATTCCGACTCCCGAAAAAAGCGATTTTGAGCTGTTATCTTCAAGATATTCGCTTAAATATCCCGATGCAAGAATCATTTTCAGATTGCAGTTTTCAAGCCTCTTTCTGATTGTTTTAAGAATTTGCTTTGACACGCTGTTTTGAAGATAACAAATCATCATTTGCGTGTTTGAACTGTAACCGCTTGTTATGGTTTCAAAAACAAGGTCGGAACTTTTAATTCTCCGCCTTATCAAGGTCATATTGATTCTAAGCGGTTCGGTAAAGCCCTCTCTGCAGCCTCTCTGCACAACCTCACTTTCGGGTTCGGAAACGCTTCTGAAAGAAAAACCCTGCGCACCGATTGCAAGCATTCGACTGCAGCCGTCAACAACAAGTAAGGCAAAACCTGATGTTGAAAAGCTGATTGCCTCATCAATTGTCGTAAACTCGACAATCTCGCTTGATGTCAACACGGTATTTTTAATTGTGTCAAAGATTTCATCGGAATTCTTACATTCAAAATAATAATCGAGCAAAGGATTTATTACCGACAACGCAAGTGTGTCTTTTCCGCACATTCCCTCAATTGTGATGATTGCGGATTTTATGCCGCATTTTCCTTTTAAATTCATTTCACGAACCGTAAAGTCAGCCGAGTTTTTGAACATCTGCTTTAAGGTTGCAATATTTTCTCTTAACGAATTATACATTTAATCACCGTCTTTACATATCTGCTTTTTATTTTGCGGTATATCAGCTCAAATTATGCAAATATTAGTAACGGTGATGTTATGTTAATTTCAATAATCAGAACAATTTTGCTTTATGCCTTTGTTATTTTGGCAATCAGACTTATGGGCAAACGGCAAATAAGCGATATGCAGCCGAGTGAGCTTGTCATCACGATGATAGTGTCGGACATTGCTTCAATCCCAATGCAAAACACATCTCAGCCGCTTTTGAGCGGAGTTATTCCCGTTGCAATTCTTGTTGCACTGGAAATTACAGCAAGCGTGATTATGATGAAGTGGAGCGGTTTTCGCAGTCTTGTGTGCGGAAAACCTGTTATTGTAATTAAAGACGGAAAAATTTTGCAATCTGCTATGAAAAAGCTGCGGCTTACAACCGAAGATTTGAGTGTCAGGTTAAGACAGCAGGGAGTTTTTTCAATTGAAGACATTCAGTACTGCATTGTTGAAACAAACGGCGAAGTCAGTATTCTTGAAAAGCCTGAAAAACGGCAACCCTCTGCCGAAGATTTCGGTTTGAAAATTAAAGACAACAAAATTGAAACGGTTGTTGTAAGCAACGGAAAAATTCTTCAAAATTCACTAAATTTATGTGAAAAAGAAAAGGATTATGTCAAGAAAATTCTCGAAAAGAAAAATATTAAGCAAAATAATGTTTTTCTGATGACACTTGACGCACTCGGAAATTACAACATTATAAAAAAGGAGTGACGATATGAAAAGAATTTACATTGCACTTTCGCTTGTTTTGGCGGCACTTTTATTCGCTTCAATCGAAACGGGATTTATTTCTGGCAAAACAGATTCGTTCATTGCAAAAATTGAACATGCCGACAGACTTATGAACAGGCTTGAATTTGACGATGCACTCAAAATTTGTGAAGAAACAGAAAAAGAATGGTATGACAGTGCAAAGCTGATTGATACCTTGCTTATACACGATTATGTTGACGACATAGGACTAAGCATTTCAAGAATGACTGCCTTTGCCCAAAAACAGAACCGAGATATGTACTTTGCCGAAAGCGTTCAGGCAAAAAAAGAACTCGCCTCCATTAAAGAAAGCGAGTTTCCGTTAGTTGAAAATATATTATAATTCTTACACAGAATTATTCTTTCTGATTTTGGAATTGATAAATTCAATCAGCCAGAATATGAGGAAAACGGCGGCATTGACTATTACTACACTTGCACCGGTTGGAGTGTCGCAGGAATATGACACGCACATACCGACAAAGAAACAGCAGAGTGAAAGCACACCTGAGCAGAGAATTACCGCCTTAAATTTTTTGCACACTCTCATTGAAGAAAGTGCAGGGAAAATAATAAGTGCGGAAATAAGCAGAGTACCCATAATTCTCATACCGATTACAATTGTGAGAGCCGTAAGAAGTGCGATTACCGTGTTATAAACACCTGTTCTAAGACCTGTTGCCCTTGAAAATGTTTCATCAAAGGTTACGGCAAAAATCTTGTTATAGAACAAAATGAATATTACGATTACAACAAGTGCAAGGATTCCGCACATAATAGCATCGGCTGTTGTTGTGGCAAGAATACTGCCGAACAGATACGAATTGAGGTCGGTATTCACACCCGATACACTGACAAAGACAACGCCTATTGCAAGAGCAGTACTTGAAATTATGGCAATTGCAGCATCACCGTTAATTTTGCTGTTCTCGGAAAGTCTTAAAAGCAGAAATGCCGCAATAATAATTACAGGAACGGCAACTTCAAGCGGTGCAAGATTGAGTGCCGCCGCAACTGCAAGCGCACCGAATCCCACATGTGAAAGTCCATCGCCAATCATTGAATAGCGTTTTAAAACAAGCGTAACGCCGAGCAGAGCCGCACATAATGATACGAGTATGCCGACAATGAATGCTCTGACTATAAAATTGTATGAAAACATTTCAAAAATCATATCAAACATTTTTTGCACCTCCGTGAACTCTGTGCTGACATTCATCACACGGACAATCGCTGAGAATGAAACGCTTGCCTGCATCCGAATGGAGATACTGATGTGCAGTACCGTAAAAATACCAATTCTTTGCAAGGTGCAAAATCTTTGAGGCATTGCTCACGGCTGAATTAACATCGTGAGAAACCATTATGATAGTGATTCCGCTTTCATTCAGCTTTTTGATGAGAGCGTACATATCAGCCATTGCCATTGGGTCAAGTCCGGTTACAGGCTCGTCAAGAATAATAAGTTTGTGAGTTGCACACAATGCTCGGGCGAGCATAACACGCTGTCGCTGACCGCCCGAAAGTTCTCTGAAACATTTCTTGCGTAAATCATAAATGCCTGTGAGTTTCATATTTTCAGCGGCTGTTTTTTTCTGCTCCCTAGAATAGAAAAAAGTGTGTTTTTTGTTAAGGCAACCCGAAAGCACAACTTCACTGACCGAAGCAGGAAAGTCACGCTGAATATCGCTTGACTGCGGAAGATAGCCGATTTCATTCTGTTTAAGTCCGTCACCGTAGGTAATTGAACCGCTCAAAGGCTTCAAAAGTCCGAGAAGAGCTTTCATAAGAGTAGTTTTACCCGAACCGTTTTCACCGACTATGCAGATATAATCCTTTTCTTTTATATCAACCGAAATATCATTGACAACGGTTTTGCCTTCATAACCGAGTGAGGCATTTTCAATTTTAATAAGCGACATCAGTATAACGCCTCCTTTAGTGCTTCAAGATTTTGCTCCATAACAGAAATATAAGTTGCTCCGTTTTCAAAATCTTCCTTTGTAACATTGTGACATGATGAGAATTGCATTGTCTTGGCAGAAGAATCTTCGGAGATAATCTGCGCAATCTTACCGCTTGAAAGTTCAAGATAGAATACAACGGGAATATTATTTTCTCTTGTAAAATCAATCAAATGAGAAACAACCGCCGTACTCGGCTCGGTTTCGTGACTGCAACCCGGAAATGCACATTCATAGCCGAGGTCATAGTCGCTTACGAAATAAAGAAACGGAAATCTGTCACCGAAAACAAGCGTGTCACGCTTTTTATTATTAGCAACCTCTGTAAATTTCTTATCAAGGTTGTCAAGACTTGAAATGTAATCAGCTTTCTTTTCGTTGTAATAATCTGAGTTTTTGCTGTCAACCGAAATCAATTCATCTGCAATTGAAGCTGACATTCGCTCGGCATTTCTGATTGAAGTCCAGATATGCTCGTCATACTCCTCCCCCTCTTCGTGATCATGACCTTCGTCATTATCGTCCATATCTTCATGTTCAGCGTGTTCGTGGTTATGATCCATTGACTGTTCGTGTCTGAGAGTAACATACTCCATCATCTTCATCACTTTGACATTTTTGTTTTCAATTGATGAAAGCACTCCGTCAACCCATTCGTCACTTTCGCCACCGTTATAAATAAAGAGGTCACAGTTTTCAATTGCAACAATATCGGACGGTGTGGGTTCATAGCTGTGTGGATCACTTCCCGGAGAAAGCAAAAGGCGAACATCAGCCTTGTCACCTGCGAGTTGTCTTACAAAATCATAGTATGGAAAAATTGTTGTGACAATGCTGATTTTGCCGTCAGAGTTTTGAACCTTTTCAGTTTTTCCGCAACCTGAAATTGAAAACAAACTGCAGATTATTACGGTAGAAAGGAAAATCGAAACAAGTTTTTTCATATATCGCTCCAAATTGTTTTAAGTACAAAATACACAAATGGGATTGCATAAAATATCTTTATGCAACCCCATTTTAATTATTTGCAGAATCGGATAAATTATCCGATGGCTGTTTTATGCAGCTTTGGCAGCGGCTTTTTTAGCCTTTTTGTGGCGCTGCCACATAACCCAAAGCGGACCTGCGATGCAGATTGAAGAATAACAACCTGATACGATACCGATAATCATCGGAAGAGCAAAACTCTGAACAGATGTGATGTTGAATGCACAAGCAACAATGTAAACAACAAGAATAGCTGAAAGTGTTGTAATAGAAGTCATAATTGTTCTCTTAATACACTTTGTACAGCTGAGGTTGAATACCTTGCCAACATCTGTTTTGCTGCCAACAAGCTTCTTTTCCTCACGAACACGGTCATAGATAACAATTGTATCGTTAAGTGAGTAACCGAGAATCATGAGAACAACTGCGATAAAGCTTGCGTCAATCGGCATTTGGAAGATTACATACATAAAGTAAATCATTGCAACATCGTGGAAGAGGGCTACAAGAGCCATAACACCTGCTGAAAGACCACCGATTTTCTTAAATCTGATTGTTACATAAAGAACCATAAGTACGGCTGCAATTGCAACAGCAGTAAGACACTTGAGCAAGAAACTGAAGCCCATTGATGCGTCAACTGAGTTTGATTCAAGACACTTGAAGTCATTGTCCGGATACTGCTTCTGAAGATCCGATTCAAGGTTCTTCTGAATATCAGTTTTGATTGAATCGTTACCTGAGAACTGAACTGTTACTGTTGTGCCGCTGTTACCCATAAGGTCCTGAGCATATGTAGTGGTGATTCTGTCCTCTGTTGTTTTAGCCTGAATAAAATCAGTAAGTTCAGACTGATTGATTTCACCGCTGTAGCTGAATTTAAGAGTAGCACCGCCTGAGAACTGAATGTCAAGCTGTGTACCAAAAATAAAGTTGCAGATGATACCGATAATAATAATAGAAAGGGAAATTCCGAAGAAAATCTTTTTGTGACCTACAAAGTCAATAATCTTGCGGCCTCCGTTATACTTATTAACAAATTCCTCGTCTGTAAGAGGGGCTTTTGAAACTGCCTTTGTCTGAGTTTTATCAGTCATTCTTAGCACCTCCAAACAACCATTTTTTACGCAGGAACTTAAAGCCTGCAACACTTCTGAGCATAATTCTTGTACAGAATACACCCATGATAAAGTTAGCGATTACGCCGACAAGAAGTGTGTAACCGAATGAGTAGATAGTACCTGTTGTTGACTCACCGAAGATAATGGAGAGAATATTTGCAGGACCAAATACAAGCATAAGGATAATCGATACGATAATAACGGTCATATTACCGTCAACGATAGCGGAAAGTGAATTTTTAGTACCTCTTTCAAGCGCACCGTCAAGAGTTCTTCCTGCCTTGAGTTCTTCCTTGATACGCTCAGCTGTAATAACATTACAGTCAACGCCCATACCGATTGAAAGAATAAGACCCGCAATACCCGGAAGGGTCATTGTGAATGATGAGAATACAGGGAAGTAACCTGATACTGCCGCAATTGCAAGACCCATCTGACCGATAAGTGAGATAACTGCAACAAAACCGGGTAAACGATAGAAAAGAATCATAATGATTGCAATGATGATGAATGCAATAACGCCTGCATATGCCATTGCAACGAGTGAGTTCTCACCGAGTGTTGCACTGATTGTGCCGTAGTTTGATGTTTCAAGCTGGAAAGGAAGAGCACCTGCATTGATTTTTGATGCAAGGTCCTGAGCCTCTTTAGCTGTGAAGCTGCCCGAAATAACAGCATTGCCGTCTGTAATTTCAGCCTCAACCTTAGGAGCTGAAAGCATAATATCATCCATCCAGATTGAAACCTGCTGGTTGAGATATTCTTTAGTGATTTCAGCAAAACGCTCTTTACCGTTCTTGTCGCCGCTGCTCTTAAGTTTGAGCTGTACAACATAGGAATTCTTACCTGTTGTCTTATCTGTTGTCATACCTGCTGAGGCACTTTCAACATAAGAACCGTCCATAAGAATTGTGTTTGCTGTGTCGCCTGAAGGAGTCTTGTAAACATATTCACCGTTTGAATCGATGTCAGTTGTTGCGTGACCGTCTCCGGGGCGGAATGTAAGCTGTGCTGTTGAAGAAATTTCTTCGATAGCCTCAACTGCGTTCTGGTCGGAATCTTCCTTCCATGGGAAACGAACAATGATTCTGTCGCTTTTTGCATCAGCATAAAGCTCATAATCTGTGATACCCTGAGATACCATTCTTAATTCAATGATTGACTTTGCAGACTCAAGCTGCTCGTCAGTTGCGTCAACATCCCCTGCCGGTTTGAATGTAGCTTCAACACCGCCACGGATGTCTATTCCCCATCGTATATCACTGATACCTTTTAATACTGTTGTTTTGTTATCGCCGGTGTAGTAGGAAATACCAAAAATCGCAGTAAATGAAAAGGCAAGTATCAGCAAAGCTACGACAAAGAATACAGGCTTTGGAACTCTTTTCATGCCTTTGAAACCTCCGTTAAATAATTGGCTGTGATTTTATTTTGCTCTAAAGTCAAAATAACTCTGTCACGAACATCTAATCACAGACCGTAACAGAGTTATTATAGAATTTTTTTGGTAAAATGTCAATGGATACGGAAATATTTAATAAAAAAAGAATTCAATTTGTCAAAAAAAACATTCTAATGTTATAAATAATGTACAAAATCTTTCCGATTGAGCATTGACAGACAAAAATTTAATTGATGATTACTTGTTCAGAATATTCTCGCAAGCGGCAAGCTTAGCGCAAGTGCAGAATACATCCATTGCAACTTCAAGCTCGTTGTTCGGAGGGAATGTCGGAGCAATTCTTATATTGGAATCCTTTGGATCAAGACCGAGAGGATATGTTGCACCTGCACCTGTGAGGACAACTCCTGCCTCTTTACAAAGAGCAACTGTTCTCTTTGCTGTACCATCAAATACATCAACGCTTACAAAGTAACCGCCATGAGGTTTTTTCCAAGAAGCAATCTTAGCAGGCGCAAGTTCTTTGTCGAGAGTATCAAGAACGATGTCAAACTTTGGCTTAAGAATAGCTTTGTGCTTTTCCATATGCTTAAGAACGCCGTCAAAATTCTTGAAAAATCTTACATGGCGAAGCATATTAAGCTTGTCATAGCTGATGATTTCATAATTATATCTCTCACGGAGAACTTTAAGGTTATTCTCGGATGCAGCCATTGCAGCAACACCTGAGCCAGGGAAAGTAATCTTTGATGTTGAGCAGAACATAATAGGAAGATCTTCGTTGCCTGTCTTTTTGCACTCATCCATAATGTTGAGAAGTACATCGGGTGTATCGCTGATTTCGTGAATACAATAAGCATTATCCCACATAATTCTGAAATCTTTAGCGGCAGGCTTTAGAGCAGCAAAACGCTTTACAACTTCATCACTGTATGTGATGCCTGCAGGGTTTGAATACTTAGGAACGCACCAGATACCCTTAACAGAATCATCTTCTGAAACGAGCTTTTCAACCATATCCATATCGGGACCGTTGTCATCCATCGGAATCGGTATAAGCTCAAAACCGTAGTACTGTGTAATAGCAAAGTGACGGTCATAACCCGGAACAGGACAAAGGAACTTTCTGTTCTTTACTTCATACCAAGGCTTGCAGCCCTCAACAACGGGAGCAGTCATAAAGCATGAAATTGTATCGAACATCATATTAAGGCTTGAAGAACCGCCTACCATAACCGAATCAGCGTCAACTCCGAGAATATCTCCGAAAAGATGTCTGCATTCTGTGATGCCGTTGAGAAGTCCGTAGTTACGGCAATCCATCTTGTCGTCACCGATAAAATCAGACTTGCTGTTAATTGTGTCAAGCATCGGAAGTGAAAGGTCAAGCTGTTCTTTACCCGGCTTACCTCTTGCCATATTGAGGTTAAGACCCATACCTTTGATTTCTTCAAATCTTTTTGAAAGTTCGCTGTACTCTTTTTCAAGTTCCTGCTTACTTAAATCAAGATAACCCATTTTGAATAACTCCTTAAAATATTATTGCAAATGTATTTTAATTTTCTAATATATTTTACTCTATGCGGCAGAAAAATGCAAGATATTTTTTGCAATCTTGCATTTTTATTTTCACAAAAAAGAACAGACCTGCAACAGTCATTTTTGGTGAAAGTTTGCAAGTCTGTGATTTTTTGTTGTTTATAGAGTTTTTATATATTTTCGTGCTGCAGCACAAAGCAGCGAATCTGACAAATCAATAATACTGGTAATAGTAATAGCCTTTCTTCCTTCTTTTTGAATCATAGGTACAGCCTACTTCAAGAAGTCCGAGTATGGTAGAGTCGGCAAGCTTAACGCTGTCAATAAGATGTTGAAGATCACCGTGAGTTGTTGAGCGTTCACGCACAACTACAACAAAACCGGCAATCAAATCCTTGAGAAGCAAAGCATCGGCAACAACACCGATAGGGGGTGTATCAAAAATTACATAATCATAATCCCTGACAAACTGCTTGTATAGCTCCTGAAAACGAGCGCTGCACATAAGCTCGGAAGGGTTTGGCGCAATAGTACCCGCAGGGAGAATATCAAGATTAGGTAAAACATCATGCCTAACAGCCTCGTCAACCTCAATCATTTTACCGATTACATTGGTAAGACCGTTCTTATTGTCAAGCTTAAAAATATTATGAATATTCGGACGGCGAAGATCGCAGTCAATGAGAAGAACTCTCTTCTCCATTTTTGAAAATGAAATTGCAAGGTTTGCGGAAGCCGTGCTCTTTCCCTCACCCTTTGAATAGCTTGTTACGGCAAAGCATTTCTTTTCTTTTGCAGAAAGTGAAAACATAATATTTGTTCTTGCCGCCTTGTAGGCTTCAACAATTGCGAACTTGCTCTTGTCAGAGAGAGAAAAAGTTTGTCCTTTGTTTTTTCTGTCGTTTTTCTTTTTAAATAATTTAAAATTAGAAGCCATAGTTCCTCCTTAACCCTGGTTATCAAAGTCGGGAATTTCGGCAAATATGGGGATTCCGTAAATTTCCTGTATATCGTCTTCTGACTTGATAGTTGTATCAATAAGTTCAATAAGAATTGAAATAAGGCAGGATGCAATAAATCCGATAGCGGCACCGATGAGCATATTTTTCATATTGCTCGGCGCATAAGGTGCCGGCGGAACATTGGCCTGACGGAGAGTTCCAATCTGACCGTAGCTGAATTTTGAATTGTAAACCTCGGCAGCTTTTTCGGCAAGCTGATTTGCAACATTGGCGCACTTCTGTGCATCGGTACCGTCAACGGTAATAGTAATAAAGAAAGTACCGTCAGTTACATCAACATTAACCGTGCATCCGTCATAGAGTGCTGTCATCTCATCAGAGTTTTTAAAGAGCGTAACACAGATTTCAGCAAGGTTTGCAGATGCGGAAATATCGGCAGGATAAATTTTCTGATTTTCTTCGTTTGAAGTCTTTTTTGAATCACTTTCAGTTTTTGTCGAAGTCGTAGCCTTGGTATTTGCGTTATCACGCTGAGCAGAACTGTAATTCTGAACATAAATCATAGTCGATGTGCTGTACATCGGTGCAATTACAAAGCGTGAGTACATAAAGAACAGCAATCCCATTACAACAGTAGCAAGAATAATAAACTTGACTCTGTGTAAAAGGACGCTGACAATTCGCTGAACGGTTACATTCTTTGCCATTTATATAGCCCCTTTAATTCATATTAAGGAAACGGTACTGCAAAGCAAAAAAGAAGATGTTTTACGGCACAGTTTTACATATTTACTAATTATTATATCTTATATAACCCGTGCAATAATTCTATCATAGAATAATAATTGAAATAATTTCTGTAATATTATACAAATTTTCATTATTAAATTTACATAATAACGAAAAAATAAAGGAAGTCAAAAGACTTCCTTTATCATAATTATTAAGTTACGGTTATTAGCCTACAACATTAAGAAGTACGCCTGCAGCAACTGCAGAACCGATTACACCTGCAACATTCGGGCCCATAGCGTGCATAAGGAGGAAGTTGCCGGGATTTTCAGCCTGACCAACCTTCTGTGATACACGAGCAGCCATTGGAACGGCAGATACACCAGCTGAACCGATGAGCGGGTTAACCTTACCGCCTGTTGCCTTGTACATAATCTTACCGAAGAGTACACCGAATGCAGTACCCATACAAAATGCAAGAAGACCGAGAACGATAATCTTGATTGTATCAAAAGTAAGGAAGTTCTGACCGGATGCAGTTGCACCTACAGTTGTACCGAGGAAGATTGTGATAATATTCATAAGCTCGTTCTGAGCTGTTTTGCTGAGTCTTTCAACAACGCCCGACTCCTTAAAGAGGTTACCGAGCATAAGCATACCAACGAGCGGAGCTGCGTCGGGAAGGAAGATTGCGATGATAATAACAACAATTACCGGGAACATAATCTTCTCAAGCTTTGAAACGGGACGAAGCTGTTCCATAACTACCGAACGCTCTTTTTTGGTTGTGAGCGCCTTCATAATAGGCGGCTGAATAATCGGCACAAGAGCCATATATGAATATGCGGCAATTGCGATTGAACCGAGAAGATGCGGAGCAAGCTTTGTTGTTACATAAATAGCCGTAGGACCGTCGGCACCGCCGATGATACCGATAGCACCTGCCTCTGCCTCTGTAAAGCCGAGGAAAATAGCACCTGTAAATGTTATAAAGATACCAATCTGTGCAGCAGCACCGAGGATAAGGCTCTTCGGGTTAGAGATGAGCGGACCGAAGTCAGTCATACAACCGATGCCAAGGAAGATAAGAGGCGGATAAATGCCGAGCTTAACGCCCTGATAGAGATAATAAAGAAGTCCGCCGTATGTCGGATTCTCAATATAAGTTACTCCGTCAATCACCGTCTTGGCATGTCCCGACACCGCAACATTTTGTGCGGCACATTGAGCCTCTGTCAAAAGCTGTGTTGTAGGCGGAGCCATAATGCTCGGATAAAGATTAACAAGCAGCATACCGAATGCGATAGGAAGGAGCAAAAGCGGCTCATACTGCTTTTTGATTGCAAGATAAAGCAAAACGATTGAAATACCAATCATTACATAGTTCTGCCAGTTAAGAGTTGACAGACCTGAGCCGTTAAAGATACCGACAACGGCATCTGCAAAGCCCTGTAAAATTTCCATTAGATAACATCCTTTCCCTTAAAACTTTGCCTTAAAACGGGCGGGTATTATCAAGTACACCGGCTTTTGCCCATGCGGAACGACCGCCGTCTGATGACTTTTTAATACTCTTGATTCTTGCTTTTTCAGAAGAGCCGTACATTGTGGCAACTGCTGCGGAAATTACGGCAACAACCTCATCGGAAACACCGTCTGTCTGAGCAGGAGCAACCGGAGCGACAACAACAGGAGCAGGAGTTTCTGCTACGGCTTCTGCCTTTTTCTCTTTGCTCTTTTTGCCTGCGTTCTGAGCTTTCTGAATAATCGCACCGTAAATCTTGATTATGAAAATCAAGAGAATCAGCATTGCGAATACTACAACAAAACCTGTAAGCACAACTTTTGCCGAAGCGATGCCTTTTTCAGCAAGGGAAAGCTCCTCTTTAGCCAATAAAGCTACATCGGAAAGATTCATAAAACAACCCCCATATTTGTCATTTGCATATAGGAATATTATACTTTATTCCCGAAGCATTTTCAATAACAAATATGGGGCGAATAATTTTTTGGCGATATTACTAATTTATTTTTATGCAGGTTAATTTATTTGTGGATTAAAACTTTGCAATTTTGCCGAAATTTGCCGTTACAGAATTATACATATCAATCCGTTACAGCCGTCATTGATAATTTTCTCGATAGTCTCCCCTATTCTCCGTCTTGCATCGGCTGGCATTCTGTAAAGCTTGTTGTGAAGTCCCTCGTTTACAAGCTCATGGACGGATTTTCCGAATATGTTACTCTCCCAGATTTTCTCCGGATTTTCGTCAAATTCTCTGAGAAGATAAGACACAAGCTCTTCGGACTGCTGTTCCGATCCGACAATCGGAGTAACCTCTGTCTGCGTAAATATCTTCATCATATGAATTGACGGCGCGCTTGCTCTCAGCTTTATGCCGTATTTTCCGCTCTGCTTGATAATTTGCGGTTCGTCAAGGGTAAGTTCGTCAATTGTCGGCATAACAATTCCGTAGCCCGTTTCCTGAACTTGCTCATAAGCCTGAGCAATCTTGTCAAATTCTTTCTGCTTTTGCGAAAGGCTCTTTATGCAGTTCAGGAGTTCGTATTCCTCAGTTATCTCAAGCCCTGTTTCTTCCGAGATAACCTTGTAGAAAAGCTCACCTCTGATAGATACAGCCATTTCGGCACAACCTTTGCCGAGGTCAAGGTTCGTAACCCTTGCAGAAGTAATGTACTCACATTGTTCAAGCTCTGATAACACCTGCTGAATTTGCCGGATTTTCTCAATTTTTGCGGCATTTTTCTTTATTGAATCAAATACAACCGATTTCAGCCAATGGTCTTTATCGAGCTTTACAACCCATTTTGGAATGTCAACCTTGATTTCACGGATAGGAAACTCAAACAAAAGCTGAGCAAGAATTCTTTTGATTTCGGTTTCGTCAAGTTCCATACAGCTTACCGGAATTACGGGAACTTTGTACTCGGCAGTCATTTCGTTTGAAAGATTTATTGTTTCGTCTGCTGTTGGGTTGACGGAATTGAGCAGAATAATAAACGGCTTGTTAATTGCCTTAAGCTCATTTATTACTCTTTTCTCGCTTTCAATATAATCTTCCCTCGGAATTTCGCTGATTGTACCGTCTGTTGTGATGACAAGACCGATTGTAGAATGGTCAGTGATTACCTTTTTAGTACCGATTTCTGCGGCATCATCAAAAGGGATTGCCTCTTTCGACCACGGAGTTTTTACCATTCTCGGTTCGTCCTCTTCACTGTAGCCGATTGCACTGTTCACGATATATCCTACGCAATCAATCATACGGACATTAAAAGTTGTGTTGTTGCCGAGATTTATTTCAACCGATTCTTCGGGAATGAATTTTGGCTCGGTTGTCATTATGGTTTTGCCTGCGGCAGATTGAGGAAGCTCGTCAACGGTACGCTTATAAACCGACTCATCACGAATGTTCGGCAAAACAAGCGAATCCATAAACCTCTTTATAAATGTGGATTTTCCCGTTCTTACAGGTCCGACAACTCCGATATAGACATCGCCGTCGGTTCTTCGGGAAATATCTTGATAAACATTTCTTTCTTCCATTTTTATACCTCCCTATATTCTCGGAATCAACAGCATTTTCGGAGCGTCAAGTACCTGATTTTCAGGCGAATTTTCCGAAAGCAACAAATCAAGCCTTGTATTGTGAGATTTTGCAATATCCCAGAGCTTTTCTCCCTTATCGGCAAAATATAGTGTAAGGGCACAATTTTCGGGAGGTATCGGTTTATCTTCAAAGACATTCACATTTTTTACGGCATTTACCCTGTTTTCCGAGAAAGCCGTCCCGCATATTTTCAGCTCACAACGAATTTCAATCACATCATCTTCGGCAAGGCGGTAACTTATACTTGCAGTGCGTGCTCCTGAAATTTTTGCACAGTTACATTCATTATTAGGAATGATATGTTCATAATCGGCTGAGCGTTCAATAAACACGGGAGTGTCTTCCTCGTTGAGAGCAAGTATACATATGTTAATTTTGCCTTTTACGACCGTACCTCTGTCATCGTGAGATGATTCGGCTGTTATCTGGTCGGTAAAAATATCAAGAATTTTGGAAATTTTGCCGTCATCTACCTTCACGGACAACTTTTCCATATGGGATTCATTCAGCGGAACAACTTCTCCTGTAATTCTAAGCTGTTCAAATTCAGGCAAAGAAGAAAATTCCGTTGAATAAGCGTCGCAGACAACCTCTTCTTCGTGGGTAATGTATCCCTCTTCTGTCACACAAAGCTTTACATCAAGGATAACGGACGGCTTTTCTGAAAGCATATCGTTTTTCAGTCTTATATCATAGGACATAACATCGCAGGAAACGCAGTTGATTGTGTTTTCATCAATTCCGTCGCAGTCGATAATTTTATTGAACGGCAATAGATAGTCAAGTTTGCCCGTTTCACCGCTTTCAACATTCGTCAGATAAAGTAATTTAAGATTGAGTTCACCGTTGAGCATAAGTTTGCCTGTAACGGCTTTTGCATCGGTAACTCCCACGCTTACATCACTGTGAAGAATTGACTCAATTTGCGGCTTTTCACCCACGGAAATTTCTTCACACACAGAAAACTGTTCCTGACAGAATGATTTCAAATCGGCACAGGTCACCGCCTTTTTAAATGTTTCAATGTTTTCGGGTGGTGTGAAAATGCTCGTCTGAATTTTGGAAAATACCTTTGCATACAGGGAAAAAGCTCCGTGCATTACAAGTCTGCGTGGACTTAATGCTCTGCAGTTTATGTATTCCGACTTGGTTTTTGTTATTATAACCGGATTATCCGGAGCATCTTTCACGGAAAAGCTCTGCGAAAAATTGACGCTTTGTTCGCAGCAGCGAACGCTTTTGTTTATGCTTTCCACATACATTACATTCACTGTACAGAATCCGTCAATTTGAAGCTGCCCACCCGAAAGTGTTCTGCTCTGAATTTTTGGTGTAAGGGTGCATTTCAGAATTTTTTCAATATCCGGACAATAATCGGGCAGAGTAAGATCAACATCTGCAAGCTGTTCGGCAACCGTGTCAAGCACAACCGACGGTGTGCAAAACGAGCGGTTTTCCTGATTAAACTCCATATTTTTCTCTCCTTTATGTTTTATAGTTAAATATATTGCATACGGATGAAAAATATTACACCGACACACATAAATATTCCGCAAAAAAGCACGCAAAAATGCCCCTCGCAAAAGCGAAAGGCATTTTCTTTAATACTAAACAGTCAATACCGTCTTAAATTATCGTAATTCGGCAAAAGGTGCTATGAACAGGCACTACGGCGGCAACTGTTTACCTGCCGACCAAACCGGCAGCACTTGAAAATGTTGTGTTTGCTTTCACCGATTTATTTTCACCCTTTTTTAATTCCGTAAATTTTTCTTAAAATTGCCGATATGAATTTTGGTTTCTCAATAAGTACAACTTTCATAATTTACCTCCGAACACAACAAATACTGACAACTACGAGTGCGCCTGCCGCAATGACGAGT
Source organism: uncultured bacterium (assembly GCA_905215855.1). GTDB lineage: Bacteria > Bacillota > Clostridia > Oscillospirales > Acutalibacteraceae > Ruminococcoides. The sequence continues at coordinate 18,097 of CAJMRT010000024.1, forward strand.
ACCCATTCACTCGGCAGAAGTGATGCACACAGCAGTCCCAGTCCAAAGCATACTGCAGATTTTATTCTCTGTGTGTAGCAATTCACTGTATCACCCTATATCAGAATATACACAAAATCAAATTATGTGCAAAAGCGGTTGAATTATTTTTAAAATTGATATAAGATAAACTAAGAAAACAATTACGGAGAATTTTACAGACTATGAGAACACTTGAAATAAAAAAGAATGACGCAAATCAGCGGCTGGATAAATTTTTACAGAAAAGATTCAAAACTCTTCCAAAGTCGCTTATGTACAAATATATAAGAAAAAAGTGTATTAAGGTAAATGGCAAAAAGTGCGATATTCAGACTATGCTCAAAGGGGGCGATGTGCTTACCTTTTATATTAAGGACGAATTTTTTGAGGCATCGGAGCAAAAAAGCTATGAGTTCATGAAAGCACCGAAAACCTTTGACATTGTTTATGAGGATGAAAACCTTATACTTATAGATAAAAAGCCGGGTATAATTGTTCATCCCGACAAGAATTATCACTTTGATTCACTTGTTGCAAGAGTTCAGCACTACCTGTATGACAAAGGTGAATATAATCCCGATGAAGAAAAAGCATTCGCGCCTGCACTTGTAAACAGAAGCGACAGAAACACGGGCGGAATTGTGATTGCGGCTAAAAATGCCGACAGCCTGAGAATTTTAAATGCAAAAATGAAAACAAGAGAGCTTGAAAAATACTATCTCTGCCTTTTGTACGGAAAGCCGAAAAGGGACAGCGACACACTTCACGGTTATATGACCAAGAATGAAAGTAAAAACAAGGTTACCGTTTTCAAAAATGAGGTTGAGGGTTCAAAAGAAATCAAGACAAAATATGAAATTCTTGACTTCAACGGCAAATTTAGCCTTGCCGAAGTTGAACTTTTAACAGGTAGAACTCATCAGATAAGAGCACATATGGCATCAATCGGACATCCGCTTGTGGGCGATACAAAATACGGCAAAGGCAAAAAAGCACCCGACAGAATTAAGTATCAGGCGCTATACAGCTATAAGCTGAAATTCAATTTTGAAACCGATGCAGGTATTCTTAATTACCTCAACGGCAAAGAATTTGAGGTAAACGATGTATGGTTTGCAAAAAACAGAAAGATAAATTCAGATAGATAAAGACGGTCAATAACCGTCTTTTGCTTTGCAAAAGCAAAAATATTATTCTTATTTTATACACATAAATGCACTCATTGTGCCTCTGTGACCTTTGGTGGCACGGTGACTCCATAAGAGGTCGCTGTTGCAGTTGGTGCAGACATCCGAAACTGTTATGTTTTCATTCTTTACACCTGAAGCAGTAAGAATTTGACGGTTGGTTTCGAGGAGATCGACCATATATTTTCCGTTTCCTTTTTCAAAAACGAACTTTGAGCTGTCAAGGTCTGCAAGATTCAGAAAATGTTCTGCACATGGATAGTCAACCTCATAGCAACAAACTGAAATTGCGGGACCGATTGCGGCTTTGATGTCAGCCGGATTTGTGCCGTAAAGCTCAGTCATTTTCTCAACAACCTTTTCCCCTATTCTGCCGACAGTTCCCCTCCAGCCGGCATGGGCAAGCCCGATTGCCTTATTCTTTGTATCGACAAAAAACAGCGGTGTGCAGTCGGCATAGTAGGTTACGAGAGTTACTCCTTTTTCATTTGTAATCAAGGCGTCAACGCTCTCCATATCACGGGGCTTGTAGATGCCTATGCCCTTTTCGGCAGATGTTACCGCTCTTACAACCGTGTGGTGATCCTGTGCCGAGGCTACAAGACTTTCATAGTCAATGCCTGCACTTTTGCAGAATCTTTTGTAATTTTCGGTTACATTGTCGGGATTGTCGCCTCTGTTGAATGCCATATTCATTGATGTAAATTCACCCGTTGACACACCGCCAAGTCGGGTTGTAAATGCGTGATTGATAAAATTTATTTCTGACAAAGAATTATATGTAAGATACGGTACTGTATCAATGTTGTTGAGTTTCATTGTTTTTGAAGAAAATTTCATAAGCGTTCCTTTCTGATTTTCATAAATAAAATCCGACAAAATATTATGCTTGAAACATAATCAAGTTAATGCTATACTATATACATTCAGAGGTGTTGATTATGAAAAAAAGTTTGTTTGGCAAGAATATTCCTGTCAACTGTTCATATTGTGAATACAGCGGAATTGAAAACGATATTATGTTCTGCAAAAGATCTAAGCAGGTCAAGAACGGAAAATGCAGATCATTTAAGTATGACCCGTTATTGCGTATGCCGAATGTCACGGTTTTTAAAACAGATTTTTCGGCTAAGGATTTTAAACTTTAACCTGCGGTATTTTTATTATACAGGAATGAATTATAATAATATTCCTTTTTAGAATTAAATTAAATATCAGAATAAAGAAAAAGCTTTACCGTTTTTGGTAAAGCTTTTAGTTTTGCGGTCTTTATAAATTTACGCCATCTGAAAATCACGAATATAGCTTGTGATAGCCTTTTCAATGATTTCTTTAGCCTTGTCAACACCGTCGGTTTCGGTTACCGAAGTAACCTTGTCAGCCTCAAGGGTCTTGTAAACCTGGAAAAAGTGCTGAATTTCTTCAAAATAATGTTTTGGAAGTTCGCTGATGTCGCTGTAGCAGTTGTAGTTGGGATCGTTTACGGGAACTGCGATAATTTTTTCGTCACAGCTATCATTATCAACCATATTGAGAACACCGATTGGCTTGCATTCAACGAGTGTCATCGGCTGAATTGTTTCACTGCACAAAACAAGAACATCAAGCGGATCGCCGTCATCTGCAAAGGTTCTCGGAATAAAGCCGTAGTTTGCAGGATAGTGAGTTGATGTAAAAAGCACACGGTCAAGCTTGAGCATACCTGTTTCTTTGTCAAGCTCATATTTGTTTTTGCCGCCCTTTGAAATTTCGATTACGGCATAAAACTTGTCTTTTGTAATTCTCTTTGGAGAAATGTCGTGCCAAATGTTCATAATTTCTGTCACCCTTCTTAATCTTATTTTTGTATATCCTGTAATACCCTGCGAAACATTATGTTATGATTTAATTATAAGAAACCTGTCAAACTTTGTCAAGGAATTTTTGTAATTTCAGTCAAAATAATTCAAAATAAATAATTTTCGGTCATAATTATTCAAAGATTATGACCGAATTTGATTATTTATTACTTTCTCACATTTTCAACAATGACTTTTACAAACTGAATTATAAATGTCGGGATGAATGCGAGGAGGGCTATAAAGCCTGCCTGTGCGCCTGTGAGTGCGGTAACGCTGAAAAGCGGCTGCATAAACGGAACAAACAATACAAATGCGAGCAGGAATGTTCCGATAAAGAAAGCGCCTATGCTTGCCGTGTTTGAAAAAAGTCCGAGTTTAAAGATTGAATGTGTACTTCTGCAATTAAAGCCGTGGAACAGTCTTGCAAGCGTGAGTGTTGCAAACGCCATTGTGCTTGCAACGGCAGGACTTGTCTGAAGTCCGATGTAGAATGAAATGAGCGTTACAACGGCAATCAAAGCGCCCTGTCCGAGCATAAGAGCAGAAAAGCTTTTTGTAAGGATTCCCTGTTTCGGATCACGGGGTTTTTGTCTGAGCAAGTCTTTTTCGGGCTTCTCCATACCGATTGCAATTGCGGGAAGTGAGTCTGTAAGAAGGTTAATAAACAGAAGGTGAACCGCCTCAAACGGTACGGGCAGAGCCATAATTGAACAGAACAACACGGCAAAAATGCCTGCCATATTACCCGAAAGCAGGAAAAGAATTGCATTTTTAATGTTGCGGTAAACATTTCGGCCGTTTGCAACCGCCTTGATAATTGTAGCAAAGTTATCATCCTGAAGAATCATAGATGCGGCGTCTTTTGAAACTTCGGTGCCTGTGATTCCCATTGCAACACCAATATCAGCTTTTTTGAGAGCGGGTGCATCGTTTACACCGTCACCTGTCATGGAAACAATGTTGCCTTTTCTTTGCCAAGCCTCAACGATTCTGATTTTGTTTTCGGGAGAAACTCGTGCATAAACAGAAATTTTCTCAATTTTTTCGTCAAGCTCCTTATCGCTCATTGCGTCAAGCTCAAGACCTGTAACTGCGATGTCGCCGTCATTGAAAATACCAATCTGCTTTGCAATTGCACTTGCTGTGATTTTGTGGTCGCCCGTAATCATAACAGGCTTGATTCCTGCACGGATTGCATCGGCAACAGCCTGTTTTGACTCCTCTCTCGGAGGATCTATCATTGAAACAAGTCCGATGAATGTATAATCCTTCTCTGTGTCAACCGTGAGAGCCTCATCAGATTCCTTGTATGCAAAGGTGAGAACACGGAGTCCCTGTTCGGAATATTCACGGTTAACTCTTGAAATCTCAGCCTTATCTTCATCTGTAATCGGACGAATACCGTCTTTTGTTGCGATACTTACACAACGGTCAAGAATTGAATCAAGCGCACCCTTTGTGAGAATATGATTTACACCGTGCATTTTGTACTTTGTGCTCATCATCTTTCTGTCGGAATCAAACGGAACTTCCTCAACCCTTGTAAGAACATCCCTAAGCACATTTTCGTCAAGTCCGATATGCTGAAAGGTTTCAAGCAAAGCGTACTCGGTCGGATCACCTATTCCCTTTCCGTCAACGATACTCGAATCGTTGTTTAGAACCATATCATAGAGAAGGTGGCGGTGGCTTTCAATATTGAGGTCAAGCTGATTCTCAAGAATACTTTCGCCGTTCACATAGATTTTCTGAACAGTCATTTTATTCTGTGTGAGCGTACCCGTCTTATCGGAGCAGATTACAGACACACAACCGAGGCTTTCAACAGCTTTCAAATCCTTGATAATGGCATTTTCCTTTGCCATTTTCTGAGTACCCATTGCCTGAACAATTGTAACGATTGAGCCGAGTGCCTCAGGAATTGCAGCAACTGCAAGAGCTACGGCAAACATAAGTGAGTCCAGAACCGTCATTCCGTTGAACATACTGAGTCCGAAAACCACTACGCAGATTGCCATAATTATAACAGCAAGTCGGCTTGAGAATTTGTCAAGGCTGAGTTGGAGCGGAGTTTTCTTGCTCTTAGCCTGATTCATAAGTGTAGCAATTTTACCGATTTCTGTGTTCATGCCTGTTTCCGTAACAACAACAATTGCTCTGCCGTATGTTACAAGGCTGCCCGAAAAAACCATATTTGTGCGGTCTGCAAGCGGAACCTCCCTGTCAATCACATCGGCACTTTTATCAATATTAGTTGATTCACCGGTGAGTGAACTCTCGTTTACCTGCAAAGAATAATTATTGATTATTCTTCCGTCTGCAACAACAAGGTCACCTGCTTCAAGCACAACAATGTCACCGGGGACAATGTTTTCGGAGTCAATTTCAATTTTTCTTCCGTCACGAATTACCTTTGCCGATGGTGACGAAAGCGATTTAAGGCTTTCAAGCGACTTTTCAGCCTTGACATGCTGAACCGTGCCGAGAATAGCGTTGAGTGTGATTACCGCAAAAATTACGATTGTGCTTTCAACACTTCCCGAAAACATTGAAACGATTGCCGCAATTATAAGGATTATTACCATAAGGTCGGCAAACTGACTTAAAAACACCTGAAAAACAGATTTCTTTTTGCTCTCTTCAAGCACATTTTTTCCATGTTTTTCAAGAATCTCGTCAGCCTGCTGCGACGAAAGTCCTTCACTTGTGACACCGAGGTTGTCGAGAGTTTCGCTCTCGTTCAACTGATACCAGTTTTTCATAATTTTCTCCTCCGTTCGGGTAGGCAGAAAGCAGATTTTTGAATTATTTAATCTGAATCAATCTGAAATATGATAAATAAAAAGAGACTTTTATTGCAAGGCACAACTCACCCTACAATAAAAGTCTCGTTCTTTAAGATATAACCGATACCGAAAACGGTATGTACTGACGATTCATATCACAGATTATCTGCGAACTACTCCCCTTTATCTACTGACATTCTATCAAATTTATTCCATATTGTCAACAGAATTTTCGAGGATTTCATCATTGTTATCATTTTCAGGCACTATTTCATCAGACGCAAGGTGCTTTTTATGCCTTTTTGGCTTACTGCAGGTTGCAAATATTATGCCCAAAAATGCAAGAAATGCACCGCTGCATGAAAAAATTGCAGAGAAATACGGCAATTCAAGAGCATATGCAACAATTGTTGCTGCAATAAAAAGTGCTGCGGCAACAAGCATCAATATAAAAGCTGTTTTGTAAAGACCGTTCATTTTTCTTTTCATAATCAGTCACCAAGGTTGTTTGCAATATTTGCAAAATCTTCAAGTTTAAGCTGTTCCGCCCTTGCATTTAGAGGAACGGAGGAATTATCAAGAATTGCGTTGACCTCTGCCTTTGGCAAAGAAAGTCCCGATGCAAGAGAATTTGAAAGTGTTTTTCTTCGCTGTGAAAAGGCGGCTTTTACAACCTTAAAAAACTTCTTTTCGTCATCAACCTTCACGGGCGGTTCTTTGAGAATGTTAAGTCTTAAAACAGCCGAATCAACCTTTGGAGCAGGCATAAACGAGCCTGCACTAACCGAAAACAGCATTTCGGGTTCTGCATAATAATTGACCGATACCGTTACCGCACCGCTTGCACGAGAACCCACCTCAGCACAAATTCGCTGAGCCGCCTCTTTCTGAACCATAACCGTGATTGCACAAATCGGCAGTCTGTCCTCAAGCAATTTCATAATTACAGGAGATGTGATGTAGTACGGAAGATTTGCGCACACAACAACATCCATGCCCTGAAATTCTTCTTCAATCAGCTTGTGCAAGTCAATTTTAAGAATGTCATCGTTTACAACTTTTACATTGTCGTGTTCGGAGAGTGTTTCTTCAAGAACGGGAAGAAGTCGCTTGTCAAGCTCAACTGCGACAACCTTGTCGGCAAGCGAGCAAAGCTCTGTTGTGAGAACACCTATTCCGGGACCGACTTCAATTACGCCAACTCCCTCTCCGGCACCCGAAAGCTCTGCCATTCTCGGACAAACTGACGGGTTAATAAGGAAATTCTGACCGAGTGACTTTGAAAAAGTAAAGCCGTGTCTTGAAAGTATGTCTTTAATTGTACCTATATCTGATAATTTTTTCATCTTAATATGCGAAGTCCTTTCGGATATTTATTTTTCAGTCTTGAATTTGACGCTTTGCCAAAGCCTGTTGTGATTCCGTTTACGCAGACAGCCGTATAGCCCTTGACATCCTGTGACACGGCAATTTCCTCACCGTGAAGATACGCTGCAATTTCTTTACTGTTCACATCAAAATCAACTGCGGATTTACAGTTTTCCTTTTTAGCTGCCGTAAATGCGCTATGGTGCGGTTCAATTCGGTTCTTGACAATTTCGCCGAGAATAACTCCCGCACGGAGAATCTGCAAGCCCTTTACATCAAAATTATAATTATGTGGAAGAACTATAATTTTATCCTTTATAACCTCAATATTTTCACCGAACGGTCTGTCGATAAAAATACTGTCATAAAAATCAAAAATTTTCGAGTCAGTTTTATTATTCTTTTTAGGAATATTATAATTAGAATACGGCTCGCCCTTTTTGTGAAGCTTGGCGGCAAAATGTCCCTCACCGCCATCCATCGGGAAAATTCTTCTCGCATAATCAAGCGTAGGTCTGCCAAATGTTACGCCCGAATCAACAAGTTCAAAATCGGGATTTTCTGCAAGAAACCGAGAAATTACGCCCTCGTTTTCTTCCTTTGAAAAAGTACAGGTTGAATAAACCATATATCCGCCGTTTTTCAGGGCATCCTTTGCACTGTTAAGAATCAAAAGCTGACGGGCGGCACAACTCTTTACATGCTCAATGCTCCATTCACGCTCCGCATCATTCTTGCGGAACATACCCTCGCCGCTACAGGGTGCGTCAACAAGAATCCTGTTAAAGCGGTTTTCAAGCCTTTTGCAAAGCTCATCGGGACGGCAGTTTGATACAACTGCGTTTGAAATTCCCATTCGTTCAATATTCGATAAAAGAATATTCGCTCTGCTTCTTACAATTTCATTGCTCCACAAAAGTCCTGTTCCGTTAAGTTTAGCGCCGATTTGCGTACTTTTTCCGCCCGGAGCGGCACACAAATCAAGGACATAATCGCCCTCACGGACATCAAGCATTGTAACTGCCGAAGTTGCAGACGGTTCCTGAACATAGAACGCTCCTGCATGGTGCAGAGGATTGTTGCCGATTGACTTAACATCGGACGGAATATAGAAACCCTCATCGCAAAACGGAGTTTTTTTCAGTTCAAAATCAAGAAGCGAACAAAGCTTTTCGGGCGAACATTTTAAGGTGTTGACACGAAGTCCCTTTATAAAATCATCGCTGTTGTAAAATTTTAAAAATTCGTCAAATTCATCACCCAGAAGTGATTTCATTCGCAATAAAAAATCATTCATGAATAAACAAGCCTTTTCGGGTTAATAATAGTTTCGTAAAGGAGGTGTTGAAATGAACTTCAACCAGAATCAGAACAACAACCAGAACAAGAACCAGCAGAACAGCCAGAATAAGAATCAGAACAACAATCAGAATAAAAATCAGCAGAACAGTCAGAACAAAAGTCAGAACAATTGCAGATAATTACATTCTGAAGTTCTCCCAAGCCGTGTCTTTTGATGCGGCTTTTTTCTTTATGGGAATTAATAACCGTATTCTTCACCGATGATAATAACCTTGATTCTGTCAATATGTCTTTGCTGAGCGGATACCACATAGTTACAGCAGATTCTTGTATCACCGTGGCATCCGTCACAGAGTTCAGGATTTTCTTTTCTCAATGAAACACATTCGCCTGTTTTTCCGCAAGGAGTTTCAATGCCGAGTCTGATTGTATTCTGCGGAGCGGCAATTGTTTTAACTCTCTTGATTGCCTCGTCAATATTCTTTACGATTTTGTTGATACCGCATACAACGATAACGCTTTTCGGACCGTAAAGAAGTGCGGCAACACGGTTTGAGTTGCCGTCAACATTATAAAGCTCTCCGTTTTCGGTAAGAGCGTTTGTGCTCATAAAAAATGTGTCTGCCCTGAAAGTCTGACGATAAACCTCTTCAACCTCGGGACGAGTCATTCCGGGTGCGGAACGGTCAAGAAAATTGTAATCGGGTGAATTAATCATCTGATAAATTCCCGTTTCGTCAAGAGTTTTTGAACCGCCGCATGAAATTGTTTCGCCCTTTTTAATGAGTGTTTTTACAAGTGCCTGAGCCTCTTCCCTGTTTTCGCAAAAATAAGGTTTCATCTTGTTGCGTTCAAGATTTTTCATAACTTTATCAACTTTTGCTCTCATTTCATCAGTCATAATAATTTCTCCGTTTCATAATTTCATAAAGCAATTAGGCAAGTTTTTGCATTAAATAATAGTTCTTTAAAAGAACAATATCCGCCCCTACGCTTGACATTCTGCCTACGGTTACAATCTGCTCACACATAATAATTGTGATATCATACACTTGCCAATATTTTCACCAAAATCATATGTAATCATTATACAATACAAATTGAATTTTGAAAAGAAAATTATTTGTCAACAGCACAGGTTTTGCGAATAAAATGATAAGAGATTAATTTTAGGAGAGATTTTATGCCGTCAGTTTATCTTTCACCGTCATTGCAGGAGTACAACCCTTATATTGACGGAGGAAATGAAGAATATTATATGAATCTTATTGCAGATGCCATAGAGCCTTATTTGAGGGCAAGCGGAATTGATTTTAGGCGAAACGATCCCGATATGACGCTGAGTCAGGCAATTGCAGATTCAAACAAGGGAAATCACGATTTGCACCTTGCAATTCACAGCAACGCCGCTCCAGAAGGCTCGGCAGGCAGATACACGGGTGCGGACATTTACTACTATCCGACAGGCAGTAACGGCAAGCGTTTTGCTGAAATTCTGCAAAAGAATTACAAGGATATTTATCCCGAACCGAACGATGTTGACATAATCCCCACCACCTCACTTGCAGAAGTAAGGCGGACAAAATCACCGTCGGCATTGATTGAGGTTGCATATCACGATAACCCCGAAGAGGCTCAGTGGATTAGGGACAACATTAATACAATCGGCAGAAATCTTGCAAAATCAGTTGCCGAGTACCTTAATGTGCCGTTTGTAGAGCCGTAATTTAATTCTGACAAAGAATAAAGGTCAACACAATTATGTGCTGACCTTTTGTTTTTCATCAAGATATGCGTTTAAAAATGATGACGCAAGGCTGTTTTGCAGGATATACTGCCGAGCTTCATCACGAGTAAACCACTTGTATGAGTCGATTTCATTATTTGGGTGAAGTTCACGGTCATCTTCTACAAATGCCGTAAAATTGCACATCAGCGTGTTTGACGGCTCATAGAACTTTGTACGGTTGAATTTTGCAGAAACAGCTGTCATTCCCGTTTCTTCTTTGATTTCACGAATTACAGCGTGTTCAAGTTCTTCGCCACGGTTGACATAACCGGCAACAAGCACATAAACAGGCTTTCCATACTGCTGAATCAAGAGGATTTTGTCGGTCTTTTTGTTTATGACAATCATACTTACAGCAACATTATAAAGCAGAAATCTGAACTGTTTGCAGGTCGTGCAGTAAGGCACAATGCCCTCGCCTTTAAGCTCTTTGTCAATAAGTTCCGTTCCGCATTCCTGACAAAATTTGTTCATTAGGTTGCTCCTTTGGTTAGTTTGTTTTGGTTATATAATCAAATAACTTCAATATCATTCATCTCAATACTGCCCCAGGCTTTTTGCCAGGTATTTTGGTATTTATCGGGTTTTCTTCTTCTAAAAGTCAAGCCGTCTGCAACTTCAAGCGTTTCAAATGGAGCGGCGGCGTTTTTTCTGCTGTAGAAAACATAGCGTGTATAGTATCCGCCACGGACTATTTTTGATACATCTATTTTCAAATTTGCCGTGTGAGTTTCGCCCTTTTTGCCCGAATAGAAATTTTCAACCACAAAAGCTGTAACGGGATATCTTCGGTAGTCGCTCACTTCAACACGCAAACAGAGATTTTCTATATCAGCCTTATTTTCCCATGTGAGTTCAAGCGAAATCTGCTCGTCATCATAGAAAATATTATTCTCTTTGCCGTTATATCTGACAAATCGCAGACAAATGTCATTTCTGTCGCAATGGTGCTTATGCTCATTTCCGATATACTCAAGCGCTCTGAAATTCTCGTTTGCACTGCCGAGATAAATTTTTATCGCCTCTTCAACATCACCGTCAAAAACAATTTTGCCGTGGTCAAGGACAATGCACCTGTCGCAAAGGTCACGGATAGTGTTCATATTGTGAGAAACATAGAGAACCGTTCTGTCCTCTTCTGTTGCAAGGTCACGCATTTTCTTGATACACTTTTTTTGAAAATGCATATCACCGACTGCAAGAACCTCGTCCATAATCATAATTTCAGCGTCAAGATGTGCCGCAACCGAGAATGCAAGTTTTACGAACATACCCGATGAATAACGCTTTACCGGTGTGTCAATGAACTTTTCGCACTCGGAAAATTCTATAATACTGTCAATTTTTGAAGTAACTTCATCTCTCGACATTCCGAGAATTGCACCGTTGAGGTAGATGTTCTCCCTGCCTGTAAGCTCTCCGTGAAAGCCTGTTCCGACTTCAAGCATACTTGCAATTCTGCCTCTGAAACGCACTCTGCCATCTGTCGGAGAAGTGATTCTAGAGAGAATTTTCAAAAGCGTTGACTTGCCTGCGCCGTTAGCACCGATAATACCAATGCGTTCGCCACGGTTCACTTCAAGATTCACACCGTCAAGTGCAAGAAAGCTGTCACCTTTTGTGTACTGCATTACACCGATTCTCTGGTTAGGATCTTCTTTGCCTCTCTTTTTGGCATACCAACTTTGCAAATCATGGCGGAGAGTTCCCGAACCGATTGCACCGAGTCGGTATTCTTTTGAAAGATTTTCAATTTTTATTACACAGTTCTCATTCATTTCTGTCATAGTATCAGACCGTATCTATAAAATTCTTTTCTACCTTATTAAAAACGATTATACCGAACACAAGCACAATTGCCGTAACAAAAATGCTAAGTATCAGATATTTCCAAGGAAATGTTCCGCTGCCGAGAAAACCGTAACGAAATGTTTCAACAAGCGGTGCAACAGGGTTTAAAAGTGCAATTGAACGAAATGGCGGTGGAACTTGAGAAACAGGATATACAACAGGAGTTATGTACATCCACAAGGTAACTCCGAATGAAACAAGCACACCGAGGTCACGGTATTTTGTTGTGACAGACGAAACAATCAGTCCGCAGCCTGAGCCCAACAGTGCCGATGAAAGCAAAATGAGCGGCATAAGCAATGCACAAAAATTAGGGTGAACATTTGAACCAGTAAACATATATATAAGCACGAGTATAAAAAACATAACGAAGTTAATTAAAAAGCCGATTGTGTTGTAGATTATGTTTGCACACGGCATTACAAGTCTTGGAAAATAGACCTTGCCGAACAGTCTTGCGTTGCCGAGAAAGGTTGACGAACTGCCGTTAAGACAGCTTGAAAAGAATGACCACAAAATGTTTCCTGACATAAAAAACAGAAACTGCGGCATTCCGTCGGTTGAAATATTCGCAATCATACCGAAAATTACGGTAAAAACAAATGTTGAAAGGAACGGCTTTATGATTATCCACAGCGGACCGAGTACGGTTTGCTTATAGGAATTTTTGAAATCACGCTTTACAAACAGCATTACAAGGTCACGATACTT
>CAJMRT010000025.1 GCA_905215855.1 uncultured bacterium
AAAAACACCGTGATATTTACAGAGTAATTATGTAAAATAATCAATAGGTTAATGAAAATTAACAATAAAAATTAAAATTTTTCAGGAGGAAAAATCAAATGGCAGTTAAAGTTGCAATTAACGGATTTGGACGTATTGGACGTCTTGCTTTCAGACAGATGTTCGGTGCTGAAGGTTATGAAGTAGTAGCTATCAACGATCTTACAGATCCTGCTATGCTCGCAAACCTTCTTAAGTATGATACAGCACAGGGCGGCTACTGCGGTAAGATCGGTGAAAACCTTCACACTGTAGAAGCAGGCGAAGGCTCAATCATCGTTGACGGCAAAGAGATTACAATCTACGCTAAGCCAAACGCTGCTGAGCTTCCTTGGGGCGAACTCGGTGTTGATGTAGTTCTCGAGTGCACAGGTTTCTATACATCAAAGGCTAAGAGCCAGGCTCACATTGATGCCGGCGCTAAGAAGGTTGTTATTTCTGCTCCTGCAGGCAACGACCTCAAGACAATCGTTTACAGCGTAAACGAAAAGACTCTTACAGCTGACGATACAATCATTTCAGCTGCTTCATGTACAACAAACTGCCTCGCTCCTATGGCTGACACACTTAACAAGTATGCAGAAATCCAGAGCGGTATCATGTCAACAATCCACGCTTACACAGGCGACCAGATGATTCTTGACGGTCCTCACAGAAAGGGCGACAAGAGAAGAGCAAGAGCAGGTGCTGCTAACATCGTTCCTAATTCAACAGGTGCTGCAAAGGCTATCGGTCTTGTAATTCCTGAGCTCAACGGCAAGCTCATCGGTTCTGCACAGCGTGTTCCTGTTCCAACAGGTTCAACAACAATCCTTACAGCTGTTGTTAAGGGTTCAGATGTAACAGTTGAAGGCATCAACGCTGCTATGAAGGCTGCTGCTTCTGAGTCATTCGGTTACAACGAGGATCCGATCGTTTCTTCAGATGTAATCGGTATGAGATTCGGTTCACTCTTCGATGCTACACAGACAATGGTATCAAAGATTGCTGACGATCTTTATGAGGTTCAGGTTGTTTCTTGGTACGACAACGAGAACTCATACACAAGCCAGATGGTTAGAACAATTAAGTACTTCGCTGAGCTTGGCTAATCTGAATTTACAGATTATTTTCTGGGCTGTCCTTTTTGGACAGCCCTTTTTATTTTCCTTTTCGGGACATATTTATCTTTATTTTTCTTTATTCGTAAAATTATGCTCTAAAATGTTACATTTAGTCGCAGTTTATAAAATATACACGAAAAATTAGTTTTAAAATTTTTGAATTTGCTTGAAATTGACATATAATTTTGGTATTATATAAGTGTGAACAAATAATCAAAAAAATCAAAAGGTATTTAACAAGGAGCAATTCTTATGAATTACAGCTTTAACGAGGCAAGACCGGCACTTGAAGTTTTTCACACCGGCGATTCCGTGCATGCATACAATCTTTTGGGTGCACACCTCGTGAACTGGAACGACAGAAACGGTTGTGTATTCCGTGTATGGGCGCCAACTGCAAAGAGCGTTTCGGTTGCAGGCGAATTTAATAATTGGGACAACGAGGCAACCTTTATGTACGACATCGGCTACGGTGTGTGGGAGGTGTTTGTCGAAGGTGTCGAAGAGTTTTGTGCATACAAGTACTGCATTGAAAGCGAGTACGGCGACAAGCTTATGAAAGCCGACCCATATGCTTTTCATGCTCAAACCCGTCCCGGTCAGGCATCCCTTGTGTATGACATTGAAAATTATTCGTGGAATGACGGCGAATGGTTAAACAAACGCAAAGGAAACAACATTTCATCTTCACCGATGAATATTTATGAAATACACGCAGGCTCATGGAGAAAATATCCTGACGGCAACTTTTTTAACTATCAAAAGCTTGCCGATGAGCTTATCCCCTATCTCAAGGAGATGCACTACACCCATATTCAGCTTATGCCGATTATGGAATATCCGTATGACGGCAGTTGGGGTTTTCAGACAACAAGCTACTATGCCCCAACCTCACGCTACGGCACACCGTCCGACTTTATGACATTTGTTGACAGGCTTCACTGTGAGGGTATCGGAGTAATTCTCGACTGGGTTCCGTCAAATTTCCCCGTGGACGATTTCGGTCTTGCAAAATTTGACGGTTCTCCCCTCTATGAAAGCAATGACCCAAAAACAAGCAAGCGTGACTCATGGGGAACTTGCCTTTTCAACTACGCAAGATTCGAGGTTACAAGTTTTCTTGTTTCATGCGCAATGTTCTGGCTCGACAAATATCATATTGACGGCTTGAGAATCGGCGCACTCTCCTCTATGCTCTACCTTGATTACGGTAAAACCGAGGGTGAATGGGAACCGAACAAATTCGGCGGAAAAGAAAATCTTGATGCCGTTGATTTTGTAAAAAGACTTAACACGGCTGTTCATATGTACCACCCCGATGTTATGATGTTTGCCGAGGAAAACACCTCTTGGCCAAAGCTTACTCATAAAATTGAGGATGGCGGACTTGGATTTGATTTCAAGTGGAATATGGGTTGGATGAACGATATGCTTCACTATATGTCACTCAATTCAATGTGGCGGCCGTTCAACCACGACAGCCTTACTTTCAGCTTTTATTATGCTTTTTCAGAAAAATTTCTTCTGCCGATTTCACACGATGAGGTTTCTCACGGCAAAGGTGCGCTGATAAAGCAGATGCCCGGAAAGTACGATGAACAATTTGCAGGCGTAAGAGCGTTTATAACATATATGTACGCTCATCCCGGCAAAAAACTCGTGTTTATGGGAACTGAAATCGGTCAGTTTGACGAGTGGAATTTCAATGAGGCAATTCAATGGGATTTGCTTGAATTTGAAAAGCATAAAAAGCTCAGAACATTTTTTAAGGAGCTCAACAAATTTTATCTTGACTGCAAGCCGCTCTATGAGCTTGACGCTGTCTGGAAAGGCTTTGACTGGATTCACCATGACGACTACACAAACAGCGTTATTGCATTCAAGCGCACCGACAAAAACGGTGATGAGATTGTTTCGGTATGCAACTTCCAGCCCATCAGGCGTGATGAATATTGCATCGGCGTTCCGAAATTCGGTCTTTATGACGAGGTTTTTAACTCTGATGAAGAGCGTTTCGGCGGCAGCGGTGTTGTAAACGGAAAGAACATTAAAACTGAGTCAATGAAAATTCACGGCTTTGATCAGGGACTTTCACTCACTCTCCCCCCACTCAGCGTAATCTATCTGAGGTGTACAAAAGAACTTGAACCCGAAAAGGTTCAGGAGTCCGCAGAATGAAATTGGTATTTTCAGTCACAAGACTGTAATTATATTTAAGCTAAAAAAGATACTAAAATAAATATCGGAGGTATTTTAAGATGTTTCCAAAAAAGGAAGTAGTGGCTATGCTGCTTGCAGGCGGTCAAGGCTCTCGTCTTGGCGTGCTCACTCGAAAGCTTGCTAAGCCTGCCGTACCGTTTGGCGGCAAATATCGTATTATTGATTTCCCGTTATCCAACTGTGTAAATTCTGGCATTGACGCTGTAGGTATTCTCACACAGTACCAGCCTCTTGTTCTTAACGAATACATAGGCAACGGTCAGCCGTGGGATCTTGACAGTATGCACTCAGGTGTAAACTGCCTCAGTCCTTATCAGGCTGTTGACGGTGCAGACTGGTACTCAGGCACAGCCAATGCTATTTATCAGAATATCAACTACATTGAGCGTTATAATCCTGAATATGTGGTTATTCTTTCGGGTGACCATATCTACAAAATGGACTACAACAAGATGCTTGACTATCACAAGGAAAAGAATGCCGCTTGTACAATTGCGGTAATTGATGTTCCGCTTGAAGAGGCATCAAGATTCGGTATTCTCAACACAAATGAGGACGGCTCAATCTACGAGTTTGAAGAAAAACCTGCTCACCCAAAAAGCACAAATGCGTCAATGGGCATCTATATTTTCAGCTGGAAGGAGCTTAGAAAGTATCTTACTGAGGATGAACTCAAAGAGGGTTCAAGCCATGATTTCGGCAAGGATGTCCTTCCTGCCATGCTTGACGCAGGCGAGCGTATGTTTGCCTATCCTTTTGAGGGCTATTGGAAGGATGTCGGAACAATCGACAGCCTTTGGGAGGCTAATATGGATCTTCTCGATCCAAAGGTTACTCTCGACCTCAAGGATATCTACTCAAGAAACCCGATGATGCCTCCGCACTATGTTTCAAACGAGGCATCAATCCAAAATTCACTCGTTGCCGACGGATGCAATGTTTACGGCAGCCTTGAGTTCTCAATTCTCTTTGCAGGTGTTACAATCGGTAAAAACGCAACAATCAACTCTTCAATCATTATGCCGGGTGCTGTAATTGAAGATGGCGCAGATGTTCAGTTTGCAATTATTGCAGAAAATACTGTTGTCGGCAAAAATGCAAAGGTCGGACAGAAACCCGAAGAAACGGAAAATCTTGACGATTGGGGAATTACTGTTGTCGGTGCAAATACCGTTATCAAAGAAAACACCGTTATCAAAGCAAAAACCATGATAGACAGCGACACGGAGGTGGACGGCAATGAGAAGTAACAATGTACTCGGTTTCATCTTTGCGGCAACACTTGACGACAAAATCCCTGAGCTTGCATCTTCAAGAACAACTGCAAGCATTCCGATCGGCGGTAAATACAGAATTATCGACTTTGACCTTTCAAATATGTCAAACTCAGGTATCAGCAATGTAGGCATAGTTGCAAAAAGCAACTTTCAGTCACTTATGGATCATGTGGGTTCGGGCAGTGCATATGACCTTTCAAAGAGAAGGAGCAATCTTTCGATTCTCCCACCATATGACGGCAAGGCTTTTTCAAGCTTTGTTGAAACAATCTACAATATGCACGGCTACATTGAGCATTGCCGTGAGGAGTATGTGCTTATTTCACAGGGCAATGTAATTACTAACATTGATTACACAGATGTTTTTGACTTCCACTCAAAGAAGAAGGCAGACATTACACTTATATATAAGAATCATGCAATTCCGCAGGGCTATGACAGACCGATTACCCTTGATGTAGATAATGACGGCAAGGTAAGTCAGATTTTTGTAAAGCCCGGTGTTGTTGACAAAGAGGCATTCAACCACGCATACGGCTCTATTCTCATCAAGAAGGACCTTCTTATGAGTGAAATCAGAAATGCCATCAGCGTTAATCAGCTTGATGTAAAGCGACTTCTTCAGAGCAGTCTGGGCAAATACAGTATTTATGCTTATGAAAATAAGGGTTACTGTGCGGCAATCAGCTCAATCAACGATTACTTTGAGTTCAATATGGATCTTATGAAAAAAGAAGTAAGGGATGAGCTTTTTAATCCGCAAAGACCTATCTATACAAAGGTAAGAGATGACGCTCCGTCACGCTACGGACTTACAAGCAATGTGAAAAATTCAATCATTGCACAGGGTTGTGTTATCAACGGTGAGGTTGAGAACTGCGTTATTTCAAAGGGTGTTTATGTCGGCGAAGGCGCAAAGCTTTCTAACTGTATTGTAATGCAGGACACAAAAATAGGTTGCAATACCAACCTTAACTATGTTATCATAGATAAGGATGTTACCATCAAGGACGGTCGTTCACTTATGGGATATGATTCGTACCCCATTTATATTGCTAAAAAATCCGTTGTATAAAGTTTGTTTAAACAAGGAGGTAATCTTACAATGAGAATTTTATACTGTGCTTCAGAGGCTAATCCGTTTTGCGGAAGCGGCGGACTTGCCGATGTAGCGGGAAGTCTTCCCCATACACTTTGCAGAAAAGGTCAGGATTGCAGAATTGTTGTTCCGCTTTACGGCACAATTCCGCAGGAACTTAAAAACTCCATGAACTTCATCACAAACTTTACCGTGCCGGTTGCATGGCGTCATCAGTATTGCGGTTTGTTCTGGGCAAGATGGAATGACTGTACATACTATTTTATTGATAACGAATATTATTTCAAGAGAGGCACTCTCTACGGTCATTATGACGACGCTGAAAGATTCGCTTTCTTCTCCCGTGCAATTCTTGAAATGCTTCCTTACATTGATTTCCATCCCGACATCATTCATTGTAATGACTGGCAGACGGCTCTTGTTCCTGTTTACTACTATCTGTTCTATTCACACAGACCATGGTACTATAACATTAAGAGTCTGTTCACTATTCACAACATCCAGTATCAGGGTGAATACGGCTGGGAAGTAAACACAGAGTGCGTCGGCATTCCTACATCAGAAACAAAGATTCTTGAAATGAACGGCAAACTCAATATGATGAAGGGTGCTATCGAAACAGCTACCCGTGTTTCAACGGTTTCTCCAAGCTATGCGGCTGAAATTAGAGACCCGTGGTTCAGTTGGGGACTTCATGACGAACTCAATCTTCGTCATTACAAGCTTTGCGGTATCAAGAACGGTATTGACACAGAAAGCTACAATCCCGAAACAGACTATCAGCTTTATCGCAACTATTCAAAGGACGATATGAGCGGCAAGGGCGAATGTAAGCGTGCTTTGCAGGAGCGCTTGTGTCTTGAACAGCGCTGGGATGTTCCGCTGGTCGGTATGGTAACAAGACTTGTTGCGCACAAGGGACTTGACCTTGTAAGAATGGGCCTTGAGGAGCTTATGAACACAGAAAATATGCAGTTTGTAATTCTCGGTTCAGGCGACAAGGAGTACGAAGACTACTTCAACTATATGCAGGCTAAATATCCGGGCAGACTTTGCTTCTGTCACGGCTTTGTTCCCGAACTTGCAAGAAAGATTTACTCGGGTGCAGATATTTTCCTTATGCCGTCTGCTCAGGAGCCTTGCGGTCTTGCACAGATGATTGCACTCCGTTACGGCACAATTCCTGTTGTTCGTGAGGTTGGCGGTCTTAAAGACTCCGTATTCGACAGTGCCGACAACTACGGTAACGGCTTTACATTCAAAAACTATGAATGTGCAGATATGCAGCTTGCCGTAAGAAGAGCATTGTGGGGCATTCAGGACGACCAGGGCTGGCATCAGCTTATGTGGCGTGCTATGATGAGCGACAACAGTTGGGAGCGTTCGGCTCAGGACTACATCAATCTCTACAACGATACCCTCAAGTGGGCTTAATCGTGCAGTCAAATCTTATAACAAAAAATTCAGTCGGAAAGCAGATTTCAAATTTGCTTTCCGACTTTTATTTTATTTGAAATAGCAATCTCGTAGGGGCGGATATTATCCGCCAGCCTTCGCTACACAAACAAAAAAGGTTGGAAACTACTGCGGGGAGCAGTCGATTTCCAACCTTAAAATTTTGCATTAGTTTTTCATCAGGTTCGCTTTATTGCGTGCGGAACACGAATTTTGCTTGCGAGCTTACCGAGGGCAAACACAAGGATAATCTCGGGAATGCACTTAACGGCAACACTGATGAATCTTGCTGTAAGATAAACTGTGTACGGTGTTGAACCGCCGCCGTAGAGTGTGTAAAGCCAAAAAGCCGTAAGGAATGTTTCAACGCAGAGCATATTTGTAAACCATGCAAGAACAACTCTGAGCGGAGTTACATTGTTCTTATAAAGAAACATACCGTAGATAAAACCAGTAATAAAACCGTTGATTGTAAAGCCGGGAAAATATGCGCCTGTCGGTGCAATGATAAATGAAAGAATATCTCCCAAAGCACCGACAATTGCGGCAGGAATCGGTCCGAACATTACGCCTGTTACGGCTATGGGAAGGAACGCTGCGCTGAGCTTTACATTGTTTCCGAAAAACGGAAGTGTGCTGTTTGCGAAAAATCCGAGAACGATGCGGAGTGCAAGCAGCATTGCAATTGCCGCAAGAGCGTAGATACTCTTCATTTCAAGCAAAGAGCTTTGAATTTTTTTGAGTTGTGACATATTTTTTACCTCCTGAATCTCTGTTGTTGCTTCAGGAAGAAAAAAGCGGACAGATTGCTCTGCCCGCTGAATTATATGTCCCAAAGTAACAGCGGGATGCGAAATCTGTACCGCAGGATAAACCTTTCGTTCTTGCGGCAACTCCCCGTCCGCAAAACACTTCACGCACAAATTTCTACTCTGTGATAGATGTCGTTTGACACCGTATGCTATTATACGCCTGAATTTGCAGTTTGTCAACCAATAATTACTTTTCGGTTTACTGAACCGTTGCTTTTTTCTTCTTTGTAAGAAGGGCATCGAGGCTGTTGATAAGTCTTGAAAGCGGCTTGTAGATTATGAAAACAACTACCGAAATGATGAGTCCCTTAATGATATTGAATGGACCTACGCAGTACAGGCAGAATGTAAATGTGCCGTCAATTGCAGGGAAAATTGCCTGTCCCATTTTGATAATTTCTGTAAGCGGCATAAATGACGAGTAGAGCGGAACAAGCACGAATGTGTTGAGAACCACACCGATAGCCGCCATTGCAACCGTACCCGTAAGCATTCCGACAATCGCACCGACTCTTGTTTTTTTGTACTTGTAGATGAAACCTGCCGGCAGAATAAACGAACAGCCGATGAGGAAGTTTGCAAGCTCCCCTACTCCGCCTGTGCTTGTGCCTTTGATAAGAAACTTAACGAGAATTTTTACAAATTCAATTACTACACCGGCAATCGGCCCCATGCTGAATGTTCCGACAAGAACGGGAACTTCGGAAAAATCGAACTCATAGAATGAAGGTGCGATGAATCCGAGAGGAAATTCAAAGAACATAAGAACTGCCGAAAGCGCCGCAAGCATTGCGGTTACGGCAAGCTTTGTTGTCTTTGCCGTGTTGTCTGAATTGATTGTTTTTACTTTTGATTTTGTCATTACGACCACTCCTGAAAAATTATTTCGAGTTGTCGGGAAAAGAAAAATCCCGCTACAAATGTAACGGGATTGCGTACCAAAATAAAACAGACGAACCGCCTGTTCTGTCGCATCTTCTCGTATCCGGACTATAACCGTCGGTGTCTGAATTTCACAGACTCGGCAGGCTTGCACCTGTTCGTGGACTTTAACCACCGGTGGAGAATTTCACTCCGCCCCGAAGACAACTGTTGATTATATTATATGCCGAATTTCGGATTTGTCAATATCTCTTCAGTGTTTTGAGATATTTTTTCGTTTCATCGTCAATTCTGAAACTTTCAACGCATTTCCGAATCATTTTATTAAAGGTTGCGTTATCAAGCGAATTTGACTTTATGTACCGCATAGTCTGTTCTCTGCACTTTGCAAGTGCTGTTGCAACAAGCCATGCCCTTGCCATACTCACATAATAATGCGGATTTTTCGCATTGTCACAACATTCAAGCACCGTGTCTATGTACTCATCTTCAAGATAATAGTCGAGCATCAACACAAGACCTGCACGAATTATCCACGGATTGTCGCTTTTGGCGTATTCGCAAACATGAGGGAAAAATTCTGATTTGTACTTTTTCGTCTGCTTTAAATTTGCACAAAAGCCGTCGCAAACCGCCCAGCTGTCTATACGCTGTACAAAATCATCGCTGTACATCAAAAATTCTTCATAGCTTTCGGTTTTGAGCAAACCGATTACAATACCTCGCATTGTTTTTTCTTCATAAGAATTATCGGTTGTCTGCTCTAAAAAACTGCGTCCGTTGCCCTTAGAAATTTCCTTGCCGAGCTTTCGCATGACAGGCATTCTTACTCCGATAAAAAAGTCCTTGTCATTGTCGGGAATCAATGAGGAATGAAAGCTTCTGTACTTTTCATCGGCATATGAACGAAGTTCCTCTACAAAATCATCATAGTCATTTTTAGTCCAATTATCTCTTATAAGCTCCATAATGTACCGTTATTTTTGCTCATTCTTTCTTTTGCTGTCATAAATTTCACACGGTGAGTTCAGGTCAAGATATGCAATATCGTGGTGTGGCACTCTGTCCTCAACCGGCGGAAGCTGCATATAATCACCGAAAACCATTCTGAGATACTCGTCATAGCCCGACATACACGGCATTTTTATGCCCTCAAATGTGACATAATCAACGCCCGAATAAATGTGCTTCGGGTACTCAATTTTCATCCAATGAGGGCCTGAACAAAGCTCCGTTACACACTTGTTTTTATCAAGCCTGTACTTAACCATATGCTTTTCGGCAGTTCTCCAAATCTTTTCACGGAGCTTTTTTCCTCTGAAAATTGAAAGCAAAACCTTACTGCCTGCCCCCACAATTCCGCCGTGCTTTTCGGGAACAACCTGAGCCAAAAACAGCGAATAAAGCATTGTCCACACATACTGCATTTTGCGTGCAAAACGGCTGTCGGGACAAACATCAAGCGGAAATACATCAAGCACAAGTCCGTGCGGAATATCAACCTCGGTCTGATTTGTCTTGACCATAGTGTAATTTGTGTCGGTTACAGTCATAAAAATATTGCCCGTGAACATATCCCTGTCGGTTTTGAGAAGTCGAAATCTTCCGTCTGCGCCCTGCTCGTGCCACAGCCTGTACAGCTTTTCATAGTCATCTCGTGGGAGCATAACATCAACATCATCATCCCACGGAACAAATCCGCCGTTTCTGAGCGCACCGATTAACGCACCGCCGATGAGATAGAATGTGAGATTGTTCTTTTCGCAAAAGTCCCTGAAATACACGAGCATATCAAGCTGTTTAAGCTGTAACTCACGCAAAAGTTCGGGAGTAAGTTCTACTTTTTCAGTCATAAGTATCTCCGTAAATATCAAATACGGGCGGAGATTATCCGCCCAAAAATTATTTGTATGAATGACCGGGAAGTGTGTTTTCCCTGATTTTTCTTTTTACCTTTTCAATGTGTTCTTTCGCACCGCTGTTTTTGATTTTCTTTCGCCATGACGGAATCTGAATCAAGCCTACAATCGTACCTATTCCGTAGGCAACATGGAGCAACGGAAAAATGAATGGCAAAAACACAAACTGAGGCTGAACATTTTTCATTGTGCAACATCCGACAGCGTTTACAATATCAAACATTCCGTAGATTATCAAAAGAATGTACAAAAAAAGCGGAAGTCCGAGAAGTGCAAGCACGGAACAGCCGAGAAGTGCCATTACAAAAAGAAACGGTGCAAAGTGAAAGTACGAAAGACAACCGGGACATTCCGAGAGTGTAAGTCCTATCCACCGTCCGTTTGAATACTTCTGCCTTATCATTCCGTGAAGGTCGTTTCGTGAATGCTGATACGAAATAATATCGGGGCAACAGCACATCTTGTAGCCCGCCATTCTAATGCGGTAGTGAAATTCATTATCCTCGGTTCTGCCGAGGTTTTCGTTAAAACCGCCGACCTTTGCAATAACCTCTCTGCGGTAAGCCGCATGAAAAAGGCTGTCAAGATATTCCTTTTGCGCAAGTGGCCGTCTGTATGACGCAACCGAACTGCCGAACAGAGAATCCTCAGCCGCAAGCAAGGTAAGCTTCCAGCTTGAAACATTTGATGTAATGTTAGGTCTGCCGCCGCCTACTACATTTTCTCCCTGCTTAATATTATAAACATTTCGTGAAACAAAATTTCTCGGAATTCTTGCGTGAGCGTCAACTCTTATGATAACATCTCCCTTTGCGGTCATCAGAGCGGCATTCCATGAGGTTGCCTGATTACGCTTTACGCATTGAACAACGGACACATTCCAAAAGCCGTAGTCGGCATCTCTGAATTTTTCCATTTTTTCCTTAGTATCATCGGTTGACATACTGTCAACAAAAACCACTTCAATTTTATCGTGCGGATAATCCTGAAGTGCAATATCTCTGAAAAGTCCGCTGAGCGCGTTTGACTCGTTATAAGCTATCATACAAAGTGAAACTAACATATAATATCCTTGCTCCCTTCAAGCTCTAACAGCCATTTTGCAGACATTGCAGAGGCTGTCAGAAAATAAGGCACGGCATAAAGTGCAGGAACAACAAAAAAGCACAGAGCCGCCCAACCGATAAAGCCGACAAACAGCTTTACGGTTGACATAAAATTCTTTATTGAAAAAGCCATCATTCTCGGAAGATAAACACCGAGGGGCAAATTTTCGTTAAAGCCGTAAGCCAAAAATGTGTAATGAACAAATATAATATAGCAAACCACCGTGAATACGGCACTGACAATCCAAGCCACAACAAGCAGAATCGCCATAACAGCCGTGAGTGACGGTGAGTTTTCAACTATCTGCGTTGAAACTGAGTTAAGGTAATTAAAAACATTAGCAAAACCGCTTATGATAAAAAACAATCCGAGCGAAATAACATCAAGAATAATTGATTTAAAAAATCTTTTCGGCTTTTTATAGTAGTAAAACACATCAAGCGGACTGCACTCTCTGCCCCTGACTACATTGCACACAGTTCTGTAGACTCCGTTGACAAGCGGTAAAATTACAACTACAAAGGCAAACAAAACAAGTCCGAAAACCGTCATAAGGATTCTCTGTGACTGACTCGGATTTTCTACGCCATACATTCCAGAAGCTGACATTGCAAGGCTGAAAGCGAACAGCCCTGTCAAAAATGCAAGCAGGGTCACCATAATTTGTGAAATAACTACCGACCAATTTCCCTCAAGAACCGCTTTTGCCTGTTTTCTAACAGTTTTTTCAGTATTCATTAGCATTCCCTTTTCATCTGAATTTGTTCATAACAAAACGCATTATTCTCCGTCGGTAAACATTCTGTACATTGCCTCAAGGCAAATCTGAGCGTGTTTAAAGAAGTTCTCCTTATCCATACTTTCGTCTGCATTGTGCATACGAACATCATCGTTTTTGAATGCAGGACCGAATGCAACACCGTTACCTCCGAGCATTCTTGCGTATGTTCCGCCGCCTGTTGAATAAAGCCCAGCCTTTTCGCCTGTTACGCTTTCGTAAGCGTCCGAGAGCAGCTTTACAAGCTCACTGTCCTTATCGGCATAAAGCGGTTCTTCGTGATTGAGAACAGTAACCTTGAGGTCGCTGATTTTTGCAACCTTTTTAAACTGTTTGAGGACTCTGTTTACGCTAACGGTAACAGGGTAACGAATATCGAACACAGCCTTTGCGGTCTGTCCCTCAATGTTCACGCTGCTGAGGTTTACGGTGAGCGAGCCCGAAACAGCGTCGCTCATTTTAAGGCCGAGTGATCTGCCGTTTGTTTCCTTGTTGATTGCGTAGTCAATAAATGAACAGATTGAACCTGTTTCTCTTGTTGTGTAAACATTTGAGATAAGGTCAACAAGTGCCGCTGCGGCATTGTAGCCCTTGTCCGGTTCACAAGCGTGAGCCGCTTTGCCTCGGCTGATTATCATAAGACCGTCAATAGTGTAATTAAATTCAAAATCACCGTCACTTGCGTCTGCAAGTCGCATGAGAGTCTGCTCGTCATAGTCTGACGAATCAAGCATTACATATGCTCTGTCGGGAACTGCATTAACTGCTCTGCCTGCATGGAACTGGCTGAGTGTTGTTGCATTGTTTAAAAGTGTGCTGACTTCAAGCTGAAGAATTCCCTTTTCGGCAAAACAAATGCCGTAGTCGCTGTCGGGAGTGAAAGCCATATCGGGAAGAGGATTTTTCTTGAAATAATTTTCCATATCCTCCATACCCGTTTCTTCACCCGTGCCGTAAATAGCACGCAGAGTGTTCACGCCCTTTACACCGCTGTCCTTGATTGCTTTCAAACAATAGAGCGTAACAAGAGCCGCACCCTTGTCGTCTGCAATTCCTCTGCCGTAAAGTCTGCCGTCCTTTTCGGTAAGCGCATACGGCGGAACGCTCCAGCTGTTTCCCGCAGGAACAACATCAAGGTGAGTAAGCACACCGCAAAGCTTTCCGCTGTCACCGAGTGTAATGTGACCGCTCTTGTCGGTCGTTTTCTCCCCTGTCAGTCCAAAATCATTTGCTCTTTTAAGAATAAAATCCAAGGCTTTGTCGCACTCATCATTCTTTTCACCGTCAACCGATTCAAAAGAGAGAAGTGTGTCAAGGTCCTTTAAAAGCTCGTCTTTGTAGTCGAGTATCTTGTTTCCAAACATAATAAATACCTCCGTACTTAAATGCTGATTGTATCTGTATCAGTTTTTATTTTTTCTTTTTTTCACTGTTTTAACGGTCACAATAACCGCACAGTAGATTAAAAATGCTCCGAATGCACAAAGGCTGATTTTAACACCTGTTGAAAATCCGGGTGTTTCGTATGTAAACACAACATCACACTTTTCACCCTTTGGAATTTTAACAGTCATAAAGCCGTAGTCAACTTTTTCAACATCAACAGCCTTGCCGTTTACGGTTGCTGTAAAGCCATCGCTGTACGGAACGCTGAAGAACAGCAGGTTATCATCGCCCTTTGTGTTGTCATACACTGCCTTAAAGCCGTTATCGGTATATTCAAAAGATGAACAGCTGTTATATGCCCTTTGAGTACAAGCCTTTTTATACTCGGAATTATCATAGCTGAAAGTTTCCGTAATGCTGTCGTAGTATTCGGGATGCTTGCCGTACAACAGCTTGTACTTTTCATCGCTGTAGCCTGTAATTGAGGAATATTTTTTCATTAAATCACGGGGAAGCACCATTGCATAGAGCAAAGCCTCCGACTTGTGAACCGATGAAATTAGGTCAAACTCCTCTTCGGTAATAAATTTATCAAAGGTATATCCCATCGGAATGTAGTACTCATTGCGGTAAATATCAAAACGATTCTGCGTTCTGAGGTACTTCCAACCCGGCATTTTTGTGTTGCCGTCCTCATCAATGAATGAATTTGTACTTCCCGACTTGCCGTCACCACGGTAGTCAAAAAGATATTTACAGCTCAAAAACGGACGCAGTCCGTACACATCGAGGTCGGGTCTTGAGGCAACATCTCTTGTTATTCCGAGTGCATCGTAAAACTGCATTATTGAGGTTGAAACAGAACTCTGAAAACAGTTTATGCTCGGAATCTGCCAGAACATCGCCGTGTTGTCAACACATTCATAAAAATCACTGCGAACATCGTCAATATCGGCAATCGTTATGCCGTCACGCCTGTTTATAATATCCTCTTTAATAGTCTTTGTACTGCTGCTTGAAAGGTAGCCTGTAGCGATTATAAAATATGAAGTAAACAGCGAAACGCTGAGAACGCCGACTGTAAGCATAACAGTAAATTTCTTTTTGTTTCGTCTGAATTTTTTAATAATGAGAAGAAACGCAAGCAGGCTTAACAGTGCCATAAGCACATAGAGCCAGTAGCGTTCAAAGGTTGCCTGAGCACCGATTACAGTGTTCTCAATTTCACCACTTGTATCATCTGTGTAGCTGACAGGCATAAGACCTATCAGCAGAGCCGCACCGACAGTAATTCCTGCCGACCAGCGAATAGCCTTGTTCCAATCGGTTTTTCTGTTTTCAAAAGCTTTGATTGTTGCAAGAACAAGCATAAGCACGCCCATATAGAACCATCTTGCGTAGTAAATTGAGCTGTTCATCATCTGGAACATACTGTTCAAAACAGGCACACACGCAAAAACTGCAAGCACCGCAAGAATCTTTTTGAGCCAACTTTTTTGGCAAACCTGAAAATATGCGATAACTCCCGTCATTCCGACAAGCGGCAACCATGCCGCAACTGATGCCCATTTACAGTTTGAGCCCGGTGTAAACACAGGGAAAGCAGGCATATCTGCAGGGAAAAACAAGCTTAAAATTATGAGCCAGTACTTTTGCGGCTGACTGTACACAATCGAATCCCAACCGTTCGGAAGTTCCGAAAGTCTTGGATTGCCCATAAGTCCGAGGACTGACGGCAACAATATGAATGCCGTTGCAACAAAACCTATGATAACCTCAAGCGCAAGCAAGAGGAAATTTTTAATTTTGAATTTGTAGGTTTTGGTCAGCGTAATCATAAGAAAGTAGATGATTACAAACAGAACCTGTCCCACAAAGAAATAGTAATTCACTACGCAAGCAGAGAATACCGCAAGAGCAAACACCGTTCTTTTTCCGTCATAGATGAATGCGTCAAGTGCCGCAAGCAAGAGCGGAAACATTATCATCGGCTCGTGAAAATGGAAAAAGAACACATTGTAAATTGAAAATCCCGAAAATGCGTAAAGCAAGCCGCCAACAAGTGCAAAGTTCTTGTTAGTCACATATCTTTTCAGATAGAGATATGCCGAAAGTGACGCACAACCGAATTTTAAAATCAGCAACGGACCGATAAGATAAGGCACCGCCTCACTGGGGAACGGAATTGTCAGCCAAAAGAACGGACTGCCCAAAAGGTAAAAACTGAAACTTGAAAGCATATCCGAACCGAGGTCAACATTGTTCATCCAACCAAGATTACCGATGCGAACGGTATCGTGAACAAGCTGATAAAACGGAATTTCCTGAACATTGAAATCGCCGTAATAATAGAACACACCACCGCCCATAATGATGAACGGAAGAAAAAGTGCGGTTGCCGTTATGATTGATATAAGAAACACACGCAAGCCGAATAACTTTTGTGTGGGATATTTTTGCAAAATTCTGCTCGGCATAAAATCCTCCACGGAGCAAAAAGTCGGAAAAAATCTTGTTTTTTCGATAATTTCTTTACTTTTAAATTATGAATAGTATAATCAGTAATATAAATGTCTTTCACCGTCATTTATTCAAAAGACACCTGCATAATAGATTTAAATCGGAGCAACGCTCTGCTTTGCTTACAAGGAGCAGAGGATACTCACACTCATATTACATTATAACATAGCACAATACAAATTGCACTAATTTTTAGCAAAAAACAGGAGAAACTACAGATGAATATTTCACATTTTTACGCAATGATTTCACGAATGAGATATATTAACCGCTGGGGACTGATGAACAATACAAGATACGAGAACCTCAGCGAGCACAGTCTTGATGTTGCAATGATTGCACATTGCCTTGTTTTGATTCACAACAAGCGTTTCGGAGGCAGTCTTAATGCCGAAAGAGCCGCACTGCTTGCGCTTTTTCACGATGCAACCGAAATTATAACAGGCGATATGCCGACTCCCGTAAAATACTTTAATCCCGAAATCAAAAATGCCTACAAAGAAATTGAAGCGAATGCGGGCGACAAACTCGTGTCAATGCTCCCCGATGATTTTAAGGACGATATGGATGAAATCATCAAAATGGACGGAACAGGTGACGGTGAACTCAAAAAGTTCGTAAAAGCGGCGGACAAGTTTTCGGCACTCATCAAGTGCATTGAAGAGATAAAAATGGGCAACAGCGAGTTTTCAAAAGCAAAAGAGGCAACCGAAAACTCAATTCACAATATGAATATGCCTGAAAACGAAGTGTTTGAAAAAGAGTTTCTGCCGTCCTTTTATTTGTCGCTTGATGAACAGGATTGATATAAACTGACAAAATTTTTAGCGTTATTCCGACAGAAATTTCACTAAAAGACAGACTTTAATTCTAATTTAGCATTAAAAGAAATTCTCATATGGTATAATAAACTATACTTATGTATTGTGTGCTTTTTACCCGATTGGAGGAGTAATATGCCAAATTACGAAAAAAACAGTCAGAAAAGCAATTTTGTTGACATAAGCTCAAATAAGCAGGTCAAAAAATTATACAACAAAAAAGGCAGACTCAAAAGAATTCTTTGCCTTGTTTTTTCAATAATCTTCCTGCTTGGCGGCGGCGGAATGCTTTACTACTATTCGTTCCTTGACACTCTCAACTTCAAGGATCTTGATGACATAAACACCGGCAACACATCAGCTACCAACGCATCGGTTGCACCGCTTGAGGGCGACAAAACAAATCTTTCGCTTTCAGAGGGTGAACTTCTGCAGAACTCAAAAGAGCTTAATGTTATGCTCTTCGGTGAGGATAACTCACACGGTGATGAACACGGCAGAAGTGATACAATGATTATGATGACCATTGATAATAACCACAAAAAGCTTAAGCTGACATCATTCCAGCGTGACACCTTTGTTTATATCCCCGGTTACGGATATGACAAGCTCAACGCTTCTTATAACTACGGCGGAGCAAAGCTTTCAATTCAGACAATTGAGGCGAACTTCGGCATCAAGGTTGACCGTTATGCGGTTGTTGACTTTGACAGTTTTAAAAAGATTATCGACACCCTCGGCGGTATTGATATGGAAGTTACTCAGGACGAAATCGACTACATCAACTATCAGATGTACAAGAATAAACAGGCTGACACAAGAACAACTATCACGGACCCCGCCGGTACTGTTCATCTCAACGGTCAGGAGGCTCTTTGGTATGCTCGAAACAGAGGTCTTACAAAGGGCGAGGACGGCAACGAAATCGGTCTTGACGGTGACGATTGGGACAGAACTTCAAGGCAGAGAAAGCTTCTTGAAACTCTGTTCACAAGTATGAAGAGTGCAGACCTCGGTCAGATTGTTTCAATTGTAAGCTCGGTTGGTCCTCTTGTAACAACAAACCTCAAGAAGGACGAAATCACAGCACTTGTTTCTCACGCTCTCACATATCTTTCCTATGATGTAAAGCAGTATTATGTTCCTGAAGAAGGACTTTGGTACTACGATGATAAAACAGAAACATGGGACGGTAAAATCACATCAACGATTAAGATTTCAGACCTTAGCGAGCAGAGAAAGAAGTTTGCAACTTTTGTTTTCGAGGATTTGTTCACAGGCAACACCTCATCAAAAGCAACAACTTCCGCATCAAACTAAATATAAAGCAAAACGCAGACAGCCAATTATCGGCTGTCTGTTTTACTGTGACGGCGAGCCGCCGGCAGCGTGTCGCTGCACCCTGTTCGTGAAGACAGTTTGTTTAAATACAAAACATATTATACCCGAGCGTAACATTGCGGTTTTCTGTACAAGCTGTACCGTAGGGGCGTTCATTGGACGCCCGCCTTGATGAATCTTTTTTGTTCAATAAATATGTTTTGATGTGATGAAAATAATGTATTGCGTTCAAATTTGAATACACGGTTTTCAATATATCAACACACATATATACGAACATAGTATTCCATCAAATCGGGCGAACACGGTTCGCCCCTACTGGATAACAACAACTTTGCGACTTTTATAAAATTAAACCTATCCAAATTTCTTTTTCCTTACTTAACGGGTGTTCATTTAACAATTGTATTAAAACCAAATGTATGTTGGTTCAATTCGTGTTTGCACACGAATTGATTGGCGAACACGGTTCGCCGCTACAATACAATAACCGCATTGCACATAAAACAAAAAAACGCATCAGAACCTTATTGGAATCTGATGCGTTTTATTTGTTTGATTATTATTCTATTTTCGTATAATAAATACTCAAAAACAGCTGATAGAATTCTGCCTCGCTGACATTGAATTCTGCGTACTTTGAACCCATTGCAACCTGACCGGGAACAGACATCATATCAATTCCGCTCATACCGCCAAGCACAGCCTGCTGAGCAAGGTAAGTAACCTTTGACGGATTGAGGTTTGTGCAAGAATACGGTGCAGATGCGTTGAACAAGTCAAGCGGTGTTGTCAAATCTTTCTTTGTCTGCTGAAGAACCGTATTCATAAAAGACTGAATGTAAACCTTCTGTCTTTGCATACGCATATTGTTTGAATCGGTCTTGTTTGTGTCACGAGTTCGTACAAAGCTTTCAGCCTGCTGCCCTACAAGGTGATAACTCTGACCCTCAACAAAATCGCCTATCGTTTCGGGTGACACAACATCAACTCCGCCAACGCTGTCATTGAGAGCGGCAATACCGTCGAGATCGAGTGAAAAATAGGTGTTAATTGGAATGTTGTAGAACAACCTCTGAACCGAATTTACCGTGTTTTCACAGCTTGATTCCTTACCGTCACCGTATGCGTAGGAAAGACAAATCTGCTGATTTTCCGTACCTGCATACGCACCGCCTGCCGAGTACATTGTGACATCAATCATCGTATCTCTGGAAATGTTGAAAAGAGTGATTTTGCCGTTTGAGGTGTCAATTGACACGAGCATAAGCACATCGGCTTGACCGCCGCTTGCTTTAACCTTGCTGTTGTTATCTTGATCAAGGTCACGCTTATCAACACCCATACAAAGAATATTTGTCACCTTATCGTTGAACTTATAGGTTTCGCCGTTGTAAATAACATACTTACCGTTTTCCTCGGTTTCAATGCCCTGCGGTGCCGACACATGAATATCCGAGTTAAATAATTCGTTTCCACCCTGATAAATCAAATATGCCACCGTTCCGACCGCAATAATAATGAGTCCGAGCAATGTGCAACCGATTGACAAAAGCACCTTTTTCCATGTTTTCATCTTTCTGTGTTTTGAATGATGGTGATGCTTTTTCGATTTATGCTTTTTATAATGGTTGGTTGTGTTGCTCTTCACGACAATGCTATCATCATCAATGCCGTAAACATCTGTATATACTTTTTCTTTTTTCTTCTTTTTTAGTTTACTGTCCCTGAAAATATAGCCGTCAACATCAAGTTTTGACGGGTCACTTACATGCTCCTTGCTGTCCTTGCCTCTTTCCGATTCAAGAATCTCCGGTGTGTTTGGATCAAGTTTTGTGCTGTTTATATTTTCAGTTGTTGATTCAGTTGAACTTTCATTTTGTGGGTTCATCCTTTTTAAGCACTCCCTGCACAAGATACCTTCCGTCACCGCTGTTCAAACATGTGCTTAATACAAGGATTTTATCATCAGTAGTAAGCTTCATATTTCTTTTGTTTACAGAAACAGAATGTGGATTTTCTATCATATCAAGATAATCCGAAAAAACATTATCGTTTGAAAAATCAAACGAATTCATAATGTGGCGGTCATCATATTCAAATGCCGACACAATTTCGTAGGTTAGCTTTCTGTCAGGTGTATAGACATAAATATACTTATTCTTGTTAAAAAAGTCAGTGTCATAAAAGCGGTGAAGTGTTGCAAACATTGAACCGTTCGCCATATTGTGGCCGTACAGAATGGTTACTCTGTCGGAATAATCACGCTTGTTGCATATCTGAGAATAAATACTGCCCGAAAAGCTGTAATTTTTATAAATGTCGTGGTCAAGATACAAGTTATCATCAAGACGGCTTTGCAAAACAGGATAATTGATATTTGTGTTCGGAATGTAAATCCAAGAATAAATATCGCTGTTCTGCTTTTGCAATGAAGCAAAGTCAATCGGGTTATCCGCCTTTGTAACATTGATTGACGGTGAAGTCATTTCTGTTGCAGGCACAGTTACGGATGTTGTTCCGTTTTCTATGTTTGAAGCATACGAACTTGCAACATTTTCAAGACTTTTTCTCTCATTATTTTCATTAAGATTTTTTATGACTATGTAGGCAAGTGAGCCAATAATTGCAGCCACAAGCACTATAATCAAAGCTATAAGGAATTTGTTTCTTTTTCTGCTCATATCAAAAACTCCCAATCGACTATATTCTATCATTATAATGTCAAAAAGTCAATCAATCATCACTGTTTCGTATAATTTTATTACAATTTTAAACATATATTATCGCTGCGAAACAAGCAATCGACTGTTTACGTTCGGCTGTTTAATTAAAAAAAGAGGCTTCCTTTTGAGAAGCCTCCTGATTTTTTAATACAATTGGAATTACTTGCTCTTTACAAGCTTGAATACAGCTGCACTGCAAGCCGCAAGTGAAAGAACAAGAACAACATACGGAACAACATCGCTTGCGCCTGTCTTTGGTGAAGTTGTTGAATCATCTTTCTTTGCCGTAGCTGTAGCAACAGGACCTGTTGTGCCGCCACTGCTTGCCTTACGGTAATAAGGAGTACAAACAATGTCACCTGAAATAATAATATTCATATTAGGATCTGTATACTTGCTGTCGGTTCTGAAAGGACCGCCCGAAATTTCCCAGTGATCAAAAACATAACCGTCATAAGGAAGCGGCTCAATGTAAACATGCTGTTCGCCGTTTTTGTCAATACCTGTTGTGAACTTATAATCACCGTCACCGCCCTCTGTCGGAATAACTTCAACCTTATATTTGAATGTACTCGGTTCCGGACTTACGGCAGCAAATGCGGGAACTGTCGACAATAACATCATCATAACTGCAAATAACACAGCAATTGTCTTTTTCATCACATAATCCTCCTAATTTAACCCATTCTAACTTTGGAATATGATACTATTCAAAATTTATACTTAATTATAG
This sequence comes from uncultured bacterium, assembly GCA_905215855.1. GTDB lineage: Bacteria > Bacillota > Clostridia > Oscillospirales > Acutalibacteraceae > Ruminococcoides. The sequence goes on from CAJMRT010000025.1 coordinate 22,219, forward strand.
CACATTTTCATTTATGTGTAAAGTCTAAAGGAACAAAAATATTTTTTAAATACAACCAAAAATATGGGCTGTTTCTTGTTAAAAACGCAAAAAATACAGCTTTTTTACACCGAAAGCTATTGCATATAAACTGCTGAAAATGTATAATAAGGGGGAGTAATTTTAATTACCTTGAAAGGAAAGCTATTATGAATATTTCATCAATACAGGAACAGATTCTCAAGCTGAAAAAGGAAAAAGATGTCTGTATTCTTGCCCACAGCTATCAGGCGCATGAAATTCTTGAAATTGCAGATTACACAGGCGACAGCTACAAGCTGAGTGTTGATGCAAGCAAAGCCGAAAACAAGAACATTCTTATGTGCGGTGTAAGATTTATGGCTGAAACCTGCAAAATTCTTTCACCTGAAAAAACTGTTTACCTTGCACAGCCTGTTGCAGGCTGCAGTATGGCTGACCAGATGGACAAGCAGCTTATTTCTCAGGTTAAAAAAATGTATCCCGATTACACAGTTGTTGCATACATCAACACTACGGCAGAACTTAAAACAATTTGTGATGTGTGCGTAACAAGTTCATCGGCTGTTAAAATAGTAAACAATCTTGACAGTAAAAATATCCTCTTTATCCCCGACTGCAACCTCGGCGATTATGTTGCAAAGCAGTGTCCCGACAAGAACATCAAGCTTCTCAACGGCGGTTGTCCAATTCACGCTTGCGTAAATGTTGAGGATGTTAAGAAGGCTAAGGAGCTTCACCCGAACGCTCTCGTTCTTGTTCATCCCGAATGTACTCCCGAAGTTGTTGCTATGGCTGACTATGTAGGCTCAACATCGGGTATAATGAATTATGCAAAAGAATCTGACGCAAAGGAATTTATCATCGGTACAGAAATCAGCATTGCCGAACATTTGCAGTATGAATGTCCGGACAAGAATTTCTACGGTCTTACATTAAAACTCATCTGCCCGAATATGAAATCAACAACACTTGTTGATGTTTACAATTGCCTCAACGGCAACGGCGGAGAGGAAATCAAGCTTGACGATCAAACAATCACAGACGCAAGAAAGTGCATTGACGAAATGATCAGACTCGGCTGATAAATTACTTATGAACGCAAATCTGTTCGGGAGGAATAAATGACTAACAAAGCATTGATTGCAATGAGCGGAGGAGTTGACAGCTCGGTTGCCGCATTTCTTACCAAGGATATGGGATATGACGCAACGGGCATTACCCTCAAGCTCTTTGATAACGAAGATATCGGTGAAAAGCGAGAAAAAACCTGTTGTTCTCTTGATGACATTGATGATGCAAGGAGAGTTTGCCTCAAGCTCGGCATTCCCTACTATGTCTATAACTTTAAGGACAGCTTTAAGGAAAATGTAATCGACCGCTTTATCAGAGCCTATGAAAACGGTACAACACCGAATCCGTGCATTGACTGCAACCGCTTTATCAAATTTGAAAAGCTCATTCGCCGTGCAGAAGAGCTTGACTTTGACTGCGTTGTTACAGGTCATTATTCAACAATTGAATATGACAAGGGTGCTGACCGCTATTTGCTGAAAAAATCGGTTGACAGCACAAAAGACCAAAGCTATGTGCTGTACTGCCTTACACAAAGACAGCTTGCAAAAACACTTCTTCCGCTTGGCACATATACAAAGGAAAAGGTGCGTGAAATTGCGAATGAGCTCGGTTTGATAAACGCACGAAAGCACGACAGTCAGGACATTTGCTTTGTTCCCGACGGGGACTATGCAAAATTCATTGAACAGTACACGGGCAGAACTTATCCTAACGGTAATTTTGTCGATACCAAAGGTCATATTCTCGGTGAACACAAGGGAATTATCCGTTACACCGTAGGTCAGCGAAAAGGTCTTGGACTTGCACTCCCCCACCCTATGTATGTTAAAGAAAAGAATCTTGACACCAACGAGGTTATTCTCTGCGATAACAACGAGCTTTTCTCAAAGGAGCTTTATGCAACGGACATAAACCTCATCACCTGTGACAAAATCGACAAGCCGATTAAGGTTAAGGCGAGAGTTCGTTACAGTCAGCCTGAAAAAGATGCAATTGTTGAACAGATTGACGACAACACCCTGCACATCGTCTTTGACGAACCGCAGAGAGCAATCTCAAAAGGTCAGGCAGTTGTTCTCTATGACGGCGAATATGTAGTAGGCGGCGGAACGATTATATAAAAAGTTATAACGATTTTAGAGAGCGTGATTTTACGCTCTCTTTTTATATTGACAGCATTGCGATTATGTTTCAGGCAGGATAACACGGTTCGCCCCTACAGTTTAACAATGACATTGTTGTATTTATAAATCAAGTGGAATTACAAATATTGTACCGTTACTTTTGGGCGTCCGATGAGTGCCCCTATTTCAAACCAAAAAAAGTCGGCAGGACAGTTTAATTTGCGTACTGTCTTGCCGACTTATCTTTTTACTTATTTACACTTTTTCAAAAAATGATTACCATGTGCCGACATAAGCATGACCCTGTGAGTCATACTGCGACTTTGTATAATAATTGAGCGAAGTGCCGTCAAAACCGATATCAATGGTCTGACTCGAACCGTTTGTGAAAATAATGTAATCTACAGTATTCGGAACTTCAATCGAGTAAACCTTCTGACCATAGTCGTTTGTGTTGAGATATGTCATCGCAACACCCGGCCATGATTTTGTGGATGTACCGTCTTCAGCCCATGAGTAGCAGTAGATTGTGCCGTCCCAGTTGAGTGAATCCGTAAACTTAACTGTGAAGGTTGATGACGGAGTGGTTGTAGGCTCTGTAACAGGAGCTGTTGTTGCAGGAACGGTTGTCGGGGCAACTGTCGGCTCTTCTGTTGCAGGCTCGGTAACGGGGGCGGTTGTCGGAGTAACTTCCGGCTCATAGTAAGTGCCGACATTTGCGTGACCGTCAAGCTTTGCGGCATACATCTGAATGTATGTTGCATCCTTAACGCTTATGATATCATTCTCGCCGTCAGCGTCACATCTTGCGGCTGCGATAAGAGCCTTGTCTGAGAGTGTTATGAGCTTCACAATGTACTTCTGAACCGCTGTTGCGTCAATTATATCAATTGTACCGTTGAGATCAGCATCACCGATAAGGATTTTTTCCATCGGCTGTGTAACAGGGGCTGTGGTAGGAGTTACCGTTGAAGGAGCGGTTGAAGGACGCTCCGATGAAGTGTAAAGATAAACAACATTGATAATGCCCGATGAGAGGCTGCCCGATGCATTTATGGGAGCAATAACATCTGTTCTGCCCGAAAGCGGAGAAGTTTTGTATGTATCATCTGAAGAAACCTTTGACTGAATTAAAATTTCATCATCGGCAATCTTTTCACCTGTTGCGGCGTCAATATGGCTTGTGATAACCTTGCTGCTAAAGCTGAGTTTCTTATTCTGAACCCATGCCTCGCCCGAAACAAGGTAGCCTGTCTCGTTTGCACCCGGCTCCTGCTGTGAGTCTGTGTGGAACATTACATATGAGCTTGATGCAGGAATTGTGCATTTGAGCCATCCGTTGCCCTCGCTTGTCATAACAGTTGCGTTGTTCCACTTGCCGTTAGGCTCTTCGCCGCCGTCTGTGTAAGCATAGCAACGAACATTTGACCAGTTGTTTGAGTTATAGTAGTGAACAACCGAACTTGTGCTGTCAAGTGCCTTATAAACAAAGTTAATGGTTGTGTTCGTACCGTTAAATGTACCTGTTGTATCGGCTGGGTACTTGTCCGTGTCGAGCTGATAGCCCTGAATTGATGTGAACGGAACGCTGTAGCTGTCGCCTTCACGGTACTTTGTTGAAACGGTATCCTTAATTGATTCACCGTTTTCGTCAACATAATTTACCGTAACATAGCCTGAACGAATACCGCTGGAGCTGTAAACAAATGTTACATTGTAGTTTTTACCGCCTGTAACCTTGCCTGAGGTCGCACCCTGAGTATCCTTGAGGCTGTAATCATAAAGGATAGTCGTATCGGGATAAGCACGGTATGTTGTACCGTCAGCATACTTAGCTGTTGATGTTTTAAGCACCTTGCCGCTGTCGTCAATATGTTTGATTGTTACCGTACCGAATGTTTTTTCACTAACCTTAAGATTGTCAAAAGTTGAACTCTGAACCAGTACGCAGGCGCTGTTTGCGGGAACTGTATATGTGTTGCCCGAAACTGTGCCAAGACTTTTAAGACCTGCCGTCGTACCGTCTGCAACTACTGTCCAGCCGCTGCCGTCAAGTGTAATCGGCCAATCATTTGTTGAACTTGCGTTTACAAGAACACAAACCTTGCCCCACTCATTTGACTTGTTGTTTGAATATGTGTAAGCAACAACATCGCCGTATTTTGACTGGAATGAAGGAGTGTTGAATGTTGAACTCTTCATCGGAGAATAGTTTTCTCTGATTTCAAGAAGTCCCTTGTAATAAGCGGCAACATCCGAGTATGTCTTTACTCTTGACCAATCAATCTCATTTATTGCATCGCTTGATTTGTAACTGTTTGTATCACCCTGTTTTGTACGGCAAAATTCCGAGCCTGCCGTCATAAACGGGATACCCTGTGAAGTAAGGAGAAGTCCCATTACTTTCTTAACCTGACCCTTGAGCGATGAAGATGTTGAATTCCAGCTTGATGAGCCGTTACTCTTTACAATTTTATCCCAGAGGATAAGGTTATCGTGAGCGTCGGCATAAGCAATTGTCTGTGAAGGAGCCTGAGCCGAAAAGCCCTTGCCCGTCACACCGTTTGCAACCGTTCCGGTTTTATCGGTATTGCCCTGAACAAATCCCTTATCGGAACCGTCTGTGCTTCCCTTGATTGCGTCACGGTAGCTGTCGCAGAACATACCTACTCTTGAATTGAGCGAACCTGCCTTTGACTGCGAACAACCGTCGGAAATTGCAACACTACCGCCTGTCCACGGTTCACCGTACATGAGAATCTTTTTACCCGAACCGTCTGAATAAAGTCCGTCAAGAGCGGAACGGATATCGTTCATTGTTGTGATATCGTGAATACCCATAAGGTCAAAACGGAAGCCGTCAATGTGATATTCCTCCGCCCAATACTTTACGGATTCAATCATATACTTTCTGTACATCAGCTTATCTGACGCAGTTTCGCTACCGCAGCCTGAACCGTTTGAATATGAGGATGATGAATTCATTCTGTAATAATAGCCGGGAACAGTTCTGTTAAAGCATGAATCCGTAGAATATGTATGGTTGTAAACAACATCCATTACAACGGAAATTCCTCTGTCATGAAGAGCCTGAATCATCTGCTTGAACTCTGTAATCCTTGTATTGCCGTCATATGGATTTGTTGAATATGAACCCTCGGGAGCGTTATAGTTCACCGGGTCATAACCCCAGTTACGGTTTGAAGAAGAACTTGCAACATCTTCCTTTACCGAACCGAAATCGTAAACAGGCATAAGCTGAACGCAGTTAATACCCTGCTCAACAAGGTAGTCAATGCCTGTTGAAACGGCTGATGAACTTGTGTCTGAATTAAGAGTTGTGCCGCCCTCGGCAAATGCAAGATACTTACCCTTGTTATCCTCACTCACACCCGAGTTTTTGGAAACTGAAAAATCTCGCACATGAACTTCCCATACAGCCGCCTCGGATGCGCTGTTAAAGAGAACATGCTTATCGTCCGACCAACCGCTCGGATCGGTTGAGTCAAGGTCAACAACCATTGTACGGTTGCCGTTTACACCGACAGCCTGTGAGTAAACATCCTGTGTTTCCTTGGTTGTGCCGTTTACTGTTACAAGATATGTGTAATATTTGTTTTTGTAATCACCGCTCAGATTAAGTGACCAAACACCTGTTGAGCTGTCTTTTTTCATATCATAGGTGCCGATTGCCGAAGCGCCCGCCTCGTTGTCAGAACCTGTTGTGTAGAGCTTGAGCTTTACGGATGACGCATCAGGTGACCAGGTTTTCCATGTTGTGGAGGTTTTGCTGTACACTGAACCGAGTCCCGATTCGTTATACGCTTTGCTTGCATAGCTTTCAAGATAGTTTGCATTGTAATAATTGCTTGCTGAAACCGATTCATTGCTTGTTACTGCCGCATTTGAGGCAAAAGCCGACATACCTGCAATCATGGACAGAGAAAGAAGAATCGATAACGGTTTGCGTAATCTCATATTTTCACTCCTAAATATTATTTCGCACAAAGTACTGTACGATAAGTATATTTTAACATTTATAAATGCCGTATTTTTCCTATTGAGAACTAAAAAACATCTTCAGGCCAAACTTTGAGAACGCTTTTTATACATTATGCACAAATAAAGATTAACATAAAACAACAATTAACTATTATTGCAATATTTCAGCAGTCAACTGTCGCCGATATGTTATTTGCCGTTTGACGGAAAAATCTGACTGCACTGAAATTATATACCATATGTAATATTTTATTACATATTATTAAGATTTTATCGAACTAAAGTTTTTATTGTTATATAATTCTTTAACTGCGGTTTACATTCATTTGTCATTATGTACAATTTATTACTGATACATCACCGTTTGTTTACAAATTACCAATATTTTTGTAATAATATTGACAATATCGCAATATAATAGTATTATTATCTTGTGGCCGGTTATCATCCGGAGGGAAAAAATGATAACCTACAAATTGAATCATACACCCGAAGACGGGTTTAACACCTTTGGGATAAGCGCATTTTGCGGCAAAAAGCTTATAAAATCCGTGTCGGGAATCAGCGAAAACTTTCGTGAAATGACTGAACTTGTCGAAATGTGCAACGAACTTGAGCTTGAACTATGCCAGCTTGACGACATTATCGAAGATTATCTTACTGATTTCACACTTTAATTTGCAAAGACTTTAACTTTTGTCATAATCGTGGTACAATAGTGTTTAATGTTCTATCAGACATTATATACAGACAATAAGGTGATATCATGATTTGCAATTTATGCCCGAGAAAATGCGGTGCGGTTCGTACTGCACACAGCGGAAACGGATTTTGTAAAATGGGAGAACTGCCCGTTGTTGCAAGAGTTGCTCCGCACTATGGCGAAGAACCGTGCATAAGCGGCACAAAGGGCAGCGGAACTGTTTTCTTTTCGGGCTGTACAATGAGATGCGTGTACTGCCAGAACTACGAAATTTCAAACGAGGACGGCGGAAGAACAATCACTCCCGAAAGACTTGCGGAGTGCTATAAGGAACTTGAGGACAAGGGAGTGCATAACATCAACCTTGTAACGGCTGACCATTTTGCACACGCTGTTGTTAAAAGTCTTGAAATTTACAAACCGAGAATTCCGATTGTATATAACTGCAGCGGCTACACAAGTCCGAAAACACTCAATATGCTTGACGGACTTGTTGACATCTATCTTCCCGACTTTAAATATGCAGACGATTTTCTTGCGGTGAAATATTCTTCCGCACCGAATTATGTCAACACGGCGATTGCCGCAATTCACGAAATGACTTTTCAGGTGGGTCTGCCACAATTTGACGATGACGGCATTATGAAAAAAGGCGTTATCGTAAGGCATCTTATTTTGCCTGCCCACACAAAGAACAGTCTTGAAGTGCTTGATATCGTAAAACGCAGATTCGGCGATCAGGTTTTGTTAAGTCTTATGTGTCAGTACATTCCTATGGGCAAGGTCAGCGACAAAGAGTTTTCACGAATTAACCGTAAAATCACACGCAGAGAATATGACAAGGTAAAGCTTGAAATGATGCGACTGGGAATTGACGGCTTTACGCAGGAGCTTTCTTCCGCAGACGAAAGTTATGTTCCCGAATGGGATTTTGAGGGATAAACTTTTTTCAGACAAAACAAAAAAATGAATAACAAAAAGTCAGTTTAGTCAAATCGGCTGAACTGATTTCTTTTTTCACTTAGTATTGTTCTCTTAGTATTTTTCTTTTAGTCTTCTTCTTTTA
>CAJMRT010000026.1 GCA_905215855.1 uncultured bacterium
CTGCGATAACACCTGTACCGGGAGCAGCGGGCTTCATAAGAACTCTGCCTGCACCGAACTCACCGATTACTTCGTGAGGGATTGTTGTGCCTCTGAGTGAAACCTTCATGAGGTTCTTCTTAGCGTCCTCAATACCCTTGCGGATAGCGTCAGGTACTTCGCCTGCTTTACCGATACCGAAACCAACTGTTCCGTTACCGTCGCCTACAACTACGAGAGCTGCAAACTTGAAAATACGACCGCCCTTAACTGTTTTAGAAACACGGTTAATAGTAACTACTCTTTCTTTTAATTCGCCTGTTACTTCTACTGTTTTAGCCAAAGTTATTCCTCCAATCCTTAGAAATTGAGGCCGCCCTCACGGGCGCCTTCGGCCAATTCCTTAACACGGCCGTGATATATGTTACCGCCTCTGTCGAATACAACATCAACGATATTCTTTTCTTTTGCACGCTCAGCAACGAGCTTGCCAACAGCCTTAGCTGCCTCTTTGTTTCCGCCATTGCCTGTGATTTCCTTATCAAGGCTTGAAGCCTGAGCAAGTGTAACACCTGCTACATCGTCAATAATCTGAGCATAGATGTTGCTTGTGGAGCGGAATACGCAAAGACGAGGACAAGAAGCTGTACCGCTGATCTTGCTGCGGACTCTCTTATGGCGTTTTGCGCGTGCCTTTTTTGTATCTGGTCTGCTTACCATTTGTTATTCACTCCTTAATTATTTGCCCTTACCGGCCTTGCCTTCCTTGCGGCGGATAACTTCATCAGCGTACTTAATACCCTTGCCCTTATATGGCTCCGGTGGACGCTTTTCTCTAACTTCGGCAGCAAACTGACCAACCTTTTGCTTATCAATGCCGGTGATGATGATTTTGTTAGGATCGGGAACTTCAATTTTGATGTCCTCTGTATCCTCAACGATAACCTGGTGTGAATAACCAAGGTTCATAACGCACTTGTTACCCTGCTTCTGAACACGGTAACCAACGCCGTTTACTTCGAGAGTCTTTGAATAACCCTCTGTAACACCTATAATCATATTGTGGATAAGTGTTCTTGTAAGACCGTGAAGTGAACGGTTTTCTTTTGCGTCGTTTGGACGAGTAACCTCGATTACATCGCCTTTGATTTCAACAGTCATAGCAGGATTGAACTTGAAATCAAGTGAACCCTTTGGACCTTTAACTGTGATAACGCCGTTGTCAATTGTAGCTGTAACGCCGGCGGGAATATTTATAGGTTTTCTTCCAATTCGAGACATTTATCGCACCTCCTCTTACCAAATGTAAGCGAGAACCTCGCCGCCGATGTGCTGCTTTCTTGCCTCACGGTCTGTCATAACACCCTTTGAGGTTGAAATGATGGCGATACCAAGACCCTTCATTACCTTTGGCATATCTTCTGCATTACTGTAAATTCTAAGACCGGGCTTTGATACACGGCGAAGACCTGTGATAACAGGAGTCTTGCCGTCTGTATACTTGAGTGTTACCTTAATAACGCCCTGCTTGCCGTCTTCAATAACTGTGAAATTCTTTACATAACCCTCGTCAACAAGAATCTGACAAATTGACTTCTTGAGGTTTGAAGCGGGAATTTCAACAGAATCATGCTTTGCTGAATTTGCGTTACGGATTCTTGTAAGTAAATCAGCAATTGTATCTGTAATCTGCATTATGCTTTACCTCCCTTGCTTACCAGCTTGCTTTCTTTACACCCGGAATTTCGCCCTTGTAAGCGAGTTCACGGAAGCAAATACGACAAATGCCATACTTACGGAGGTAGGCGTGTGGTCTACCACAGATGTTACATCTTGTGTACTCTCTTGTAGAGAATTTCTGCTTTCTCTGCTGCTTTACTTTCATTGAAGTTTTAGCCACAACAATCCCTCCTTACTTTGAAAACGGTGCGCCCATAAGCTTTAAGAGCTCGCGAGCTTCTTCGTCTGTTGTTGCAGTGGTTACGAAACAAATGTCCATACCACGAACCTTGTCGATCTTGTCATAGTCAATCTCGGGGAAGATGAGCTGTTCTTTGAGGCCCATGTTGTAGTTACCACGGCCGTCAAATGAATCAGGGTTGATACCTCTGAAGTCACGAACACGGGGAAGTGCTACATTGAAGAATCTGTCGAGGAATTCATACATTCTCTCGCCTCTTAATGTAACCTTACAGCCGATTGCCATACCTTCTCTGAGTTTGAAGTTAGCAACTGACTTTCTTGCCCTACAGATGAGAGGCTTCTGACCTGTAATAGCAGAAAGGTCTGTGCAGATAGCGTCAATTACTTTTGAGTTATCTTTTGCTTCGCCTGCGCCTACATTGATAACGATTTTATCAAGCTTAGGAATCTGCATTGTGCTCTTGTAGGAGAACTTTGACATAAGAGCAGGTGCAACTTCTTTTGAATAGTATTCTTTAAGTCTTGCCATATCTTATTTCCTCCTTAAAGTGCTTCGCCGCATTTAGCGCAAACTCTGCCCTTAGAGCCATCCTCATAGAACTTATGAGCAACTCTTGTAGGCTTTTTGCATCTTGGGCAAACGATCTGAACCTTAGATGCGTACATAGCACCCTCAGCCTTAATGATACCGCCCTGCTCGCCCATCTTCTTGGGCTTAACATGCTTTGAAACCATGTTTACCTTTTCTACGATAACTTTGCCTTCTTTAGGGCTTACAGCCATAACCTGACCTGTCTTGCCCTTGTCCTTACCGCTTAATACGATAACGGTGTCGCCTGTTTTAACATGAACTTTACTCATTGTGACACCTCCAATTAAAGTACTTCGGGAGCGAGAGAAAGAATCTTCATATAATCTTTATCACGAAGCTCTCTTGCTACCGGTCCGAAGATACGAGTACCCTTCGGGTTCTTATCTTCCTTAATAATAACAGCTGCATTTTCATCGAAACGGATATAAGTACCGTCTTCTCTTCTGACGCCCTTTGCAGAACGAACAACTACAGCCTTTACAACGTCGCCTTTTTTAACAACACCGCCGGGTGCTGCCTTTTTAACCGAGGCTACGATTACATCGCCAATGTTGGCATATCTCCTTCTGGTACCGCCGAGTACACGAATGCACATAAGTTCCTTTGCGCCGGTGTTGTCGGCAACCTTGAGGATAGTTTGCTGCTGAATCACAGTGTAATTCCTCCTTTACTCAAAGCCGCTAAAATAAACTTATTTAGCTTTCTCAATAATCTCGACGAGTCTCCATCTTTTGTCTTTAGAAAGAGGACGGGTCTCCATAATCTTTACACGGTCGCCAATGCCACACTCGTTGTTTTCGTCGTGTGCCTTGAAACGAACTGTACGCTTAACAATTTTGTTGTAAAGCTTGTGCTTTACGCTGTCTTCAACTGCAACGACAATTGTCTTGTCCATCTTGTCGCTTACAACTTTTCCGACAACAGTTTTTCTCATATTTCTTTCACTCACTGTTAAGTCCTCCTCTCTTAAGCTTCAGCGCCGTTAAGTTCCATCTGACGAAGAACTGTTGAAATTCTTGCGATGTCCTTTTTAACAGCACCGATTCTGGATGAGTTTTCGAGCTGATTAACAGCAAGCTGGAAACGAAGATTGAATAATTCTTCTTTGAGTTCAGTGAGCTTTGTCTGAAGCTCTTCTACTGACATATCTCTGAGTTCTGATGCTTTCATTACTGCTCACCCTCCTCTTTCTTAACAAACTTGCACTTGATAGGAAGCTTATTTGCAGCAAGGCGAAGAGCCTCTCTTGCAGTAGCTTCATCTACGCCGCCGAGTTCAAACATAACTCTGCCGGGCTTTACTACGGCTACCCAATACTCGGGTGAACCTTTACCTGAACCCATTCGTGTTTCAGCAGGCTTTGCTGTAACAGGCTTGTCAGGGAAAATTTTGATCCATACTTTACCGAATCTTTTGCAGTAACGAGTCATAGCGACACGGGCAGCCTCAATCTGGTTTGAGGTGATCCATGCAGGCTCTGTAGCCTGAAGACCGAAATCGCCGTAAGTAACCTTGTTACCACGAAGAGCCTTACCTGTCATACGACCTCTGTGAACTCTTCTGTATTTAACTCTCTTAGGTAATAACATTACTTTCTGCCTCCTTCTCTGCGGGGCTTTCTTGACTTAACTTCGTTAAGAACCTCGCCTTTGTAAAGCCAAACCTTAACGCCTACCTTACCGTAGGTTGTGTTAGCTTCTGCAAAACCGTAGTCGATGTCGGCACGAAGTGTCTGAAGCGGAATAGTACCTTCATGGTACTGCTCTGAACGAGCAATTTCAGCACCGCCAAGACGGCCTGAACACATAATCTTAATACCCTTAGCGCCGCGACGCATTGCGTTGCCGATTGACATCTTCATTGCACGGCGGAAAGAGATTCTCTTTTCAAGCTGCTGAGCGATGCTTTCTGCAACGAGCTGTGCATCAAGTTCAGGAGCCTTAACTTCTACAATATTGATTGCAACGGGCTTTGAGAGCATCTTTTCGCACTGTGCTCTGAGCTTTTCAATCTCAGAACCGCCCTTACCGATTACAAGACCGGGCTTAGCGCAGTGGATGCTGATTTTAACCTTTTTGCCGTCACGCTCAATTTCAATTTTTGAGATACCGAAGTTGTAAAGCTGAGCCTTCAGAGTCTTACGGAGGTTATAGTCCTCAACGAGTGTAGCACCGAAGTCCTTCTTGTTTGCAAACCAACGGGAATCCCAATCTTTAATAACGCCGACACGGAGACCGTGCGGATTAACTTTCTGACCCATAATCTAACCTCCCCTTAGTCGTCTTCTCTTTCCTTGAGTACGAGGGAAATGTGAGAAGTTCTCTTGTTGATTCTGAACGCTCTGCCCTGTGCTCTCGGACGAATTCTTTTAAGGATGGGGCCTGCTGTTGCATTGCACTGAGCAATGTAAAGCTTGGATACATCCATGTCATGGTTGTTCTCAGCATTTGCCATAGCTGAATTGAGCAGCTTTAAAAGCGGCTCGCAAGCGGCCTTGGGAGTGTGCTTAAGAACAGCTTCCGCATACTTAACATCTTTGCCTCTTACGAGGTCAAGAACAACATTAACCTTGCGGGGTGAAATACGAACAAATTTTGCATTTGCCTTTGCTTCCATCTGCAATACTCTCCTTCCGCTTATTTGCTTGTCTTTGATCCTGCGTGACCCTTGAATGTTCTTGTCGGAGCAAACTCGCCGAGCTTGTGACCAACCATATCTTCGGTTACATATACAGGAACATGTTTTCTGCCGTCATGAACGGCAAATGTGTGACCAACGAACTCAGGGAAAATTGTTGAACTTCTTGACCAAGTCTTGAGAATTCTCTTTTCGCCTGCTTCGTTCATTTCGATAACCCTTTTGAGCAGTACAGGCTGAACATAAGGGCCCTTTTTAGTACTTCTACTCATGTTTTAGCTCCTTTCCGCCTTACTTACCGTTTCTTCTTCTTACGATAAGCTTGTCGCTGCTCTTGTTGTTCTTACGAGTCTTGTAGCCGAGTGCGGGCTTACCCCATGGGGTTACAGGGCCCGGACGACCAACAGGTGACTTACCCTCACCACCGCCGTGCGGATGGTCGTTAGGGTTCATTACAGAACCACGAACAGTAGGACGCCAACCCATGTTTCTCTTACGACCTGCTTTACCGATCTTAACATTTTCGTGATCGGTGTTACCTACCTGACCGATTGTAGCCATGCAGTTTTCAGGAACGTTTCTGAGCTCGCCTGAAGGAAGTCTTAAAAGTGCAAGACCGTTTTCCTTAGCCATGAGCTGAGCCATGTTGCCGGCTGAACGAGCGAGCTGAGCGCCTCTGCCGGGATAAAGCTCTACATTGTGGATAAATGTACCAACAGGGATTGCTGTAAGCGGAAGTGCGTTACCGGGCTTAATATCAGCGTTTGCACCTGCTGTTACCTTGTCGCCTACCTTAAGTCCTTCCGGAGCAATAATGTAAGCCTTCTCGCCGTCTGTGTACTCTACAAGAGCGATGAATGCAGAACGGTTTGGATCGTACTCTAATGTTTTAACTGTACCTTCAACATCAAATTTCTGACGCTTGAAGTCAATAATACGGTACTTTTTGCGGTTGCCGCCGCCTCTGTGACGAACGGTGATTCTGCCGTAGCTGTTACGACCTGCCTTTTTATTTAAAGGAGCAAGCAAGCTTTTTTCCGGCTCAACCTTTGAAAGACCCGAATAATCTGTAACCGACATATTTCTTCTTGAGTTAATGGTCGGCTTATATACTTTAATGGCCATTTGGTTTCACTCTCCTCATGATGGCTTTGCGGGAATATGGCATTTCCCATACATTCTGCCTGAATTATTGTTTTCAGACTCAATACTGAACCTGAGTCAGTATTACATCATGCCTTCAAAAAATTCGATAGGCTTGCTGTCTTCTGTAAGTTTTACGATTGCTTTCTTCCAGCTTTTTGAGTAGCCGCCGTTGTTTCTGCCCTGACGACGGAACTTTCCTCTTACGCTTACTGTGTTTACCTTAGCAACCTTAACCTTGAAGATTTCTTCACAAGCTTTTGCAATTTCAATCTTGTTTGCTGACTTAGCAACTTCAAAGGTATAAATTTTGTTAACTGCGCCGAGCATACTTTTTTCAGTAATAACAGGGCGGATTACAATATCATGAGCTATCATGCATATACCTCCTCAATCTTGCTTACTGCATCCTTAACGATGATAAGCTTGTCAGCATTCAAAATGTCATAAACATTAAGAGTGTTTACCTGAGCTGTCTTAACACCGGGGATGTTGTTAGCTGATTTAATAACCTTGCTGTCAACCTCAGGAAGAACAATGAGAGCCTTCTTTTCAGCTCCGATTGCGCTGAGCATTGCAACAATCTTCTTTGTCTTGTACTCGTCCATGCTGATTGAATCAACAACGATGAGCTCGTTCTCCATAACCTTTGAAGAGAAAGCTGACTTCATAGCAAGTCTTCTTACCTTCTTGTTTACAGAAAATCTGTAATCTCTTGGCTTCGGAGCGAATACAACGCCGCCGTGTGTCCACTGCGGAGCTCTTGTTGAACCCTGTCTTGCACGGCCTGTACCCTTCTGTCTCCACGGCTTTTTACCGCCGCCTGAAACCTCTGATCTTGTAAGAGCGGACTGTGTGCCCTGACGCTGTGCTGCGAGGTAGTTAACTACCATCTGATGCATAACAGCTGCATTTGGTTCGATACCGAATACGGACTCAGCAAGCTCGATTGTGCCAACGCTCTTGCCTTCCATATCTACTACTGCTAAATTTGGCATTTATAATCCCCCTTCCTTAAGCCTTTACGGAATCTTTGATTACAACGATTCCCTTGTTAGGACCCGGAATAGCACCCTTAACAGCGATGAGGTTGTTTTCTGCATCAACCTTAACAACTGTGAGGTTCTGAACCGTTACCTGTTCTGCGCCGAGGTGACCTGCCATTCTCTTACCCTTCCAAACTCTTGAAGGTGATGAGCAGGCACCGATTGAACCGCCGTGGCGTACGCAAGGACCTGTACCGTGTGATTCCTTAAGACGGTGGAAGTTCCATCTCTTAATAACACCTGCTGTACCCTTACCTTTGCTCTTGCCTGTTACGTCAATCTTGTCGCCGGGGGTGAATACGTCTGCTTTAACGAGATCACCGATGCTGTAAGCGTCTGTGTCTGTAAAGCGGAACTCTTTGAGAGTTTTCTTTGGTGCTACACCGGCCTTATCAAAGAAGCCCTTCATTGGCTTGTTTACCTTGTGAGGTTTAACATCGCCGTAGCCGAGCTGTACCGAAGCGTAGCCGTCGTTTTCAACTGTTTTCTTGGCTGTTACCACGCAAGGGCCTGCCTCAACAACAGTTACGGGAATCATGATTCCCTTTTCATCGAAAATCTGTGTCATACCGATTTTCTTACCGATGATTGCTTTCTGCATAAATTGTATCCTCCTTATAGGTTATTGGTTGGTTTCCCAACATGACCCTGTCTGCTTGTAGGTTGGTATCCGATTATAACTTAATCTCGATATCAACGCCGGCAGGGAGCTCTAAGCTCATAAGAGCCTCGACTGTCTTGTTTGACGGTCTTAAGATGTCGATAAGACGCTTGTGAGTTCTGATTTCAAACTGCTCACGGCTGTCCTTGTACTTATGAACAGCACGGAGAATTGTTACAACCTGCTTCTCAGTCGGGAGCGGAACGGGACCTGAAACTCTTGCGCCTGTGCGCTTAGCTGTTGCCACGATTCTCTCTGCAGACTGATCAACGAGCTGATGATCATAACCCTTTAATCTTATTCTAATCTTTTCCTTGACTGCCATTATCGTCGCCTCCTTAAAAATGTTAGTTGGCGGGCGTTGCTTTTCAAAACTTTTTTGAAACTCTGCCGGGTGTTTCCTCACCCTGCATTAAAAAACCCGTTTAACTATTCAGTTAACCGGGAAGTTCTGAAAGCGTTTGAGCGCAGTTATGGCAAAGCAACCCCATTGCCACTCAATCGCTCTGTGTTTCAATTTAATCGCCCGGTTTAAAATCGGACATACTCCACGGAAAAACCGGCTTAATGCCGCAACCTCCCGCTTCATCGCATATCTTGTGCAGTCACACAAGCATTATTATAAACGAAATACCGCATTATTTCAACCTTTTCGGCAAAATAAGCGGTATAGAAGTTTTTAAAATATTTTTAATTAATTTTGTTTAATTTGTACATACTCCCGTTTGCCGATTTTATGTTATAATTAGGCAGACGAAAATGTCTTTTCTATATTATTGTATATAAGGGATTCCATTTTGTCAATTGTGCAGTTTTATGAAAAGGAATGACAGACAATGAAGCATTTGTATTTTGGTGACGGTAAGGGCAAAACCACAGCCGCCATAGGAATTGCCGTCAGGGCGGCAGGCAGTAACCTCAAAGTGCTGTTTGTGCAATTTTTAAAGACGGAATTTTCGGGCGAACGCCATGTTCTCAGCCACACCGAGAATGTGACTCTCACGCTCTGCCCCGCCGACCTCAAGTTCACATTTCAGATGAACGAAAAGGAGAAGGCTCAGGCGGCAAAAATTTTCAAGGGTATTTTTGACCGCAGCGTCACACTTGCCCTGACCGAAAAGTATGATATGGTCGTATTTGACGAAATCATTGACGCAATCAATGCGGAAATGCTGACCGAGTCAGAGGTTGTTGAGTTCATCACCAACGCTCCGTCAAGTATGGAAATCATTATGACAGGTCACAACCCGTCGCAAAAGATGATTGACCTCTGCGATTATGTGACCGAGTTCAAGAAAATCAAGCACCCCTACGACCGAGGTATCACCGGCAGAATCGGTGTTGAGTTTTAATTTTAAGTTCGTGTAGACAGTTTGATATATAAAAACATTTTATGCCCCAGCGTGACTTTGCAATCGCTTGGGCTTTTTTATGTTCGTGTAGATAGTTTAATATTTAAAAAAACATAAAATGCCCGAGCGTGACTTTGCAATCGCTTGGACTTTTTATGTTCGTATAGATAGTTTGATATTTAAAAAACATAAAATGCCCGAGCGTATCATTGCAATCGCTTGGACTTTTTATATTCGTATAGATAGTTTAATATTTAAAAAAACATAATCTACCTTTTGCATAATTACATTTAACTAATATAAAAACAGCCGGATAGAAAACTACCCGACTGTAAATTTTACTTCTCAAATTTTAATCTTTAAATCAAACAATCAAAATCACTTTTCATAGATATTGAGCAAAAGAGCCTTGATGTCATAGAGCTTCTTTGAGAGGTCAACATAATAGTTATGCGGATTTTCAAAACGCTTAACCTCGTCCCAGAGAAGGTCAATCTGCTCACGGCAATAGGCTGCAATTTCCTCAATTGACGGCGACTCATACACGCACTTGCCGTTCTTGAAGATTGGCACAAGGAGTTCCTTTGCGGTATAGTTATCAAGCATTTTTGTTTTCCAAACCGCATTCGGATCGAAAATTGTTCTCGGCTTTGAATCGTCAACAACCTCATCATAAATGCAAAGCTCATCGGCAATAGCCTTGCCGCTGTCCTTGTCAAAGTAGCGATAAACCTTTTTGAAGTGCGGATTTGTAATCTTGGTTGTATTTTCGCTGACCTTGATTTTCGGCACAATTTCACCGCCGTCATTTTCAACGGCAACAAGCTTATAAACACCGCCGAATACAGGCGAACTTGATGAAGTGATAAGTCTTTCGCCGACACCGAATGTGTCAACCTGAGCGCCCTGCATCATAAGGTCACGAATAAGGTACTCGTCAAGAGCGTTTGACGCAGTAATTGTACATTCTGTAAGACCTGCGTCATCAAGCATTTTTCTTGCTTTCTTTGAAAGATACGAAATATCACCCGAATCAAGGCGGATTGCACACTTGGTCTTACTCTGCGGAAGAAGAACCTCCTTGAACACCTTAATGGCATTCGGGACACCGCTCTTTAATGTGTTGTATGTATCAACAAGGAGAGTAGGATTATCGGGATACATCTCGCAGTAGGTTTTAAAAGCGTCATACTCGCTGTTGAACATCTGAACCCATGAATGAGCCATTGTACCGCCGGCGGGAACACCGTAAAGCTCGTCTGTAAGTGTGCAGGCTGTACCCTTGCAGCCGCCGATATATGCAGCTCTTGCACCGTCAACTGCGGCATTTGCACCCTGAGCACGGCGTGAACCGAATTCAAGTACGGCTCTGCCCTGAGCGGCACGGACAATTCTGTTAGCCTTTGTCGCAATGAGCGTCTGATGATTGATTGTGAGGAGAAGGAATGTTTCAACAAGCTGAGCTTCAATTGCAGGCGCTTTGATTGTCATAACAGGCTCGTTCGGGAAAATCGGAGTTCCCTCGGGGATTGCATAAACATCACCGCTGAATTTGAAGTTGCGGAGATACTCAAGAAACTGCTCGTCAAAAATACCCTTGCTCTTTAGATACTCGATATCCTCGTCTTCAAAATGAAGTTCCCTGATGTATTCAATAGCCTGTTCAAGACCTGCCATAATCGCAAAACCGCCGTTGTCGGGAACTTTGCGGAAGAACACATCAAAATAGACATTCTTTTTATAAAAACCGTTTTTAAAATAGCCGTTTGACATTGTAAATTCGTAGAAGTCACACAGCATAGCCATATTTTCTTTTTTCATAATAATCACCTTGAATGAGATTGTATATTCTGCAACGCAGAAGCATAGATATAGTTTAGTCTTTTTTCGTCAATTTGTAAAGCGGAATTTGCACAAAAGCCGTTAAAATCCAACCCTCTTGCCTATACATTTTTAATATCTCGGTTGACATTTTACCGCTTAAAGGTATAATTAAGTTATATCGAAAACAATCCACTCGGAGGTAAAAATATGAACAGCGAAAATAATAAACTATGCCCATTCTGCGAAAGCGAAATGATGATTATTCAGGACAACCTCAACAACGGCAAGCCATACCTTGAATGCCCCACCTGCGGACTCCGTTTTCAAATTGAAGGCTTCCCCGAAAATCCGCAGGAAATCAGAGAAACCGAGTAAGTTGTTCTGAACACTTGTATTGCAGATATTGAAAAAATCACCGCTCGGCTCAAAATGTCAAATTTCACAAAAATGTGTTGACAAATCGACTGAACGGTGATATAATCTATCTTGCGTTGAAATTTGTAAGTAAGTTTGCAAAACCGACTTTCGTAATTTCATCGGTTAAAATTAATATAGGGGTATAGCTCAGTTGGTAGAGCAGCGGTCTCCAAAACCGCGTGCCGAGGGTTCAAGTCCTTCTGCCCCTGCCAAGGTATGATGTCTCAAAAATGGCTTAGATAAGCCGTTTTTGAGACTTTTTCTTTTTGCAGAAATTTTCTCTGTCGGCAACTTTTTTCGGATTTTCTAAAAATTTTCTAAAAATTGTGATTTTCGACTTGAAAATTAACGGCACAAGATATCAGTAATCATCAGGATTTTCGCATCTTTTTTACCGCAAAATCCGTTCTAAAAATACAGTAAATTTTCCGAAAAATGAAAATTTATTCACGGAATTACAAATCAATTTTCAGCTTTGTATCAAGAGTGCGTGAAATGTTCAGTTTGCTTGTTTTATCAACATGAGCATAAAAGTTCAATGTGGTTGCGGCACTGCTGTGTCCGAGCCACTCCTGAACCTGAACAACCGTAAATCCCATATTAAGCAAATTACTTGCAACGCTGTGTCTGAGGTCATGAAGTCGGATATTCGGCAAATCACTCTCAACAATCATTTGATGAAAATTTTTCGTGAGATAATTCGGTGTGATGACCTTGCCGTCAGGCCATACACACACATAATCGTTGTCAATATAGCCGCTGCCGAGCAACCTCTTTTCACTCTCCTGCTTTCTTTTTTGAGCAAGCAGATATTGAAATACCTTGTCGGGAATCGGAAGTGTTCTGTAACTGCTTTCGGTCTTTGGCGGTGAAGTATATGAGCCACCGACATGCTGTTGAAGTGTTTCGCTGATTGTAATTGTCCTGTTTTCCATATCAACGGCTTTCCACTTCAAGCCAAGCACCTCTCCACGGCGTAATCCAAATACGGCGCAGATTGTAACAGGCACTTCAATCGGGGTGTCCTTAACTGTCTTCAAAAGCTCATTAACCTGCCTTTCGTTCAAATACTGGCTTTTGAATTTTACCGAATGAGGCTTTCTTGCAAGTGTCGCAACATTGACCGTTATAATGCCCTTTCGTGCCGCATCATTCAAAGCCTTGCTTATGCAGCGGTGGATGTGCGTTATAGTTGTGGGCGACAGCGGTTCGCTCCCGTCAGATTTACTCTTTTCAAAAACAAGGTACTTGTAAAAATCTTCAAGGTCACTCACTTTCAATTCCTGAATTTTTATTCTTCTCGGATAAAAGTACGGCACAATATGGTTTCCCACATTTCCCGAATAGCCTCTGTATGTATTCGCCCTGATTTCCGGCTCAATTTCATCAAGCCACTCAACCATATAATCGGCAAAATACATATCGCAGTAGTCCACATTGCGTTTTGAATACTCACGGCACTTTTCATTGAGAAATTCCTTTGCCCGCTTTTTATTCCCTTTGACTTCAAAACCTGTTGAAATCCATTTTGTTCTGTATTTGATTTTTCCTTTTTTAGTAAGTTCGTTTGTTCTCAGGCTCAGAACTGCATAATATTTTCCGTCCTTTACCTGAAGGCTGCCTGATACTCCCATTTATAATCTCCTTTCATAATGAGAACAGACTGCCAATGCACATACTAATTGTACTCTGCGTTGACAGTCTGTTCAAGTGTTTATCGGCTATTTCTCGTTACTTTTTTCGGCATTGAGAAATTCTTCGAGATATTTTTTAGGAATGATATATCTACGCCCCGCTCTAACGGATTTGATTGTACCTTCTTTAAGCATTTTATAGGTCAATGTTCTGCCTGTATGGAGAATACTCATAAGATCAACCGTAGTCAGCACATCACTGTAATTGTCGAGAATACCTTTCTTTTCGCTTTCGCTCATAAATTCACCTCCAATCTATAAAATATTTTCATCAAACCAATAAGCCTGAAAGATTTTTCCGCTGTTTGTCAAAAACCGTCCCTGTGAAGATTTTGCAATTTTATCTGAGGCATCCGTATTGTCAAGAATAATCTGCGACAACACATTATCCGCCCTACCGCATATTCTCGTATCAATGTTATTCCGTATCTGACCGTTGAGGATTGCGGCATCAGGTCTTTGTGTTGCAAGAACAAGGTGAATTCCAAAGGCTCTGCCCTGCCTTGCTATTATTGAAAGTTCGGATTCGATTTTCAAAATTTCATCCTTCTGTTGCTTTGAAAGACCTGTTTTATCAAGCACCTCGGCAATCTCATCACACGCAAATACAATTCTGTAAAGTTTTTTCTCGGCACTACGATTGTATTCGTCAATATTTGCGACACCTGCCGTGCGAAGAATTTGTTTTCTGTTTTGCAATTCATCGGTTATGCTGACAAGCACCTTATGCAAGGTTTTTTCATCAGTCAGCAAAGAGCATTTTGTATGCCATATCGGCGGAAAGTCTACACCGCCTTTGAAATCGGCAATATAGACTTTTGCATCCTTTTTGACGCATTGCATCAAAACAAGCTTGAGTAAAACGCTCTTGCCCGAACCTGTTGAACCACCGATAAGCATATGCGGAATTTTGGCAATGTTTACACTCACCCGTCCTGAATAACCTTCACCAAGCACAATTTCAAAATTCTCATCGCTCAGCAAATTTTCCGACCATTCGATATAATCCGAAAGCCTGTTTTCACCGTCAACACATCTGATAATCACGACACGGCAATCATCGCCCTCACGCATCTCATCAATATGTATATTGAGTGCAGATTCTATTCTGTCTTGATTATCAGTCCATTCCGACAGAGGAATGCCAAAGGTTTTGAATTTGAGAATCATAACCCTGTTATTACTTTTATCAACTGATTTTGACAAAAGCAACGGTGCTTCTCCTGCGGAATTTACAAATCCTATTCTGTGCAAATTGTTGCTGACACCGATTGAGCCAAACGGCATACCGATTAAAAAAGTCAGGGCAAATGTTACTGTCGGAATCAAAATAAATACAAGCACAGAAGTCATAAATTTCTGCAAATTCTGAAAGTAACCGTAAGGCTGCCAGATTGAATAGCGACGTTCCCAGAAAATCAAACAAAATGCAAGATAGATAATCGCAACAACTCTGCCCGAGTTTTTTCTAAAAATTCTTTTCAAACCGTTGCTGAAATATATTACGATAATTCGCATATTCCAACCGTTGTGAAGACTCGACTTATTATTGTTGTCAATCATCGTTTTTTACCTCCCTGACCTTATTGATTTCAGTAACCGTGTATGTATTAACATCGGTGTATTCAACAAGAAAGTTTATTCTTCGCAGAAAGGCTTTCCATGTTTCAGGCTTATAATGCTGAACCTCGCTGTATTGCTCACCGAGAGAAATATTTGAGGTGATATACACCGTGTCATAACAAGCGACTTTGTCGTTGAATCTTGCCGGAAGCATAAGAGGATAAATGTCAAGATAATTCAGCATATCTTCTATCGGAATCTGTGACGCAAATTCTTCAAAAACGAGTACAGATTGTCCGTGATAGCTGTCAAAATTTATCCCTGTACTACGGCGATACGCAGTAATTCTGCAAATATCGGGTGCTCTGTGTTTTTGATATATCCCCCTTGTCTTGCCTGTTCCCGACTTTCCGTAAATATAGTAAACGATAACCTGTCTTTTCTTTTCACGGAACATATTTGAAAGAACTGTTTGCCTGAGTGTATCAATCTCTTTTATCCGAAAGGCATATTTCGGGTGAAGCTTGATAATTTCGTAGGTATCAAGTCCGTTTTCGATTTCTTCAATCAGAGCGGACATATCGGGAGAATTTTCATCAACAGGCTTGGGAACATTACCAACCTCTTCAAAAGTATCAATAAGATTCGTCTGTTCCTTATCAGAACCTTGCCACTTGCCCTCCTTTCGGAGATAGTCACGATTTTCCATTACACTGCCGTTAGCCTTGTCGATATGTGCAACAGGGAATCTGTTCTTCAATGTTGAAAAGCGAATCGGCGATTTTGAGTAAATGAAAATGTGCATATGCTTTGTGCCTGTGGTTGCAATTTCATCCACAAGGCAAAAATAATCGAGACTGAACAGATGCAGAGTATTCTTGACCGCATTATGGTCAAGCTCGTAATCATCAGGGTTATTTATGGTCAACAGCCACTTCCTCGACTGAGGATTTGAACTGCCCATATAAAAAGCCTCCCTGCTACTGCTACATTGCTACGATAGGGGTAATACTACCCCTATCGCAGAGTCTCTGCACGGTGTGCTTAAGGCACACCATGCAAAGACTGATTTGGTGCAGTTTAAGCCTTTCCCGCATTGGCAGCACGAATATTCTTCGCCGTTGCAGAAACCTTGTAGCCCTCGGGAGTCCAATACGGACGCATCTCAAGTCCGTCAAAGATGACCACCGGATAATGCCTGTCATCAGGCTTTTCAAGTTTGCACTCGCCGTCAATCTTGACCGTCAGCTTTTCAAAAGCCTTGTCAGGCAAGGCAACGGTGTATTTAAATCCACTGACCTCACCTGTTCTCTTGCCGTTCTCATAGACATATGACGGTGCAACATCAACAAGTACAGGGTTTTTGCCGACAGTCTTGTTGGCATCAATTTCAACTAAATTGATATTCATAATTTTACCTCCGAAAAATAATTTATCATCGATGACAGCTAAATTATATCATCGGCAAATTAGATTCAACAGGCGATTTACTGTGTTCCCTTTTTTCGCATTATGTGTTATAATAAAAATTTTTTATACAGCTAATGCATCTTTAATTCTATATTTTTTCTTATACTCCCCCCTCTTTTTATCTGAAATCGGCATTTTATCAATCGTTTCATCTACTCTCTGATTTATTTCGTTAATCGTATTCGGAACTTCTTCGAAAAAATTTATATTTTTGCTGTAATACGGAATAAAATCAGAATTGACTTTCTTTAAAACGCTCCAATATATTTTTGATGCGGGGCAGTTCCCCTCACAAATTCCTGCTTTATTGAGCAGAAATTTGCTCAGTCTGTAATCGACATTAAGCACCAAAACTGCACGAATTATTGTGTCGGGTTTCATATCAAGATCATATCGGTTTACTATATGATCGACAGTTCCCTCGCCAAATCCGTACGCATCTCTATAATCAGCTCTTGAAATATTCATTGCTTCAAGAAGCTTGGTAAACGCCAAACCGATTGTATCGGCTTTGATCTGTTCAATAAATTTTTCAGTAGATAAAGTAATTGCGGCATCGCTTTTCATGATTGCCCACAAAACGCAATAGCCATGTATAAACCAAAAGTTTATATTGCATATATAAACTCCTTTCATTTTAAATTGATGTTTTTGCCGACTGAATCGGCGCCCAAACATCGCAGGCGTTTGCCTGAATTTTATGTGAGGCAACTGCACATAGTTAATGTTTTATCTGTCATCAGGTCTGTTTCAACCTATGTTTTTACTTTATCACTGTTAATAACATCTTAATTTGATGTCGTTCTTTATTTTCTTATCGCCTCCTTAACACGGCTGTCGGGATGTGGCATTATCTTGCAAACAAAAAGAGAGTACAAATAAAAATTGTACTCTCTTTATATACAATATTCTGTTTTTAGTATTTAAAAGGGCATACTGCCCCTTTTACTGCAATCTCTCTTTTTCAAATATCTCAATGTGACACCGTCACAAATCAATATTTGACCATGCGAATTGCTTCTGCATTTTCATAAATAAAAAAGTACAAATCATAAAATTTGTACCCTTCATAATCTTCAACACATGCAAATATCTTGCGTATGTATTTCTTCTATTTTGTCATTCTCAAGGTAAAAAAGGGCAAACTACCCCCTTGAGCTTAATTTCACGTTTTTTCCGATTAGAAATTCTAAAGATTCCGTTAAAAGTTTTAAAAACTTTTTTCTTAGTTTAATAATAAAAAATGGTTTTTCGGCATTTATGCCTACTTAAATGGTTTAAATTTAAATCTCTCACAAAAAGCGGTATAGAATGATGATGACTACATTATTATTGTAACATATATATTCCAACAATTCAAGTCTTTAGCAAAATTTTTCACACACTATTTTGCCCGTAAATGTCTAATCATAAAACTCAATCATAGCTCTCAACGCAAAAAGGTACACATTTGCTAACACCACATAAGGAAGTAACTTAAAAATTATAAGAATACAACTTTATAGGGCATTGCAAAGAACTGAGAAAGAGTTTGATTGTAAAGGGTCAGAGTCTTTTTTCTATCTTGAATCCGCACATTCGCATTTGGATTTTATATCAAGTATAATGAACCTACCAAATACAAGGAGGTTCTAGTATGGGAACAATTTATGATGAAATTGGAAATACTTGCAAAAACTAAATTGGGGTGTGGGGTCAAAGATACAAACGCTATCTGAAATCACACCATCGTGTGTTTTATTATAATCTTCTCACTTCGTGTAAGCTTAACGATTACCTTGCTGATGTTGATGAAAATGCAAAAATTCTATTTGAACAAATAGTAAAATCACTTACTAAGCAAGAACAAATTACAGAAAAACTTAAAGTCCAAAATATGATGTTGTGGGTACAACAGACGAATAATATTCGCAATCGAGCAACAGAAATCGTTAATGAACAAGTAATTTATAGATGAGGAAAAGGCACAACTTACGGAGAAAAATCCGCTGGTTGTGCCTTAATTTTATTTGTTAGATTAAAATGTATAAACTTAGCGAGCAGACCATTTGGATAAACACAGTTTTCCAAACGGTAAAAGACTTGTTAGGGACACCCTAAAACCTGATGATAATTTACATTATGAGCAGTTTCAAGACGGGACGATAAATGAATATGAAAACGAGCTACCTTTTGAAATTCCAAGTAAGTGGGTATGGTGCAATTTGGGAATGCTTTTTAGTCACAATACAGGCAAAGCATTAAACGCTTCTAAAACTGATGGTGTCAGCCTGACATACATCACAACATCTAATGTATACTGGAATAGTTTTGAGCTGGATAATTTAAAGATTATGCCTTTTACTGATTCAGAAATAGAAAAATGTACCGTTAAAAAAGGCGATTTATTAGTGTGTGAAGGCGGCGACATTGGGAGGGCTGCAATTTGGCAATTTGAAAATGAAATAAGGATTCAAAATCATCTTCACAGACTAAGACCGTATGATAGGATATATACAAAATTTTATTATTATATTATGTATCTCTACAAAGCTAACGGAAGAATAAATGGAAACGGTATTGGCTTACAAGGATTATCATCAAATGCTTTACACAATATAATAGTTCCTGTACCACCTGTTGAAGAACAAAAAAGAATTGTAGATAGTATTGATTCTGTTTTATCGCTAATTGAACAGATAGAAAGTCACAAACAAAATCTTTCATCACAAATTGATAACATTAAATCCAAAATCCTTGACCTTGCAATCCGTGGTAAACTTGTAGCACAAGACCCGAACGATGAGCCCGCTTCAGTTCTTCTCGAACGCATACGAGCCGAAAAAGAAGAGCTGATTAAGCAAGGTAAAATCAAGCGTGACAAAAAGGAGTCTGTTATCTTCAAAGGTAGTGATAACTCTTATTATCAAGATTTGCCTAAAATGTGGGAATTGGTTAATTTTAAAGATTGTGCAACCTTAATTTCTGGACGAGATTTAAACAAGAATGAATATAACGCAGAGAGTATAGGAATTCCGTATATAACTGGTGCAAGCAATTTTATAAATGGAAACATACTAATCAATCGCTGGACGACAGTTCCCAAAACTATTTCAGAAGTAAATGATATACTTATAACTTGCAAAGGAACTGTTGGAGAACTTGCTATAAATAAATATGGCAATATTCATATAGCTCGTCAAATAATGGCAATTAGAATATACAAAAATATAAATCTTGAATACATAAAGTTCTTTTTGGAGTCAATAGTTATGGAAATTAAAAAGACTGCAAATGGATTGATACCTGGAATTTCCAGAGATGATATATTAAGTCTTAATATTCCACTTCCGTCTCTTACTGAACAAAAACGAATTGTAGACGAAATCGAAAAAATATTTGCTACACTTGATGATATTGCAAACCAAGTAGCGTAAATAAAGAACCGCTCTCGAGTGAGGGCGGTTTTGATTTTACCAAGTTACAATTTTATCTACAAGAGCCTGTTGTTCGCTTGCAGTACGACGAAGATAAATACGAGTTGTTTCAATACTTTCGTGTCCCATAAGGTCGGCAAGTAGTGCAATATCATTGTGTTTTTCAAGAAAGTTCTTTGCATATCTGTGGCGGAATGAATGAGGATAAACCACCTTTTTATCAAGACCGTATTTATCTGCATAATTTTTAAGCTGTTGTGAAATACCACGGGTAGTAATTCTGTCGCCGTAACGATTTAGAAACAGATAGCCGGAAGAACGGTTTGTTTTCGCCAGCCATTCAAGAGTTTCTTTCCTTAATTTTTTTGGTATGTAAAGTCGTCGTAATTTTCCACCTTTCGTGTACAAATCAAAATAGCCGATTTCGATATGTTCAATTTTGATTTGTATCAATTCACTAACTCTTGCTCCGGTAGCAGCCAAATACCAAACAACAAAATACCATTCCATATTGCCATCTTTTTTTAGTTGCTTTTTCAAAAAATTATAATCTGCATTACTGATAACATTTTCCAAAAAGTTTTTTTGCTGTACCTTTACAGCCTTTAATGCTATTTTTTCCTTTCCTAAATATTCAAGATATTTGTTTATTGCCTGTATGCGTAAGTTTACAGTCTTAGGCTTGAAGAATTCCATTAAATAGCCTTTATAAGCAAGTAAATTTTCTTTGTTTACTGTATCGTAATGCTCAGTAAAATAATTCACTGTCCACAGATACGATGTAATGGTATTTTCAGATAGATTACCTCTCCTCAAATATTCCTCAAATGTTTGTTTTGTCTTCATAAAAAGACACCTCCGTTATAATATTTTTGCGATTTGATTCGCTCTAATATTATAACGGAGATGTTTACACTCCTCTTATTATGAGAAGTATGGAGAAAAGCTGCCTTCCGGTTGGGTCGTAACAAACTTTGAAACATTTCTTTCGTATGAGCAACCGACTAATTATATCGTTAAAGATACAAACTATAAATCCAAGTATGAAACGCCGGTTCTAACAGCAGGAAAATCTTTCATATTGGGGTACACCGACGAAAAAGAAAATATTTTTTCTGAATTGCCTGTAATAATCTTTGATGACTTTACTACCGAAAGCAAGTTTGTTGATTTTCCATTTAAGGTAAAATCATCAGCAATGAAGATACTTCATATCAATACAGATTTAGTGTTGCCTAAATTTGCATTTTATCTTATGCAAGCAACGCAAATCGACCACGATAATCATCAAAGATACTGGATTTCTACTTATAGTCAAGAAGAAATTGCTTTACCACCACTAAAAGAACAAGAAAGAATTTTATCTGCATTAGAGCAGTATTTTAAGTTGTTAAATTGTTTACTATAACAGCTCTTCAAATAGCTGAATAAGTCTTATAATCTTTTCAATTTGATTTACAATCATGGTTTGTTCTTTTAAAGGTGGCAAACATATCAAAGCAGACGATACTTTATCAATGTTAAGGTTATCTACAGTAGAGCCAGAAGCCTTGATTACAAACTGATTATACAGATAATTTGATGACAAAAGATAATATAAAAAGTTAATATCAAAAACAACATCGGGATTTCTCAGTACAAGCCATCCATCGTGAATACACCCATATATTTTGGAAATATATGGTCTGCCAAAGCTCATTGAATTTGTAAGTAGAAAATTACCCGGATATACTTCTCTGCTTTTCTTGATCCCTGTTGGCTTGATTTTCTCTTTTGTATTAGTAATGTACTTACCATCTTTATCGACATCGCCAATTTTTATCCAGTTAATACCATTGCTATCAGTTGTTATATATGACTTTATTGGCCTTGGAGAGCCACCCCTTTCAATTCCCACAGTTGAGCCAAGTCTAACCCACTGCCAGTTTATAGGTGTTTCAAAAGGTATTTCGTCATCAATACAAATAATATCATTGCCTATCTTCTCATAATAAGAGTTATCACTACCTTTGAAAATGACGGATTCTTTCTTATCACGCTTAATTTTACCTTGCTTAATCAGCTCTTCTTTTTCGACTCGTATGCGTTCGAGAAGAACGGAAGCAGGCTCATCATTCGGGTCTTGCGGTACAAGTTTGCCACGGATTGCAAGGTCGAGAATTTTTGATTTAGTTTTATCGATATCCCTTATCAAGTTATCTTTTGACTTTTCAATACTTTCAATTAAAGAGTTGGCATTGTGTACGGCATTTAATATCCTTTGCTGCTCATTTAACGGAGGCAAAGTGAACAGATAATTTGCAACATAATCTTTAGTTACTCTTTGTTGTCCTACATCGCCTGAAAAAGTAAGCACGCCTCCTGTAATAAAATCATCTCGTTTAACAAAATTCAATAAATATTCGGGTATTACCAAACTGGAAATTGTTCTTACAATATACAATTCAGTTGTACCAGCACCATAACCATTTATTAAACCACTGAAAACAACAGATTTTTTATTTTCAAAACAAGGTGTTATTTTTGCGATGCCTATATCATTATCGGCAAAATGTGTATAGCCTTTTTTTACTTTTTTCCAGACTCTAATATCGGATATAAATTTATTAGTGTATCCTTCTCTAATATTCGCCATCGGAACAAATGATACTTCGGTATTATCATCAATACTATTGCGAGGATTTATTACACAAGCTGTTTTTATTCGCACCCATTCCCAATTATCAGGTACATCAAAAGGTATTTCATCTTCGATACATTTTACCGTGCCATCGGAGAATTTCTCATAATGTAAATTATCAACACCTTTGAAGATAACTGTATCGTTTTTAATGTCTTTAGGTTTCAACTTTCCGTCCTTGACCATTTGCTGCTTTTCAGCACGGATACGCTCAAGGAGAACAGACGCCGGCTCGTCATTCGGGTCTTGCGGAACAAGTTTACCACGGATAGCCAAATCCAAGATTTTTTGTCGTAATGCTTTTGTATCCATTATTCTACATCCTTTTTTCAACAATCGCTCTTGCCTTTTCAAAACTTAAAGCTTTTAATTTTTTTCCTATAATAGACAAAATACTGCCAGCAACTATGAAAAGAGCAATATATGCTATTGTATGCCATGTCAAATCATTTGAGTTAGATACATTAATATAAATCAGCTTACAAATCTCAATAACAATGCTCATCACGAAGCATGGTATGACTGCAAAGATGATTGTCAATATCCATCCCAAAACTTTTATTCTATTTTCAATTTTGGTTTTTTGGGATTTGGTCTTTTCATTTTCTAAACTTTCAACTCTATTTTGCAAACTTTGAATTATTTCTTCATTTCGCTGCTTTTCTCGTGCCGATTCTTCTTTTATTCTTTGCAACTCGTTTTTTGTTGTCTCATGAGCCTTGCTTTCATCTCGATATTGTTTTAAAGAACGTGCTTCTATATCTTCGTAGACTTCTTTATAAGTATTTGAATTAAAACGAGCATAATCTCCTCGAGTGATATTCATTAGTGATTCTCTAACGACAGGATGCGATCTTAAAAACAAAAATTTCTTCTCATCAATATTTTCTGATTTTCTTGCTTCATCCAAAGATTTAATATATAGTTCTAACAGCTCTTGACTTGGGTTTAAAAAATCATAGCAATCAGCCAATAATTTGTTTTTTTGGTATTTAACCATTTCCATCGGCTTATTAAGCCACAAAACGGCACCAAAAATATCCATAGAAATACACGCCGGTATATGACCTGAATTTGTGCTTTGATTACTTTCATATCGCTTACTTACATTTGCGATTGTTGAGTTAGATGTAAGCATGATATGTCCAGATCCCCCAATTGTTGTAGAAACTGTCCCCTTACGCTTGCGATATATCATAATGATCGAGCGTATGTCTGTGCGAACGGTTTGCTCTTTCTCTGGCAGCAAATCATAACCATTTTCATGATACTTTTCTTTTATCATTTCATAGATTTTTTCTTCATCTTCTTGAAATTGTTGCTCAATTGTGTCGTACTCTGACTCTACAACATTAATTCCATATCCATTAAGTTTTTCTTCAATTTCTCCACAAAATTCAGTTATTTCTTGAACTGTAAATTCTGAATCATGAAAAAAACGTGCCACTTTATTTGCTTTTGCCATATCGTACTGTGTACTTATTGCCCACATAGATGCACGCTCGATGATTCCTTGTATCTCTCTAAAATTGTGTTCAAAAACACATACAGAACATTTAACTGATTTAATTTCTTCAATCAAAGTTTTATATGACTCAACTCTGGATTTTTCATCCATACCAAGTAGAGCAAAAACAATTGGAGAATCCAAATATACATTAAGCCCTGTATAATCAGCCGTTTGTTCACCAACATAGAACAACGATTGATTTGTAATATTACATAATGATAAAGAAGCAATAAAAGTATACATATCTGTACGTTCAAGTGCTTCTTTTTTTACAAATGAATACCATGCATATTCAAGCGGATCTAAACCCTGCGAATTATCTGTTGTTGCATTTTCATCAAATATATAGTCAGTATTTTCAATTGCAGATAAAATGAAATCTTGCAAATTTATATTATCAATAGAAATATCAAGTTCGGAGCAATATTGTCCAAATGAATCTAATAATTCATTTAAGCGATTTGTAAAATCAGTTTCGTTAAAACGATATTTCATCATTTCATCTTTTACTGAAACATATTTTCCGTGGTCACTTATTATCGAGTGATTTTCCAAACCTACTCCCAACACCTGCCTAACAAATGGCAATGGTAACTTAATGCCATATTTTTCATTAAACTTCTTAGCAACCTCTTCGTCCTCTACTATGGTAGAATCATTACTTAAAATTATATTTGCAAAAAACGAGAAGTATGTATCAAGAATATTATTTCCTAAATATCCAGCTTTAAACGCAGCATAAAGTTTAGTTACATCTGACATTGTAATCATCCTCTTTTCTCACAAAATTTGACATCTTTATTCCTCCACCTCTCCTATAAGTTTTTCAAGTTCAGCAACTGCTTTTGCAATATTTGTTGATTCTTCTTTTATTTGTGAAATCATTTCGGCTAATGTGCGGTCATCATCTTCTTCACTGACAATCCATTTAAAGTCTAATTTCAACTGGTCACGAGAATAGACCTCATCTTTTGTAAATTTTCTCCATCTTCCGTTTGGTTTTTCTTCAGAATATGTAGGCACACGGTCTTGCATATGACCGGAACAATAGCAAGAGACAAAGTCGTCAAGATGTTCCCTTGTAAGAGGCTTTTGAACTAAAGTGTGCTTAATTCCAATACGATAGTCATAAACCCATATATCCTCGGTCGGACTTCCTTTTTCAAAGAAAAGTACATTCGTCTTAACTCCATTTGCATAGAAAATTCCTGTAGGAAGTCGCAATATTGTGTGAAGATTAAAATCTTTAAGTAATTTTTCTCTAACTTTTGCAGTTGCATTTCCGTCGGTAAGGACATTATCAGGAAGAACAACAGCAACTCTGCCACCGGTTTTGACAATAGACATAATATGCTGTAAAAAATTAACCTGATTGTCCGATGTTTTTATGAAATCACTACGAACAGCAGAGACTTCACCGCTTCCTTGTGGTCTTGTGCCAAAAGGCGGATTTGCAAGAATAACATCATACATTTTATCCGATGTATCGAGCAACGAATCTTGGCACACAATAGGACTGGTATGAGTACCTATATCGTGTAAATATAAGTTCATAGACGCAAGCGTTACAACAAGCGGAGTATTATCAACTCCAAATAATGCATTGTTTTTCAAATTTGTTAATTGATTAGAATTTTTAGCCTGCTTCTTCATATGTTCATAAGCTGCAAGTAAAAATCCGGCTGTACCGCAAGCAGGGTCTGCAACAGTTTCTGTAATTTTTGGGTCTGTTACATCAACCATTGCTTGAATAAGAGCACGTGGAGTGAAATACTGACCGGCACCACTTTTCTTATCTTGTCCATTCTTTTCAAGAATAGATTCATAGATAGCACCTTTTAAATCGCCTTCCATCATATACCAGTTTTCACTCTTTACCATTTCAATGATTTTTGCAAGTTTCACAGGGCTATCAATTTTGTTTGCAGCCTTTGTAAAGATAGTGCCTATTAATCCCTCTTCTTTTGCCAGTTCCCTTAAAATTTCTTCGTATTTTTCAATTAAATCTGTGCCGTTTAGATGAACAAGGTCTTTCCACTTGTATCCATCCGGAATGGTGCTTTCAAGTCCCATTTCCTCTTTTTCTTCATCCATTTTTAGAAAAAGTATATATGTAAGCTGAGTAATATAATCTGTAAAACCGACACCGGCAGCAGCCATAACATTTGCTATGTCTCCAACCTTTTTGATTAGAGCCGATTCAGTTTTAA
This sequence comes from uncultured bacterium, assembly GCA_905215855.1. Lineage (GTDB taxonomy): Bacteria > Bacillota > Clostridia > Oscillospirales > Acutalibacteraceae > Ruminococcoides. The sequence goes on from CAJMRT010000026.1 coordinate 26,118, forward strand.
TTTGATTTTCTGTCATAATTTAAGCCGCCTTTAATAAAAATTTAGATAAAGTAACAAGTTCCGTTTTAAGTGACAGAGCTCCAAAAGTTTTTATTGCTTTTCTCCATAAATCAGTATCAATTTCATTTAATTCATTGATACTGATATAACCATCATTTATTATATAATCCGCAATATGCTTCATAATATCTTTCTGGTCTTCTGTAAGAGTACGCTGAACTTGCCCGCAATAAAGAGTAAATCTTTGTGAATATCCTTTAAGCAAGCTGATGAGTTTAGGATTCTTTTTATATGCATAGCGAACAATCTGAATTAAGTTCGTCAATGCGTTTGCATTTTGGCTAATATCCAATTCATCGACATTATTGTCTGTATCCAAGAGCTTATAGTTCCCCCATATTTTTGCTGGGGTAAATGAACGGTTTTCAGACAGTAATCTTTCTTGAAGTTTCGAAAGCATTGAATGAGTAATAACAGTATCTTCGGAATTATAAATTATACGAAGTGCTTCTATGCTGTCGGCGTTTTCAGTAATATATTTTTCAAAATTTTCAATAAACGAAAGTGCTTGTTCTTTTGAAAAGCCTTTTTCAATTAACTTATCCTCATCCGGTGAAATCGCATAATATCCTCTATGTAATTCAAGCAAATTTTTTCTTGCATCAAGATTGGTAATCAAACAAGAAATGAGATTATTTCTTGCACCGTTTTTGCTTGATACACTTTCAAATGGCGGCAATATATTTTTTGATAATGCCTCATTTATATTGAATGCAAGTTCCTTTGGCGAAAAATTGCAATTTGAAATAAATGTCTTTAGATGATGTCCAAATAAAGCATTTTCTTCGTATCTATGATTTATAGTTGCACAATAATCACGCAATAATGCCAAATTATCATCACTAACATAGCCATGAGAAAGATATTCCAGAAGTTGTTCTAATTTGGGAATTTTATTATTCTGTCCACTTTTTCCGTTTCCTGCTTTTGGAATTTGTTTATCGTGTTCGGTTACACCAATGGCATCAACAATATAAAAACAATCTTTTGTTGTAGCATTTGGAGTAACTTCTCTCAACTTATCATCACTTATTACACGGCAACCTCTGCCTTTCATCTGAGTATAAAGAACATCGGAATTGACATCTCTCATAAAGAAAACAACTTCCAAAGGTTTAACATCTGTACCGGTTGCTACTAAAGTTACAGTAACGGCAATTCTAAACTCTTTATTTGTTCGGAACTCTCTAATAAGTACATCAGTGTCTCCGGCAGAATATGTTATTTTCTGCACAAATTTTTCAGGAACGATATTATCTTCAAAATTCTCGGCAAATACTTCTTTTACAATATTCACTATTTCAGTAGCGTGATGGTCATCTTTTGCAAAGATAAGAGTTTTAGGTATATAATCCCAAGACACTTTACGCTCAGGAAATAAATCTGTATAAATAGATTTTTTAAATTCTTCTAAATTTAACCGAATTTGTTCCGGACTTACAATTGAACGGTCAAGTTGTGCTTCAGCGTAATCGATACGTTTATTTGAAATATAAAAGTCCACTTTTTGGCCGTTACGAGCGGTTTCAATAACAGTGGCTCCTTTTTCAATAGCACCGCCGTGTTCCGTCTGTTCAGTCTTTATTCTATAAACACGATTTGGAACATTAACGCCATCAACAATAGAATCTTCATAAGTGTATTCTTCAATGATATTGTCATTAAAAAACGCATATGCTTCCGGTGTTGGTGTTGCTGTCAATCCAAGTATTTTTGCCCCTTTAAAATATTTAAGGACAGATTGCCACTTCCCATAAATTGAGCGATGGCATTCGTCAACAATAATAAATTGAAAATGGTCTGGAGACAATTCGAGATTATTACCTAATTTAATTTCAGATTCATTTTTTTCATCAGAAATAAAAGATTTGTCATCCTCTTCATCTTCATCAATATCATCTATCTTTTGACCTGTTAAAACCGCAAACAACTTTTGAATAGTCGATATAACTATATCGCTGTTAATTTTATCCGGTTTAGTCAGTCTGTTTATTGTATATAAATCATTTAATGGTTGTTGATTCTCTGTTCTGTCAAATAATTTAAATTCTGTTTCTGCTTGACGAGCAAGGTTGTTTCTGTCAGCTAAAAACAAAACTCTTCCAGTTTGTGTATAATTCAACTGTCTATATGCCGCAAGGCAAGCAAGATATGTTTTGCCCGAACCGGTAGCAAGTACAGCAAGTGCTTTTTTTCGACCTTTTCTAATTGAATTTTCAAAATTAACTTCTGCTTCATATTGACAATTGCGAAGTCCCTTTTCTTCAATTCGAGGCAAAGCACCATATTCAGATTTCATTTCTATAAGCTGCAACATTTTTTTAGGCGAATGCATCTCTGTAAGTTCAATATAATCTCCATCGGGATCAGTTAACATATTTTTAAATAGAATTTTTTTGCCATTTGCAAGATAAACAAGAGGAATCAAATTATCAAACCAAGTACCGTACCAATTCTCTGGAGTTATAGCATAATTTTCTGCTTGTTTAGCTACATCTATTCCAAGAGAATTTTCTGCTTTCTTTGCTTCTATAACTGCAATTGCTTTATTATCAATAAAAAGAAGATAATCACTTTCTTTGCCACCCTGCATAAGTGCTTCTTTGACTGCCAAAGAAAGATTAGGAATATATTCATCTCGTGAGACAATATTCCAACCGGAAGCCGTAAGTTGTTTATCTATTTTTACTCTTGCTTTTTCTTCAGGTAACATATCATTAACCCCTTTGAAATTTTTACTTCCTGATAGTTAAAATTATCGGAAGTTAAATTAGACAGTACAATTTGCCACATCGCATAAGAATCCAATATTATTATAGCATATTCAAGAGCAAAATTAAATAAATAAAATTTTCGCAGATTGTAAAATGAAGATGAAACAATAAAAAAGAATATCCATAGAAACGA
>CAJMRT010000027.1 GCA_905215855.1 uncultured bacterium
GGTTCGATTCTCGTCCGGGTCACCAAACTAATTTGCCGGTGTGGTGGAATAGGCAGACACAAGGGACTTAAAATCCCTCGGTCATTGCGACCGTACCGGTTCAAGTCCGGTCACCGGCACCAAAAAACAGCCATGAGGGCTGTTTTTTTCGTTTCGGTGTTTTTTTAATTGTATAGTTGTTGCTGTTCAAGGGGCTGTGAAGAAATGAAGTTTAAGATTTCATTCTTCGCAGTCCCTTTTATAATTTGGTCGGGAACATAAACCTATGTTGAAACAGTTTTTATTCTCGACTATAACCAACGGAACAGCGAGATAGCTTGCGTAGCAAACATAGTTCGCCGATGGCAGATGTATATGAAAATGACCTACTGAAAAACAGCAGGTCATTTTCGGAGAGAGTATATTTTAAGAAGAAAGATTTATACGATTCTTCGGTGTTAATAAAATTGTATTTATGTATGTTTGGTGGAGAGAAAAGAAATTTGTATCAAAAAAATTTATGAATAGGATCTGCACAAATCCATGCTGTAAACCATATTGTCCTTTGAAACCATGGTTATTGGGGTTGTGGGGGAAAGCTCATTAAACTTTACAAGAAAGCTGTTGTCTTTTCCGTCGTGCATACCCGTTACAATGCGTTCAACATTGTTGTCACCTACAAATTCGGCAGTAACCTTTGGTGCGTCATCCGAAAACATTACGGTCATATCTGCACCCGATTCCTTTGCAATAAGGTAAAGATACTCGATTTCATCACTTACTGACGAATAGTCTGACATCGGTTTTAAAACGCTCATAACTCTGAGTTCGCAATCAGAGCTGTCGGCAATTTCTTTGGCAATTCGGATAATTCTGTCACAGTTATACTGACTTGTGACGCAGGCAAGAACTGCCGACTTTGTATTTTTCAATTTTTTCACCTCCTTCGTTTACTGTGCCTATATAATAACAGGCGTTTTTGACGGAAAAATATTCATATTGTGAATTTATTGTGAATTTTTGCTTTTTTAATAAATGTGCGCAAAATTTAAAAAAATCAGTATTTATCAGCATTTTCAGAAAATTATTTTAAAAATAGTATGTGAGTATACGAGAGTATATGAGAGTAAACAAGCGTATTTGAAAGATTGTTCAAAGCTAAATTAAATTTTTTCAAAAAAGTGTTGACAATGGGCATAAATTGTAATATAATCAATCTCACAGTGAAAAAATACAGGAGGATATTGTTATGTCAACTTTTTTAGCTAAACCAAACGAAGTTGAGCGCAACTGGTATGTAATTGATGCAGCCGGCAAGTCACTCGGTCGTGTAGCAGCTCAGGCAGCTACTCTCCTCAGAGGTAAGAACAAGGCTACTTTTACTCCCAATGTTGACTGTGGTGATCATGTAATCATCATCAACTGCAAGGACGCTGTTCTTACAGGTAACAAGCTCACACAGAAGAAGTGGCAGCGCCACACAGGCTATATCGGCCATCTTAAGGAAACTCGTTACGATACACTTATGGCAACAAAGCCAACAAAGGCTATGGAGCTTGCCGTTAAGGGTATGCTTCCTAAAAATACACTCGGCAGAGCAGCTCTTTTAAGATTAAGACTCTTTGAGGGTGCAGAACATAATCATCAGGCTCAGAAGCCTGCAATGATTGAAGACTAATTGAAGGAGGCAAAAGATAATGTACGATAAGACACCTTATTTTTACGGTACAGGCAGAAGAAAAAGTTCTGTTGCTCGTGTAAGACTTTATCAGGGCACAGGCAAAATCACAATCAACGATCGTGACATTGACGATTACTTTGGTCTTGAAACACTCAAGCTCATCGTAAGACAGCCTCTCGCTCTTACAGAAACAGACGAGAAGTTTGACATCGTTTGCAGAGTATCAGGCGGCGGCGTAACAGGCCAGGCCGGTGCTATCCGTCACGGCATTTCAAGAGCACTTCTTCAGTATGACACAGAGAATCTCCGTGGCAAGCTCAAGAAGGCAGGCTTCTTAACTCGTGACCCGAGAATGAAAGAGCGTAAGAAATACGGTCTTAAAGCAGCTCGTAGAGCTCCTCAGTTCTCAAAGAGATAAGGAAACATCGATTTTTTGTCGATATTGCGTTATTTCTTTTGTTTCAGAAGTCCATTTGGACAACTTCTGGACAACTAAAAAGTATTTTAAAATCGCTCTGTGTTTTGCAGAGCGATTTTTTTATGTTGCTGTAATTTCTGTTCTTTATTCAGTCAGCTTCTTCTCAATAGAATCTGCCAACACTTTTCGTGTACTGCTAAGCACATCAGCATAAATATCAGCTGTGACGTTGATATCACAATGTCCGAGGTGGTCGCTGATTACTTTAAGGTCAACGCCCATATTCAAAAGCATTGTAGCATTGCAATGTCTGAGTTTATGAAGCGTCAAACTTTCAAATTCTGTACCTTTGGTGAAGCGTTTGAGCGAAGTCAAAACTGAACTTCTGTCTCTGTAATTGCCATTTGCAGAGGGAAATACCATTTCTGGATGTGCATAATTCTCACCAAGGACAATTTTCAGTTTATCGGTGTACTCTTTTTGTGCTTTGAAAACAGATGCCACAGTTTCGCTCATGCCGATTGTACGAACGCTTTTTTTCGTCTTGGGCGGCGTGAGTTCATGCTTTCCACCAATGTTATTCAGTGTGTGTTTGATAGAGATTGAACTGTTTTCAAAATCAATATCTTCCCAACGGAGTGCAAAACACTCTCCGGAACGCATACCTGTAAAGAGTAATATCCTGATAATACGCTTCACATCTTCATCACAAGGCTTTTCATCAAGCATCTTTAAAAATCGTTTTAGTTCATCTTCTGAAAGAGCCATAACCTTGTGCTGTTCTTTATTTTTTGGAAGAATGACGTTATGGCAAGGGTTATCACGCAGAAAGCCTTGTTCCATGCCACGTTTGAAAATAGACTGAATAATGACATACAATTTTCTGATAGTCGCAGGATTTAAATTGTATGACTGCATTACCTGTGTCAGTTTTGGCGTTGTAATATTTTTTAATTTCATGTTGCCAAGAACAGGTTTGATATGCTTCTTATACTGTCCGGTATAGGTATAAACGGTCGATGCTTTTAATTCTACCGGTGCAAAGTTAGTGAAATACCAATCTGCAAGCTCTGAAAATCTCATATTTTCATTGAAACTGATATATCCTTTGCATTGACGTTCAAACTCAAAGGCGAACTCCTGAGCAAGTTTCTCAGCCTTTTTCGGTGTTGCGTCTGTCGGCGGAGTGAATGTTGTGGATTTCATAATCTTCTTACCATTCATATCAGTACCAACGAAAACTCTGATTCTGAATGTGCTTCCTCGTTTATCAATTGCAGCCATAGTGCTGTCTGTTACCTCCTGAAATGTTATAGTTTTTGTCCTTGGACTTTGTGTGGGTTTCCTGTACTTTCTTGTGTTTATCACCAATTAACAGGAATACTGTCTGGTGATTTTGTCCTTGAAATCTTAATATATGTCTCTGGACTTTCTGTACTTTGTGACTTTTCTTCCTTTTTATGCTCATCAAGAAAATTTCTCATTTTATCGACTACCCACTTCCATTCAACCTTTTCTTCATTTGAAAACTGCTGAATCCAGTAGATTGAGAATTCTTCTGCATGACGATATTCAACATTCGCAATGCGAAAACGATCATCTATATATGTATCATCAGGTGATGGCTTGTATTTCTCAAACCAGTCACGCATGAACCATATATAATCGTGAATCGTCTGCCACGCTTCCTGTTCCCATTTTTCAAAGCGTTCACGTTTCTTTCGCTTAATCTTCTGAATCTCAGCAGCTTCTGAATATTTCGGCTTATGATACTCTTTTTTATGTCCGAAGCTGATACCGAGATTAAAATCATCATTCAGTTTTTTTGCAGCATCAATAGCAGATAGTCCGAACAATTCTATAACAAAACCTAAAATGTCATAATGCACATTACAGGTGAAGCAATGGAACGCGTTGGGATATATATGTGCAGAGGGGTGGTGATCGTCATGAAATGGGCAGAGACAAGTGTTATTACGCTTGATCTCAATGCCGTAATACTCCGCCACTGTCCGTATATCCAGACGATTTCTGATTTCCTCAAAGCAGTTCATCATGCAAAGAGGTGAACCAGATCTTCCTTATTCACGAGAATTTTTCCATGTTTGCCCTGTCCTGTGCGGATATACTTCACTTTTCCCTGTGCAACAAGCTGACGGACTGTATGTTCACTAAGCCCTCTGACAACCTCTGTACACTCCTTGATTGTGAGCATTTCAACTGATTTTGCCTTGGTTTCTGCAACAGCTTCCTCATCGGTAAGCTGAATGAGAAGTGCCATAATGTCGTCAACGATCGCATTTTTTCTTTCCTGTGTCATAGTAATAATCTCCTTTACTCTAATTCATGATTTTTTGTATTTGGTTTGTATCGGCGGAACGCTTCTGAAAGTCCATTGGCTGCAATGAATGATCTTGCTTTTTGTAAATCAAATGCTAACCGTTCTTTTTCAGAGGTTTCCTTTGCACCTTTTATCAGTGTTTTCACAGATATTGTTGCAGGTTTTCTGTATTCGGCAAGTTCAGCAGCCTGTTGATCTACAGTACTTTTCAGTGCTGCATTTTTTTCGCTGAGCCTTTTGTTTTCGGCGGATAGTTTTCTGGTCTGCTTTACGCTGACTACCTCTTTTTCAGCAAGAGCGTGAAGTTTGCCGTAATCGTCTTTATCAACAGTTACTTTATTTCCGAAAATGGTAGGTTTCACTTCGATCTTTCCGATGTCAATAAGTTGTACCTTTTTCTTGCTTGCCTTTTCCAGCATTACTCTTGTTTCGGCAAGTTCATGAGTAATATTTTCATTTTCGCTTTTTAGTTGGACATTTTCAACTTTAAGTCTATCTGCTTCTTGCCTTGCTTCTTTGTACTCTTTCACCGACATAGAACCTCTTGACTTTTCAGGCTCTAACGGTGTTATGCTGTGTGCAAGGCATATCTGATTCAACACTTCAATTTCCGATGCTCTCCACCTTGCAATAGCACCTTTACCCTCACCGAATCCCATTTCTTTGAGAGCCTGGGCAATGCCATTCTGCGTATCTTGTCCACGTCTGTAATGCCCGACAGGAATATAGTCAATATGCAGATGCGGTGTGGCTTCGTCCATGTGCAGGACGGCATTGAATACCACAAAGTTTGGATTACGTTTCTGATACCCTGCCATGTACTCTTTCAGGCAATCAGCCACAAGCTGAGCATCTTCTGTATCCACTCCGGAATCTTCTTTTCTGCCGATCTGCACGACATCTTCATAGAAGCTTTTGCGTTTGTCGGCAGCTGTTACAACGGAATTAGTGGGTTTCCGATGGAACAGAGATTCATAGTAACTGCAATGGATTTTTCTGTCGTTTCGTTTTTGTCTGGTGTTGTATCGTCTGGTTGACTCCTCAAACAGATGTTCATACACATAGCCAATGTCTTCCCTGATAAATGTAATATTATCTTTTATGTGGTTGCGGTCTACGTTATCTGCAATAAATAAGCGGTTATTATGCGTTAGCGATCCTTTGCCCTGACAAAATGAAATGCGTTTTTCTTTCATCTATATCTGGCGGGAAACTCTTTTGAAAAAGCGTTATCCCTCCATGCCTCCTTTCTCAAAACCTGCGTTGCCGAACAATCTGAGGATTGCGGCAACCGGTTTCAGACTATCGCTGAAACCACGGTGCGAAGCACCGATTTACAACAGGCTGTGCCTATTGTAACACCATAGTATATATGACAGCCCTTGAACAGGTCTATCACATATACAGGCGCTCTGCCGAGGGCTTTCGCTGACAAAGTCAGCGATCATCAGACGGTTTTTCAAATACTTTCGGATTGACATAAACATAAACCGCTGATTTGTGGTTGCCTGTTTCTCTTTCATCGAAAGCAACATAACCATAATCTTCAAGCAATTTGAGTGCCTTGTAAAAGTCATCAGGTTCAGAGAAAATTTTATTTCGACATTTCTTTAGCAATGCCGATTGAAATCCTTCTCTTATTCGCTTTGCCCTGATAATTTCAAGAGCTTTTTCTGCCCTCAAAATTTCATTATCTACGCCACCAATACTGAAAGCATATATTGCCTGTTCCTTGTAGTAGTCAGCAATATCAATCGCATTGCAAAGTGTGTTTACATCAACAAGGACATCCCCAGGACACTTGCCTTCAATAGTACATTTTACACAATGGATAATGCAACAAAGGCGAAGTATTTGACCATGATATTTACCGCCCCAGTCCTTGCAGTTTACAAACTCTGTGAGCTGAATTTTCTCAATGTAATTGTTATAGTAATCAGTGAAATCTTGCTGTGCTGTTTCATCAAATTTCAGAAATTTTTCCGCTGTGGGCTTTGCATTGAATTTTCTTGTAAGAAGAATGTCAATAAGCCTGTTATAGTTGTCAACAACAATCGGATCAATTGATTTTGAATCATATCGCCTTGTGCCGACTTTGCTCTTTGGAAAACAATAGAAAAATCGTGCAAGCAGACCACTGTTTCTGAATACAGAATTGGAAATCATACTATCCCATAAGTAAGGCTGTCCTGCAAGACTAATTGACAGGCATGGATTGGAGATCTGTATAGATTCTTTTGTTGCTCTGTCGCAAAAGAAACTTTCGCCACTCCATGCTTTCAAAATCATATCCATATTAGGTATGTTGTTATTGGAATATCGTCCTGTAAAGTTTCCGAGCATACCTGCTTCATCAGAAATCATCAGTAAAGATTTATTCTTTCCCATCAATTGAATCAACGATTCAGGAGTAATATCCTCTACAGTAATTCGTCTTTTGCCCACGTCACCTATTTGTTCTGCCTGTGTTTTCAGCTTTGCGATTTGATCAACGTCTTTGCTTCCCTCTTTTTCAAGCTTATCTGCTTCAAAAAGAAGTTTCTTTTTCATCGCCTCAATTTTGTGAAATTCCTCAGCGTGTTCGTGATTATATTTCAGCTCAAAATCAACAAATGGCTTTTTGATGAACTTTACAACAGGTGATTTTCGCTCTGAGGGTTCAGCAATAATGAAACTGTAAATCATAGGTGGTTCTGAATGGTCGGCTTTACCCTGAATTCTATACCTGCTTGTAAAGCAATAGCTAATTGCTGATAAGATCGAAGTTGCTGCCATTGCTGGATCTGTGCCTGTGGTTTCAGCGATGCCGATTACCATTTCACGAAGAATTGGAGGTAATGCCGTGATTGGAAATTCTCTTTGAGGTGAATCGTCACGAAGTGGAATTATGGGGTTAAATTCAGGCGGAAGATTTGGAACATCACCTTTTTCTTTCATTTTTGACTCCTTTCCATATGTGAATTTTAGAGAAAAGTATTGCATTTTAAACTTAAATATGACATAATAATGCTAAATATAATTAGAATACAATTAAGAATTGCGGTTATCTTTCTCTATCTATCATCATATTGCATTTTAATGCAATTGTCAAGAGGACGCTTTGAAATAATTGCACTAAAATGCAACGTTTGCCGTATTTTACAAAAATCAAGGAGAATGTTTGTCTATGTTTTGGGATAAGTTTCAATATCTATCAGAAATAAAAGGAATAAAACCCCATGCGGTTCTTAAAGAACTTGAAATTTCATCAGGTTCTGCGAACAACTGGAAAAAAGGAACTATCCCGAACGGAGAAATATTAAAGAAAATAGCAGATTACTTTGAGGTATCAATAGATTCGCTTCTTGATTTTGATGAAAATGTGTCTGTAAGACTTAGTAGTAAAAAATCTGTTTTAAAAAAACTTAGTGCCATTCCGCAAAGATTCAACAGTCTTAAAGCCGTTGTGGAAACCACCGATGAGCAAAAACTTGCCATTGCCAAATATGTGGGATGCCCAATATGGTGGCTCGTGAATGAGCAGAACATAAAATTTGATCCGAAAGACACTTCTCCTGAATCAGATAACAGCGTTTTATTTATGATTCTGGATATTATGGACGGTTGTGCTGACAACGATATTGACAAAGCAATGCAGATTCAGCTTTCCAGAGTGGTGTTATATCATCTAAATGAAAAAGGATTCGGAACGGAAAAGCTGACCATTCTTTCAGGTATCGATCAGAAAAAACTTCATTTTATTCTTACCGGAGAGGAAAACAGGGATTCTTCTCTCAATTATGGTTTCAACTTTTCAGATCTCGTTTATCTGAAAAGCGTTACAGGGATCGATTACTCTTACTTGTTTGCTGGTATGTAAGAAAGTACACAAAACCCACGAAGTACAGAGGCAAAGTTGCTGAATTTAACTTTATTATTTTTTGGAAAGCGGTGTCGATTTTGAATAGACATGATATGGTTGAAACTGTCGGAAAGGAATTTCTGACAAGCAATATAGAAGCCGGAGAATATAGCTATGTTCAGGCAGCAGGTGGAAAAGCACAGTTAGAAGCAAAGGTTGGTCATCCTGTATCACATTTTAAACTGGATATTCGATTTGAAATGGATGATGTAGTAGTTTTGATTGAGACAAAGCAGAACTATGTAGAGGATGATGAAAAACAGTTGCGTGAGTATCTGGAAGAAGAACGTGCAATTCATCCGGGAAAGAAAGCTATTTGTATTCTTGCTAATACAAATAATGATAAAATCAAGGTTTGGAAGTCATTTGTAGATGATGAACATGTATTGAATGATGAAGCTATGCTGGATAGAATGGCTCATTATGTGAGATTGTTCAGAATCAATAAATCTAATGACCGAGAAACGGTGCTTAGAAATACATATTCGTTGAATGAGCTTTTGCATAAAAAGGATATTGACGAGAATCTTCGTAGTCAATTCGTAGGAACAAGCCTTTTGTATATCAAAGACCTTGTAAAAAAGAAAGGTATTGTTTTGATTACAAAAGAATTTGTTGATTCAATGAAGGAGTTCTGGAGCCTTATGACGCCGAAGGGTATCAGAGGTGCCATTGAAGGTGTATTATCTGATTTATTGGATGGTTCGGATAATAAGACTAAAAAGGTCGAGTTGCTTCAAAAGAATGTTCTGGGAAATCAGAAAGTTAGAGCTTTGAAAACAACTGATTGGGTGGATATTCTTGAAACGATTATGCTGGATATTTACAGATACATTGATACTGATAGTTCAGAAGGACAGGATATTCTGAATATGTTTTTTATTGCGTTTAATAAATACACAGGAAAAGCAGACAAGAATCAGGCATTTACACCTGACCATATTACAGAGTTTATGTGTCGTGTTACAGGTGTAGATAGAACAAAGCGTGTGCTGGATGCAACTTGTGGAAGTGGTTCTTTCCTTGTACAAGCAATGGTAAAAGAGCTTGCTGATTGTAGACGTGGTAAACGTGAGGAAGAAGCAAAAGACCTTATGCGTAAGGTGAAAGAAGAACATATTTATGGCATTGAAGTTGAGGAGAAAGCCTATGGTCTTTCTACAACAAATATGCTGATTCATGGTGATGGAAACAGTAATATCAAATTTGGAAGCTGCTTTGATTGTAAGAATTTTATCAAAGATGCAGACCCTGATATTATTCTCATGAATCCGCCATATAATGCAAAACCTATTGGAATACCAGCTAAGTATAAAAAGGATTGGGGAAAAGCAAAAGATGGTAAGGAAGACCCAACAAAGGGATTTGTATTTGTTCATTATTTATCTGATGTAATTAAAGAAATGAATGATAAAAGAGAAAAAGATGGTAAACCTCGTAAGACGGTGAAAATGGCTATATTATTGCCAGTTGCAACAGCAATTGGAACAAAATATATTATTCAAAATGAGAAAATAGCCATGTTAGAGGATAATACATTAGAAGCTGTATTCACGTTACCAAATGAAGTGTTTTATCCAGGAGCTTCTGTTTCGGCATGTTGTATGGTATTTACTTTAGGTGAACCACATGTAAAAGCAGATGGAACAGTGAAAGAAACTTTCTTTGGGTATTACAAAGAAGATGGATTTAAAAAGAAAAAGAATCTTGGAAGAGTGGAGCAGTTTGATGATAATGGCGATAGTAAATGGAAAGCTATTGAAGAAGAATGGCTGAAATTATTTCGTAATCATAAATCTGTTGATGGATTATCAGCAACTGCGGAAGTATCTGGAAAGGATGAGTGGTTGTGTGAAGCATATATGAAAACAGATTACACCAAACTTTGTGAAGAGGATTTTCAGCAGACACTTAACAATTATCTTGCATACTTGATGAAGGAGGGCAAGATTTATGAATCTTAATCTGCATATGTGGAAAGAATTTGAAATGGGAAGGTTATTTGATATAAAGAAAGGAAAAAGATTGACTGCTGCTAACCAAGAAGAAGGTGATAATAATTACATTGGAGCCATTGATTCAAATAACGGTGTAGCAAATCTTATTGGACAAAAACCTATTCACGCTGCAAATACAATTTCATTGAGCTATAATGGCTCTGTTGGAGAAGCATTTTATCAATCAGAACCGTATTGGGCGACAGATGATGTTAATGCGTTGTATTCTTATTATGAGCAATTTAACAAATATATAGGGTTGTTCATGGTAGCTGTAATTAGACAAGAAAAATATAAATTTTCATATGGTCGAAAATGGACATTAGATAATATGAATAAGACCAGAATCAATCTTCCTATTCAACATAACGCAGATGGAACACCATTTATTGATGCAGATAAAAAGTATTCTGATGATGGTTATGTGCCAGATTGGAATTTCATGGAAGATTATATAAAATCATTAAAGCATAAGCCGTTGACGACACAAAATAAAGTTGAAAATACATTGAAGTTTGATGTTGGAGAATGGAAATATTTTTACTTAAAAAATATTTGTGATATTACAATGGGAAATAAAATGGATTGGTCGGCGATGACAATGGATAATCCAGAAGTGAATTTTGTAGGTCGTTCCGCAGATGATAATGGTGTGGCTGGAAAAGTTGATATTGTGGATGATGTAGAACCGTATAAAGCAGGATGTATTACAGTTGCATTAGGTGGAAGTTTAGGGTCTTCGTATTTACAAAATGAAGCATTTTATACTTCACAAAATGTATCTGTTTTGGAGTTTGAAGATGAAGTTTCTGACGCCGCAAAAATATTTATTTCTTGTCTTATTATGAATGAAAGTAAATATAAATATTTTCCATTTGGTAGAGAGTTAAATACGCATATCAGAACAGATTTTGGATTTACGTTACCTGTTAAACATAATGCGGACGGAACAATCTTTATTGATGATGAACATACATATTCAGAAGAAGGATATGTTCCTGATTGGAAGTTCATGGAAGACTATATTAAGTCGTTACCGTATGGTGACAGAATATAATAGAGTAATATTTAAGGTGATATCTATAGTTCTTCATAATATACACATTTGGAATTATAAGGTCTAATATACTGCCGCACTTAATATGCCTGTGCGTAATTTAATATCAAGTGGACAAGCTAAAAAAATCTGGTATTCTGTAATGTGTTGGTGCTAATAAAAGCAAATATTAGAAAATAAATAATATTAGCTAAGAAAAACGGTTGTATCTAATAAATCTCGGTGTAGATTTGCCAACAGAGCAGTGAAGATTGAAATTATATTCTCGTTTACCACAAAGATAGTGATACTTAAATTCTTTACAAAAGGAGTTGCACGATATGCCAAAGGACTTGACAACATCGAGATTGGATAGACAAAATATCCTCAATAACGAGATTGCAGTTGAAGAAATACAAGAGAAATCCGGGATTGAAGGAATTGTTTGGAATCAAAAATTATATTTCACTCGTGAAATGACAGCTAATTTTTTTGAAGTAGATATTAGGACTATTACACGATATATAGATCAGTTTAATAATGAGTTGGTTGAAAATGGGTACGAAGTTTTAAAAGGGAAAAAACTTAAAGAATTCAAAGAAACAGCACAAGCTTATGGTAAGGACATTAATGTCCCTACCAAAACAACTGTATTAGGTATATTTGATTTTCGTTCTTTTTTAAATTTATCAATGTTATTATCTGAAAGCGAAAAAGCAAGGGCTTTGCGCCAAATGATGCTGGATATAGTCATTGATTTGATAAATCGAAAAACAGGCGGAGGAACCAAATATATCAATCAAAGAGATAAAGATTTTTTCTTTGCTTCAATTCAAGAAGAAAACTATCGGAGACAATTTACTGATGCTCTTAAAAATTATGTTGTAGATAACAGATTCAAATATGCACACTTTACTGATATGATATATGTTAGTATTTTCAAGGAAAAAGCAAAGGAATATAAAAAAATACTAGATTTAAAAGCCAGTGATAAAGTCAGAGACACATTCTACAGTGAAATATTGGATATTATTGCAGCATATGAAACAGGACTTGCAGATGCTATAAAAAAAGAGTACGATAATATTGGTCATGTTCTTTCTTTTGCTGAGGTGGAAACTATTTTTCATAATTTCGAGAATATGACTTTATGGAAACCACTAATTATGCGTGGAAGAACTAAAATGGCAAGTAGAGACATGGCATTAAGAGATGCTTTTCATTATCAGCTTTCCGAATACATACAACCTCTTGACAAAGATGAATATCAAAAATTTCTTGGAGCAGCGGGAGATGAACTTGACCGCTTAATGCAGGAAAACCAAGAAGTATTGAAGCGATTGAAGGAGAGAAGCTGATGGAAGGTATAATCTATATTGATATAGAGCAAGCAAAACAAATTCATCAAAAAACAATACAGTATAGTGGTGGCGGAACATGTGAATATTTTGACCTTGGAAGGTTAGAGAGTGTTCTTCAAAATATTCAAAACGATGATTATTATCCAACGTTTGTAGAAAAGCTCACTCACTTATTTTTCTGTACTTGTGAGTTTCACTGTTTCGCTGACGGAAATAAAAGGTTAGCGATTACATTATCTGCTCAATTCCTTCTTTTAAATGGCTACATGGGTGTTGCTAGGAATTTTTTTGCTATTACAGAAAACATTAGTTATCATGTAGCAGCAGGTAAAATCAAAAAAGATCTATTACTTAAAATTATGAGTGCTATCATGGATGGTACATATGAAACAGATGAAGAATTAAAGCTAGACATATATAATGCCATAAAAGAGTAAGAGCTGTACCATTCAGGCACAGCCGTAGACACTCAAATATAAACCATACACTCAAACGCAATTTCTCTTGCTATATAGTAGGAACAACTTCCCAAACAATTTTTGCTTTTTTAAGCTGAATCTGATGTTTAGTGATTCCCCGAATAATTGCAGTAGGTCTTGTGTTCAATTGTAGGTACGTTAAGATTGAAAGTCATTTGTTAGAAAAATTCCTATAGGTTATTACACAATACGCAAAACCACGCCATTTTAGTTGTACACCTCTGGACAACTTTTGGACAACTAAGTTATGGCAACATATAATAAAACGAAGAAAGTCGCAAAAACTACTTTCTAGTATCTTAGCTAAAATACTTTGCTTTTAGTGTGTTTTTGATTTGCAACAAGAAAGCCAAACTGGAATGTTTAAACTCAAAGAGATAATCAAGTTTATATTGCTTATCAGCTCCGAAGTTTCGACTTCGGAGTTTCTTTTTGTGCTGACTTCGGGTCCTCGAGGCAAAGCCTCTGCGGCGCAGCTAAAAACAGTCCGCAGGACTGTTTTCTTAACGCTGCTACAGTTCTCAAAGAGATAATCAAGTTTATATTGCTTATCAGCTCCGAAGTTTCGACTTCGGAGTTTCTTTTTGTGCTGACTTCGGGTCCTCGAGGCAAAACCTCTGCGGCACAGCTAAAAACAGTCCGCAGGACTGTTTTCTTAACGCTGCTACAGTTTTCAAAAAGATAATTGTATATTTGCTATTATCAACCCCAAAGTCAGTTATGGCTTTGGGGTTTTATTTGTATGCGGCGGTTTACATTTCTGCTTGAATATAAAAACCATCTTTGATATAATAAGCCTCGTAAGGAAACGGTGGCGGCTGTTTCGACTCCCTTGTGAAAGGGGGTGTATTCCAATGGCAGAGATTACATATTTATTTGTTCTCGCAATTGTTTTCGTGGCTTTTAATGAAGTCATTAAGAATATAAAGAAATAACCGCCCTGTGTAGCAGCACAAGACGGTTAAGTTGAAAAATTTAATCTAATTGTAAGCGAAACAGCTAAAGCCGTTTCCTTACCTATATATTAACATCTAATTTTAAATATGTCAATTGTTTTCGGTGTGTAGTATTTACGCACCGTTTTATTTTGTGCAGATTAGTTGTTAATTGATACATCATAATATAGTAAAAAGTTTGGTTTTGCAATCAAAGTGATTGGCGAACGGAGATTACCGCCACAGAAATTTTCAATTTTCAATTAACGCGGTTGCATTGCCAACATCAAAATGCCCATAATAATCGGTTGATGTGCTAAATAAATCCACAGGCTGTATCTGCCGATTTTATCAAGCACGGGGATTTTTAATTCAAAGTATTTCGTAAGATTTTTTTCAACAATGAAATTCCAGAGATAAAAGCCTGCCGCAAAGAGGAAAATCCACGGAATGAGCGGAAAAAAGTCTGTTGAAAAAAAGTCCGAAGAAGGAAATCCCAGAAATGCTAGGTACTTGCACGAATAGAGAAAATCGGGCAATTTTACGATATCCAGCCCGAAAAATCCGACACAGCCTTTTTGCACATCATACGAAACCGCATACAGTAAAAATGAAATCAACGCTCCCGACAGGGGGCGAATTTTTTTGAGATTATCCGACAGAACGGAAACAATCATCATTGAACAGCCTATCAAATTCAGCACACCGAACCACACCGCCTGATTCAGTTCGGCAATCACAGTAACGCAGGTAACGGCAAAGCCCGCAAGATTCAAAAGAATACCTCTTTTTATGCCGTTTCCCGAAAAGTTAAGGCACATTCCCGAAACAAGTATGAACACCACGCAGATACTGCGTTCCCAGACCGCAGTTATGGGATAAAAATACCAGCTTGTGTTAATGCCGTATATCATAAACAGGTCGTAACACAGGTGAAACGCAATCATACTGATGATTGAAATTCCACGCAGGGAGTCGAGAAGATAATATCTTTTGTTTTCTTTTAACAAGGCTTTACCGTTTGGATTCATCAATTATTTATTCCTTTTCATCATAACGGAAAAGACGACCGCAGCTAAAACAAGCAACACAACCGCATATCCGCAGACGGGGAGAAGCTCGGGCATAATATCAGAATAATTGCCCGAAATTGTATCTCTTGCCGCATTAACTGCATGAGCAAACGGGAGTGCGTTTGCAAAGCTTTTGAACCAACCGCCGATCATTGCGGTGTCAAACCAAATGTTTGAGAACCACGCAGAAAGGTTTGTGAGCAATGCACCGCAGATTCCGCCGACAGCCTTTTCATTCAGAAGCGTGCCGAGCAGAAGTCCGAGCGAGATAAACACAATTGCAATCGGAATGTTGACCGCAAGCATAAGTAAAATGTTTACGCTGACATCAAGCCCGAGGAAGAACGCAACAACAACGCATACGGCACTCTGCAAAATTGCCATTGGCAAAAGCGGAAGTGTGTAGCCGATAATAAATTCATGAGCCTTGAGCGGAGATGTGAACAATCTCATCATAAAGCTTGTAGTTCTGTCCTTTGCAATGAGCATTGACGAGAACAGCGAGATAAAGCTCATTCCGAAAACCGTAATACCGGGCGTCAGCTTGTCGATGTTGAACATTGTCATTTGAGCCTGTTCGGGGATTGCCGAATTGATTGCCGACAACAAAAGAAGAAGTACAACGGGAAATCCGAGTCCGAAACAGAATGTCAGCGGATCACGGAGAATTTCCTTTGTGTTTCGTGAGGCAAACGCAGTCAATCTCATTACGACGCACCTCCGTTTGTCAGCTTAACAAAAGCCGACTCAAAATCTTTTTCACCCGAAAGGGCAACAAGCTCATCGGCAGTACCCTCTGCCATAAATTTGCTGTGAGCCATAATTCCGATTCTGTCGCAGAGTGCAACAGCTTCTTCGAGGTAGTGAGTGGTGAGTACAACTGTAATTTTGCCCTTGAGCTTTTCAATTTCAGTCCAAAGGCTGTGTCTTGCGATTACATCAAGTCCGAGCGTGGGTTCATCAAGAAAAAGTATTTTCGGTTCTGAGATAAGTGCCATTGCAATGCTCAGTTTTCTGACCTCGCCGCCCGACAGCCTTTTAGCCCTGCGGTTTTCAAATTCCTGCATGGAAAAGCGTTCAATAATATCGCTTGCCTTGGCTTTGGCAGCTTTCTTTGAAAAGCCGTAAACCTCCGCCATAAGTTCAAGATTTTCTCTTGCGGTAAGGTTCATTGCCGCCGCACTTTCCTGCGGAGAAATTCCGATAATCTGCTTAACAGCCGCCCTGTCGGTTTTTATGCTGTGACCGAGAAGTTCAGCGTCACCCGATGTCGGCATAATAAGCGTTGTGAGCATTTTCATTGTTGTTGTTTTTCCTGCACCGTTGACTCCGAGCAAGCCGTACATTTCGCCCTTTTCAATCTTTAGGTCAAGGTCTGAAACAGCCGTTTTTTCCTTATATTTTTTTGTCAGTTTTTCTGTTTTAATTGCGTACATATGTTTCTCCTCAATTCAGGATAAAAGGGATTTATGACTTATTTCATAAATTTGTTAAAGGGATTTTTTATCTTTGCAAGAGCTATGCCGCCCTTGCTTTCATCTCCGAGTACAAGAAGTCGGTCGCCTGCTTCAATTCCGAACACCTTTCTTGCGTGTTTCGGAAGCGTAATCTGACCTCTTTCGCTAACCTTTACAATGCCGAAAATATATTTTCCTTCACCATCGGGAGTAAGTCCTTCTGTTTCTTCTTCGTAAAAAGGACACACAAGAAGAAGTTCCACCGTAGTTTCAAAAATTTGTGCAAGCATAACGCATTTTTCAACATCGGGAAACGATTCTTCATTTTCCCACTTTGCAACGGACTGTCTTGAAACATCAATCTTTTCTGCAAGCTCTTCTTGTGAATAGCCGTACTTTTTCCGAAGATACTTCAAATTCATACCAATCATACTTTTCATACCTCCTGATTTAAGTATATGTCACATATGACGCAATTTCTACCAACCTTATTTTACAAAAAATGTTAAAATCGGTTGCAAATCCCTTATAAAGTTAATGATAAACTTCCTGACGAATTTTGTCAAACAAAATTGCAACCGCTGTTTTAACACTATGTTCTTGCTATTTAAATGTATATATCATTATTTGTTCACAAAACTGTCACATTGCAATGTTAAAATCAAACTAATATCGTATGTACGGAGGACATATTATGAAAAAACCTACTAAAAGAGATACAGTCAATCTGTTTTTCTCAGCATTTCTGATTATTGCATTTATCGTTTGCGCACACTTTTTCTCACAGTACGCATCAGCTCTTTCACAGCCACTCGGTTCAATCATTCCGATTCTTGTTTACGCTGTGTTCGGTCTGCTTGTGTTCTATGCAACTCGTGTCGGTGACGGCAAAGCAGTAAAGCGTTTTTCACTTGTTACTCTCATTGTAATGGTACTTCCGTCACTCTACATAATTGTAGCATCACTTGCTCCGGGACTTCCGCTTAACAGCGTGTTTGCAAACGCAAACGGTTCTGGCCTCAGTGTTATCGTAACACTTGCAAGTATCGCACTCGGCTATGGTATTCCTTATTCATTCTTAAGCGGCTTTGAGCTTGCAGATGATGAAGAAACTGTCGAAGATGAAACAAGCGAGCTTGTTCAGGGCGGTATCGAGGCTGACCTTGCAGATGATGAAAATGCCGAGGACACAAGCTTTGAGGAAACAGATGAAGCATCGGAAGATGCTTCCGAAAGCGAATCAACCGATGAAACCGACAACGGCGAAGAGGCTTGATCTGTAAAACAAATTTTAAACAACAGGTACCCACACGGCTTGTGCGGGTACTTTTTGTATGTGCCAAAAGTCTGTGTAACGGAAAAAATACGCTCTTAAGCTAATAGTGCTAATATTCAGTTGACAAAATCCCACGGCTGTTTTATTATTTTGGTACAG
The DNA here is from genome assembly GCA_905215855.1 of uncultured bacterium. Lineage (GTDB taxonomy): Bacteria > Bacillota > Clostridia > Oscillospirales > Acutalibacteraceae > Ruminococcoides. Next base: position 18,094 of record CAJMRT010000027.1, read on the forward strand.
GGTGCGTGTAATGAAAAGTGCCGTGTTTCTGTTTGAAAAATTTTCTTTTAAGGGAGAATTACATAATGGACGATAACAATAAATATAATAAAAGCAAGGATTATGAGCCTGACAACTTTGATGACGAGGTCGCTTTTCCAACAAGGAGAAGCAACCCTGCAAAAAAGCCTGTTGAGGATTACGGCGACAGCTTTGGCGAAGACATAAAGTTTCCGTCAGATTATGATGAAGATGCTGTTCAAATGCCCGAAATTGACTTTGAGGACGATATGGGAACTCCTGTAAAAATGCCGTCAGAAAGAGATGACAGCACACAAGCTCCCGATTACGGTGACAATTTTGATTCACAAACAGGCGAACAGGTTTCAAAAGCCACAAAGGATTTTCAGTATGACCTTTCATCTGATGACAGGGGCAACTATTACACCAAGTCAACAATTCACCCAAAGTGTAAAAAGGTTATAAAAAAGAAGAAGAGAACAAGCCGTAATATGGCTGTTATCTTCACAATTGCAGCGGTAATCTGTCTTATAATTGCAGTTGTTTTTGCGTTTACGCAGTGCAGTTCGCAGAAAAAGGATGATAAGGCTACCACAGCGCCGTCAACACAGCAGGTGACTACGGAACAGCCGACAACAGAATACGGTGACGATAACTATGTTCCTGTTTACACGGAAGAGCCGACATATGAGCCGCAGACCGACTATCAGCCTGAAACGGACGCTCCTGTTCAGACAGAACCGCAGACAGAGTATCAGCCTGCAACAGAGCCACAGCAAAGCAGTGACATCAGCAATCCCGACTCATCACAGACATCGGATGACCCTCAGCCGACTCAGGCACACGAGGACAGTGGCGATGATCCGTATGTTGAAGAGAACTGATTGTTCCTGTTAAAGTTATAAAATGAATTATGAAATTGGAGATGTTTTAAATGGGTTGTACCCACGATTGTTCAAGTTGTTCTTCGGATTGCAAAAGCAAAGAGCAGGATTTGCACGAAGAGCTTAATAAATACAGCAGTGTAAAAAAGGTAATCGGCGTTGTGTCCGGCAAGGGCGGAGTAGGCAAGAGCCTTGTAACTTCAATGCTCGCCGTAACATTTAACCGACTCGGCAAAAAGACGGCTATCCTTGACGCCGATATTACAGGTCCGTCAATTCCGAAAGCATTCGGAGTTAAGGAGAGATGCAGAGGTAACGATGAGGGAATTTTCCCTGTTGTTACCGAAACAGGAATCAAGATGATTTCCGTAAATCTGCTTCTTGAACACGAAACCGACCCTGTAGTTTGGCGTTCGCCTGTTATTACAGGCACGGTAAAGCAGTTTTGGAAGGATGTTATCTGGGAGGATGTTGACTATATGTTTGTTGATATGCCTCCGGGAACAGGCGATGTTCCGCTTACAGTATTCCAGAGCCTGCCTGTTGACGGTATCGTAATTGTTGCGTCACCGCAGGAACTTGTTTCGATGATAGTTCAAAAGGCTGTAAAAATGGCAAAGATGATGAATGTGCCTATTCTCGGTCTTGTTGAAAATATGAGCTGGTTTATGTGTCCCGATTGCGGAAAGAAACACAGCATTTTCGGCGACAGCCATATTGACGAGATTGCAAAGGAATATGACACACAGGTGCTTGCAAAGCTTCCTATCGACCCCGAACTTGCAAAATGCGTTGACGAGGGAAGAGTTGAACTTTTCAGCGGAAATTATCTTGACGATGCGGCTGAAATGATTGAAAAGGAACTTAACAAGTAAATGTTTGCAATATATTGCTTTTTCTGCTATAATCTAAGTGCAAATTTTGTAATTGCAAACAGGAGGAGTAAACAATATGAAATGCCCTAATTGCGGCTTTGAGTCAAACGGAAAGTTTTGTGAAAATTGCGGTTCACCGCTTGCCCAAAACGGCACACAGGAAAACACAGAAAGTGTAAACGGCTTTGAGCAAACTAATCAGAACACAGCACCTGAACAGCCGAGTTATGATTATAACACCGAGAACCGGACCTACGGACAGCCGTATCAGAGTAATCAGCAGTACGGTCAGCAGAATTACAGTGACGGATTTGGTCAAAATCAAACGCAAAACGGCACAAGCTACGGTCAGCAGTTCACAAATTCACAGAACAGCTACAGTGGTCAGCAATTCTCGAATGTTCCAAACGGAAAGAAACCGAACAGCAAAAAAACCGCTATTATTATAGTAAGCATTGTTAGCGGCATAATTATACTTATAATAGCTATCACAGCTATTTTGATTTGCAATTTTCTGCCAAAGTTTATGGATATGGCGAATGAATATGCCGACAGTGCTTTTAACGCAGCGTCAAGCTATGTTTCTGATGAATTTCAACAAGATACTATCGCCCCGACAGAAGATCCTGACGCTTACGATAAGGTCGATGAAAATACTCATCTGAGATACAGAGAGAGCGATAATTATGACGGCATCGTAATTACGGGCGCAGAGTATGAGTTCTATGAAAGCTACATAAACAGTGACGAAAAGAAATTTACAATCAACATTCCGTCGGAGCTGAACGGCAAAAAGGTTGTTGAAGTTGAATATATGACAGTTTATGTTCCGGACAAAGAGATTACGATTGTAATTCCTGATACCGTTAAGATTATCGGAAGTTACGCTTTCTGCTACAGCGATGATGTTGTTGCAGTAGAAATTCCGAACAGCGTAGAAGTAATCGGCAGCGGTGCTTTTGTAGGCGATCCAAAGCTTAAAAAGATAACCGTTCCCGATTCCGTAAAGGAAATGGACGATTGCGGTCTTGGCTTTAATACTGACGATAATAATAAAAAAGTTAAGATTCAAGACTTTAAAATGTATTGCAAAAAGGGTTCTGCCGCCGAAAATTACGCAAAAGATAACGGCTTTTCGTATGAGATAATTAAATAAAAGTTAATGTAGATTAAAAAAACAGCTTTCCGAGTTTATTTCGGAAGGCTGTTTCATTTTTTTCGGATATGTATTTGTTTGTAAAAGATTTGTGTAATTATTTATGGGCTTTAACACAAGAAATGTTTTTTGTTATAACCATTCGGTAAGGAAATGGCGGCTGTATTTCAGACGGAAGGACACGGCTTACCGCCGACCGCAATTTTCCATTTTCAATTTTCAACTTTCAATTTAAAAGTAACGCTCGGGTGATAATGCTTGAACTATCGCAAACTGTCTTCACGAACAGGGCGTAGCGACACGCTACCTGCAGTTTTGAAAATATATTTTGATGAGATTATTCGGCTTGTCGGCAATGCCTATACCTAAAAAATCACCATCATGGGTTTTCATTCTGAAAAGCTGACCGTTCTCGTACCCCGACTTGGCAAGGTATGTTCTGTCGGCACTTAACGCACCGCCGTTTGCAAATCGTTTTGCCTGCGCAGGCGATACGGCAAGATAGCCTAAACTCATAAACAGACTTTCAACGGAACGCAGTTTTTCTTCAACATTTCCGTTTTCGCAAATGCTTTTCAGCTCGTCAAGCGTTATGCACTCGTCAAGCGAAAATCCGCATGCCGAGGTTCTGCAAAGTGCCGTCATAACCGCACCGACACCGAGAACCCTACCTATATCATCAATTATCGTGCGTACATAAGTACCCTTTGAGCAGGAAATTTCAAGCGTGCCTGTCTGTGCTTTTTCGTCAAAATTCGCAAGCGAAAGAGAATAGACAGTAACCTTTCGGCTCTCACGCTCAACCTCGATTCCCTGTCTTGCAAGGTCATAAAGCCTTTGACCGTTCTTTTGTACGGCAGAGTACATCGGCGGAATCTGCTCAATTTCGCCAGTGAATTTGGGAATTACTCTGCGAATCTGCTCCTCAGTAACCGAGGCTTCGCACTCGCCCGTCACCGTACCCCAGATGTCGAGGGTGTCGGTGGTTTTGCCAAGCTGAAATTCTGCCGTGTATGACTTGTCGTGATTGAGAATGAGATCCTGTGTTTTGGTTGCAGTTCCGAGCAAAACAGGCAGAACGCCCGTTGCGTTCGGATCAAGTGTTCCCGTGTGACCGAGCTTTTTCTGTCCTGTCAGTCTGCGGACAACGGCAATAACATCAAACGAGGTAAATTCCTTCGGCTTGTCAATCAGCAGAACACCGTTAAGATTGCTCATGATAAAAACTTCTCCGCAGCTTTTTCAAGCGTTGTCTTTACGGTTTCAAGGTCGCCCTCAATTGAGCAGCCTGCCGCCGCAGGATGACCGCCGCCTCCGAACTGCGAACAGAAATCCGAGGCATTGATATTATTGTTTGTACGAACGGAAATTTTGAAAAATCCGCCCTCTTTTTCACGCATTGTAATTCCGATGAGAACACCCTCAATCTGACGGGGAATAGAGGCAAGTCCCTCCATTTCGTCATCACCCGTGTTGAGCTTTTTGAGCATATCGAGCGTTGTGTAAATTATTGCGCACCTGCCGTTTGCACAATAGGTCATTGAGTCATAAACGGCTCTTTCAAGCTGAATTTTGTTTTTCGACTTTGTTTCAAACATCGCCTTGTTTATGTATGCGGTGTTACAGCCAAAGTCCATAAGACTTGCGGCAACACGCATGGTTTCGGCGGTTGTGTTTGTGTATCTGAAACAGCCGGTGTCGGTTGAAATGCCTGTGTAGAGGCAGTCTGCAATGTCCTTTGTAAAGTTGATGTGCATTCTGAGGAACAGCTTGTAGAGAATTTCGCAGTTTGCCGCCGCATATTTGTCAACAAACTTTTCCTTTGCGGTAAATGTGTTTGAACCGTGGTGGTCAATGCACAAATCGACCTTGCCGATATATTTGCCCATATTTGAGCCGAGCAGGCTGTCAGCCGCAACATCAACGCTGACAACCGTTTCGGTTGTAAAATCTTCTTCCTTAATTTTTTTCTGAAGATAGGTAAACTTTGACGGAACACCTGTGGTGATGACCCTCGCTTTTTTGCCGATTTGATGAAGTGCAAGGCAGAGTGCAAATCCGCTGCCGAGGGTGTCGCCGTCAGGATAAGCGTGAGTCAGAATATCATAATTATCGTGTGCCTCAAGAAAACGGGCAACCTCATACAGATTCATCATTTTCTTCCTCGTCTTCCTTAATGTCAAGGCTGTTGAGAATACGGCTGATGTTTGCGCTGTATTCTATGCTGTCTGTTGCGTGGAAAATGAGTTCGGGAACATGGCGAAGATGAAGTCTGTGTCCAAGCTCTCGTCTGATAAAGCCCGATGCAGACTTTAAGCCCTTGACAGCTTCTTTTGCTCTGTCAAGACCTTCAATTGCGCTGACCTGTACCGTGCAGTATGAAAGGTCGTTTGTAACCTCAACCCTTACGATAGAGATAAACGCCTGCTGAACCCGTGGGTCTTTTAATTCTCTGAAAATAGCAGTAAGCTCTCTTTTGATGTCCTCTGTTGTTCTTTCAATTCTATGGCTTCCCATGCTATCACATCCTTATAATTTAATGAATTATGAAAATTCGTGGATAATCTGTAGCGGCGAACAGTGTTCGCCAATCGTTTCGAGGGTAACCTCGAAACGACTTACCTAATGATTTATGTTGTTGATTTATTCACATATGGTACAGAAATTCACCGTCAATTTGTCGCACCGATTTTGCAATCGGTACGATTGGCGTTCACTGAACGCCGCTACATAAAAACATTGTGCCGTTTATAAAATTCGGTTTAACATACAAGCTTTAATCCCTGTATTCTTCGATTGTATAAACCTCGAACATATCGCCCTCTTTGAGGTCGTTGAATCTTTCAAGACCGATACCACATTCGTAGCCTTCGCTAACTTCCTTGACAGCGTCCTTGAATCTCTGGAGAGATGCAATTGCATCATCTGCAATAACGATACCGTCACGGATAACTCTTACGCTTGCGCCACGCTGAATCTTACCGCTCTTAACATATGAACCTGCGATTGTGCCGACTGACTTAATCTTGATAACATTACGGCACTCAGCCATACCGAGAACAACTTCTCTTGTCTTAGGAGCAAGCATACCCTTCATGGCAGATTCGATTTCGTTGATACAATCGTAGATAATGCTGTAAAGACGCATATCAACGCCTGAACGCTCTGCATTTTCTGCGGCAACCGCATCCGGACGAACATTGAATCCTACGATAATTGCGTTAGATGCCTCTGCAAGCATTACATCGGACTCGTTGATTGCACCTACTGCGCTGTGAATTACATTTACTCTTACCTCGTCATTTGAAAGCTTTTCAAGTGACTGCTTAACAGCCTCGGCAGAACCCTGTACATCGGCTTTAACGATAATCTGAAGTTCCTTGATTTCACCGAGTTTCATCTGGTCAAAGAGATTGTCAAGGGTAACCTTAGTCTGTGCGTTGAAGATTTCTTCCTTCTTAGCGGCCTTTCTCTGGTCAACAAGCGTTCTTGCAAGACGCTCATCGGAAACTGCGTCAAAGATATCGCCGCCAACCGGAACTTCGTCAAGACCTGTGATTTCAACAGGAACAGAAGGACCTGCCTCGGTAACTCTTTCGCCCTTATCGTTTGTCATAACTCTTACACGACCGACGCAAGTGCCTGCGATGATTGTATCGCCCTTGTGAAGTGTACCGTTCTGAACGAGTACGGTTGCGATAGGACCTCTGCCCTTGTCAAGTCTTGCCTCGATAACAGTACCCTTTGCGGCTCTGTCGGGGTTAGCCTTGAGTTCTTTCATCTCTGCAACAAGAGTAACCATTTCAAGAAGATCGTCAAGACCTTCCTTTGTCTTTGCGGAAACAGGAATACACGGTGTATCGCCGCCCCACTCCTCCGGAATAAGCTCATACTCTGTGAGCTGCTGTTTAACATTTTCGGGATTTGCGCCGACCTTATCCATTTTGTTGATGGCAACAATAACAGATACGCCTGCGGCTTTTGCATGGTGGATAGCCTCAACTGTCTGCGGCATGATACCGTCATCGGCGGCTACAACGAGGATTGCGATATCGGTAACCTGAGCACCTCTTGCACGCATTGTTGTGAATGCCTCATGTCCGGGTGTGTCGAGGAAGGTAACAGGCTTGCCGTTTACCATAACTCTGTAAGCACCGATATGCTGTGTGATACCGCCTGCCTCGCCTGCTGTTACATTTGCGTGACGGATAGCGTCGAGGATTGAAGTTTTACCGTGGTCAACATGACCCATAACAACAACAACCGGAGCTCTCTCAACGAGATTTGCCTCATCGTCCTCGCTGTCATCAATAATCTGTTCTTCGATTGTAACAACAACTTCCTTTTCAACCTTTGCATGAAACTCCATGGCGATAAGTGACGCTGTGTCAAAGTCAATTGTATCTGTTGCAGTTACCATTGTACCCATGAGGAATGCCTTTTTAACAACCTCGGCAACGGTAGCCTTGAGCCTGAGAGCAAGCTCCGAAACTACGATTTCGTCAGGAATCTGAACTGTAATCGGTTTCTGCTTACGCTCAAGAGCAATACGGTTCAGACGCTCCTGCTCTGTTTCACGCTTCTGTCGTCTGCCCTTCTGACGCTGGGTACGGTTTGTGAATTTCTGCTTTTTAACAATGTTGTCCGTGCTTCTGCCCTTTGAGCTGTCGCTTGCAAGGTCATCATACTTCTGGTTGTAACGCTCAACATCAACATTTGTTGCACGGGTGTCAATTACTCTGCGTTTGCGGGGAGCAGACTCCTCAACGCTCTTTTCCTGAGTAACTTCAACCTTTTCCTGTTTTGATGCAGGCTTTGCATCCTTGTTGTTAGGCTTTTTGTCGTTTTTATCGGTCTTTTTCTTCTGATTGTCAGCCTTTGCATTCTGCTTTGCGGGCTTATCCTCCTGCTGTGGCTTGCTTTCGTTGTCAAGCTTGTTGTTGCGTGCCGCAAAGTATTCGTCAAAGTTTTCAACCTTGTTCTTCTTTGTGATTACATCAAAAATCACATCGAGTTCGCTTTCCTCGAGCGTTGTCATTGTTTTCTTTGTAACACCGCAATGTTTTTCGAGAATCTCAATAATTTCCTTGTTTGAAACTCCGAGATCTGCTGCTGCGTCCTTTACCTTATATTTTATCATACAATTCTCCTCCCGATTCGTTTTCAATAAGCTGTTCAAGCTTATCTGCAAAGCCTTTGTCTTCGGTTGTCATAACTCCGCAGATTTTTCCGAGAGCAAATCCGATTTCCTCTTTGCTTCGGTTCATTGTCAATGTTTTCACATTGCATTCGTCAGCGGCTGTCTGCACGCTTTTCTTACTGCTCTTTGAAAAATCATTTGCAAAAATAACAAGCTTTGCCTTGTTTTTTCGTATTGAGTCAATCGTCGTGTCGGCACCTGTGATCAGCTTGCCTGCCCTCTTGCAAATGCCAAGCAGCGACAAAATCCTGTCGTTCATAAAAAATCCTTTCGCCTACTCGCTGTCTGCTGCGGCAAGCTCACTTTGCATCTGCTCATATACTTCATCAGGGATTTTACAGCTTAACGAGCGTTCAAAGCGGCGTGCCTTGCGGGCCTTTTCAAAGCAGGCAAGATTTCTGCACACATATGCGCCTCTGCCTGCCTTGCGGCCTGTGAGGTCAAGTGAAATTTCGCCCTTTGCAATGATTTCACCGTTTTCATCTTTTGTGTCGGGTGCTTTGACAACACGGATAAGCTCACGCTTTTCTTTCATTTCTCCGCAACCCGTACATTTACGCAACGGCATTTTTCTTTGCTTCATAAAATCCCTCTCTGCTTAATCTGATTATTCCTCTGTTTCATCCGAAACAACTGTTTCGCCTTCTGTGCTTTCGTCAAGGTCGAGAACATCTTCGGACTTTTCTTCTGTCTTTGGTTCATCGTCCTCATCTTCGCCGTAGAAACCGCTTTCGGGACGGATGTCAATTCTCCAGCCTGTAAGTCTTGCGGCAAGACGGGCATTCTGACCCTTGTTGCCGATAGCAAGTGAAAGCTGACCGTCGGGAACGGTTGCACGGCAACTCTTTGTTTCTTCATCTGTAATTTCAACCTTGCAAACGCTTGCAGGAGAGAGAGCCGCCGAAATGTACTTTTCGGGATCATCGCTGTAAAGCACGATGTCGATTTTCTCACCGCCGAGTTCTTCAACAATCTTGTTTACACGAGCGCCCTTGTTGCCGATACATGAACCGATTGCGTCAACATCGGGATTTGAGCTGTAAACAGCCATTTTTGTACGACTGCCTGCCTCACGGGAGATTGACTTTATTTCAACAACGCCGTCATAGATTTCGGGAACTTCCTGTTCAAACAAACGCTTTACAAG
>CAJMRT010000028.1 GCA_905215855.1 uncultured bacterium
CAACCACAACTGTTCAGCCGACAACAGCTCCAATCACAACTGTTCAGCCAACAACCGCAACACAGCCTGCTACAACTCAGCCTGTTACGACTCAGCCTGTTACAACACAGCCTGCCACGACTCAGCCTGTAACCGAACCTTCAAACAGGATTCTTATCGGTGATGTTGATTTAAACGGAACAATTACAATCAGCGATTCAACAGAAGCACAAAGATATATTTCTCACATAGCGACTTTAAGTGATGATGCTCTCATTGCGGCTGATGTAAACAAAGATTCTGTTATTTCGGTTAAAGATGCAACTTTAATTCAGGCTTATGTCGTTAAACTTACTGTTGAAGACTCATACTGCGGTACTTACACAGGCAATATTGAACCTACTCAGCCTGCAACAACCGTGACAGAGCCAACAACCGAACCGACTTCAATTCAGACAAAGAATTATGTTTATTTCAATAATACAGATAACTGGTCAACAGTGAATATTTATGTATGGAGTTCAACAGATTCTAATTATATGAGCTGGCCGGGTGTGGCTATGGAAAGTATTGGTAACAATACATACAGATTTGAACTTCCTGATGGCGTAGATTACGCTATATTCAATAACGGTTCAACACAGACAGGTGACTTAAAAATCCCCGATGTAAATATGATTTACTCAAACGGACAGTGGAGTAAATACTCCGAGTAAAATTAAAATTTAATAAGTTTATCTAAGAGCCGCCCCGCACAATTAAGCGCATTTTGCTGTTTTGATTTTTACTGTCGGGGCGGTACTGTTATTTGTTTAAATCACAATACAAAATAAACGGTTCATCATGATTTTTTGTGGGATGGTGAACGGACAGAAGAAATAGATAGATAGCGGATCAAGGTAAAGAAGAAGTCATCATCACGGTAACCGTAGCCGATCTTGTTGTTGAAACCTTCGAACTTGCCGGTGCTGATTTGATATCATCTAAATAGAGCATAGCTTTCTTTCCTCCATTGTTTGTCTTGTTAACTACAATTCTGGAACTTCCTATGCTCTTTTTCAATACTTACTTTTGACTATCCCACATTTTTTCGTAATGAGGGTAAAAAAGCAATGTTTCCATTTGTTCGGAAACATTGCTTTTGTCAATTTTTTACTTATTACTTTAATTTTGTATCTATATATTCTATGTACGGTTTGCGATTATAAATGCTGTCTTGGTGATTTTTATACCATTCAAATTCTTCTTTCAATCCATCATACAAAGATACTGTATTTGGCATTAATTCATTTTGTTTTGTTACATCAAGCACATATTCGTAATCGTAGAAGCAAAAATAATCTCTTTGCGGAATATCTTTCGACACGCTTACAAATTCAACTTCTCTGCCTGCCGCTTTGTAGCAAAGCTCAACCCATTCTTTTATTGTAACGGTTTCTTTGTTTCCAACATTAAAAATATGATTACTTGGGTGCTTTTCTATTATTATCTCAATAAATTTACAAAGGTCTGACACATTGAAAAATTGCAATTTCATATCCCCGTTTTCAGGAATGTAAAATTTTCTGTCTAGAATAGCACAATCAAACGGAAAAGCTTCTCTGTATAAATTTTCATACATACCGTAAAAATACGGCGGACGAAGAATATACGCGTTTGGAACATTATCAAGTAAGTATTTTTCTGCATTGAGTTTGTTAATTCCGTAATCACCCCAGACAGAATTTTTACCGCAAGTTTGATTTTCGGCAAACGGCTTGGGATTAGTTTCGGGATAAACCGCACTTGAACTGATGAAAATGTAATCATCAAACGAAACACCTGACTTTAAAAGAGCCTTTATATGCTCATCAGTGTACGCTGTGATATCAAGAATTAAATCAAAGTGTTCGTTAGCAAACTTGTTGCCAAGATTCAATCTGTCGCAATTAATCAGATTCACACCTTGTGATTGAGGTCTGCTGTTTCTGTTTAGAACAAAAACTTCCTCGCCTTTACTCACAAAATGCTCGGCTGCATATCTGCTTACAAATGTTGTTCCGCCTGTGATTAGAATTTTCATATCAAAAACTCCTTGAATAATATTTGCATCACCGTATGGTGATAAACAGCATTAATTATCTATTCAATTTTTATTCGATTTTTCTATAATTTTTTCGGCACATTTAATGCCGTCAACTGCTGCGGAGATAATTCCGCCTGCATAGCCTGCGCCCTCGCCGCACGGATACAGTCCCTCAATAAGTACACTTTCGAGTGTGTCTGTTTTTCTCATTATTCTGACTGGGGAAGAGCTTCTGCTCTCAACGCCCGTCAAAACAGCGTCACCGTCATCAAAGCCGTGCAACATTCTGCCCATTTTTACAATGCCCTGAGCCATTGAAGTGCTGACATATTCAGGCAAAATCTCGTTCAGATTTGAAAATTCATAATTCGGACCGATACTTGGCTTTACATCACCGAGATGTGTGGATTTTCTGTTATTAAGAAAATCGTCAACTCTTTGTATGGGTGCATTATAATTTTCACCGCCGGCAACGAATGCTTCTGATTCAAGCTTTCTCTGTAAATACATTCCGGCAAGCGGATGGTCGGATTCATAATCATCCGGGTTTATTCCTACAAGCAACGCTGAATTTGAATTTTCGGCATCTCGTGCAAATTCACTCATACCGTTGGTGCAAAGTCTGTTTTCTTCGCTTGACGCATTAACAACCTTGCCTCCCGGACACATACAAAATGTATACACACCCCGTCCGTTATCAAGATGCGTATTAAGTTTATAATTTGCCGAACCGAGTTTTTCGTTGCTCGCAAATCTGCCGTATTGTGCCTTGTCTATTTTCTCACGAAGATGCTCAATTCTTGCTCCAATCGAGAAAGGTTTTGCCTCAATAGGCAACTTTAAATCATAAAGCATCTCAAAAGTATCCCTTGCACTGTGACCGATTGCAAGAATAACATTGTCTGTTTCTATAATTTCATCGCCGTTTTTGTTTTCAACAGTTATAGATTTCAGCTTGTTATCACTAAAAGCCATTGAAATAAGCTTTGTTTCAAACATAACCCTTCCGCCGAGTTCAATAATCTCGTTGCGGATATTTTTTATTGTTCCTTTTAGCATATCCGTTCCGATATGCGGCTTTGCGTTATAGAGAATTTCATCAGGTGCGCCGTGACTTACAAATTCTTCAAGCACCTTGCGTTGTCTTATATCTTTTGTACCTGAATTTAGTTTGCCGTCAGAAAATGTTCCCGCACCGCCTTCGCCGAACTGAACATTTGAAGTTGTGTCAAGCAGACCGCTTGTCCAGAACCTGTTCACATCGGCTGTTCGTCTGTCAACATCCCGACCTCTTTCAATAAGAATAGGATTTGCACCGCTCCTTGCCAGAATAAGTGCTGCAAACAATCCTGCCGGACCAGCCCCGACAATAACAGGGGAGGGCGCATTGCCAAATTTCATCTGATTATATTCATACTTTTTCGCAATTTGGGCATTACCGCACTTTTTGCATACTTTATCCTCGTTGATATTAAGTTCAGCGTCAACGGTTGTAAGAAAGTAGATATTGTCCTTTTTTCTTGCGTCAACCGATCTGCGAAAAATCTTAACGCTTTTTATGGCTTTTTCTTCAATTCTCAGTTGTTTAGCCACTGCCTTGCGAACTGATTTATCATCGTAGTCAAGGCTTAAATGTATATTGTTCACTCTGATCATAAATTTTCTCCTGCAATAATTCCGCCTGCAAATGCAAAATGAAGATTAAATCCTCCGCATTCTCCGCAAAGGTCAATCGCCTCACCGCATACAAAAAGATTTTTTACAATTTTACTCATCATAGTGTTTTCGTCAATTTCTTTGCCTAAAACACCGCCCAAAGCACATTGTGCGTGTGAAAAATCTTCTTTTCCGCTTACTGTAAATGACATTGATTTTATTGTTTTGCAAATTCCTGATACTTCGTCTTTTGAAAGCTTGGAACAAATCTTTGACAAATCAACACGGCTGATTTTAAGAATAGCCTGTCCGATTCTCTTCTGAAAAATTCCTGTCAAAAACTGTTCACACGGCAAATCAGAAAACAATGTCATATGTTGTCTGATTATTTTAATCAGCTCATTTTCCGAATAATCGGGCAATAAATCAAGCACTATTTTGTCGTTTGGTTTAGCAAACAACGAAAGATTGAATACGCAAATTCCGGACAGAGAATTCTCGGTAAATTGAATTTCGCCGATTTCTTCCTTGATTAATCTACCCTGTTCACCGTATAACTGTGCCTTGCCCGTAACTCTCAGACCTTTTAATGTTTTCAGAACATCGCTTTTAACCTTAACAGGGCATAAAGCAGGGGAGAACAAAACAACCTTATGACCGAAATTTTTAAGATAATCAATTGCACTTGCGTTTCCGCCAAGCTTAGGCGCGGCTTTTGAACCGTTTGCAATCACAAGCTTGTTACATATGAAATCGTACTTTTTCTCGCTGTCATCAGACGAAATTTTAAAACCGTTTGAAACTTTTTTTATAGAATTGACATTCTGTTCCGTGAAAACATCTATTCCGAGTGTTTCAACCCGTAACCGCAGAACATCCAGCACAGATGCGGCGTGTTTGCTTATTGGGTAATATCTGCCCTCGTTATCGTAAAAACTTAAAAGACCTAAGTCTTTAAAAATATTCGCCATCTCATCACCGCTGAATCTTTCAAAAATTTTTTTACTCTGCTTTTTGAAAGAACCCACATATTTATCGGGGGATATACAGTGATTTGTCAGATTACATCTGCCGTTGCCTGTTGACATCAGCTTTTTGCCTAATCTGTCATTTTTTTCGATTATTGCAATTTTTTTTGAACGGTCATGTTTCTTTGCTGTGATTGCACACATAAGTCCCGATGCACCGCCGCCGATTATAATTGCATCATAAATATGTTTCTTTTCCATTTTATAAATTCACCAAAAAATAAGGGCAGCTGATGTGCTGCCCAAAATTATTTACGGAGCAAAAATAAAGTTGATTCCGTTTGCAACAAGTACCGAACCGATACCCATTATAATACCTGCGATAACAACACCGCACATAACGGCTATAACGCTTTTCTTAAACCCGAGGTCAAGAATACTTGCCGCAAGTGTACCTGTCCATGCACCTGTGCCAGGAAGAGGGATGCCTACGAAAAGCATAAGTGCAACAAACATTCCGTTGCCTGCTTTTGCCTCAAGTTTTCTGCCGCCTTTTTCACCTTTTTCAAGACAGAAAGAAAAGAATCTGCCGATAAACTTCTTGTCAGAACCCCAAACAAGAACCTTTCTTGCAAAGAGGTAGATAATCGGAACCGGGAGCATATTGCCTAAAATGCAGATTACATATGTCCAAAAAAGATTTAAGTCATTTGCAACCGCAACAGGCACAGCACCTCTGATTTCCACTATCGGAACCATTGAAATAAAAAATACTATTAAATACCACATATTTGCTCCTTAGAAATTATATTTTGCCAATACCTGATAAGTATAACAGATTTAAAAGTTTTTTTCAATATTTGAGCACGATAAAATCTTCCATAATAAAGCCTTAAAATTTGATTTATTTATACATTATGATAAATAATTATTCAAAAGTTGACATTGACTGAATAATCAGTAAAATATATTTTGGAGTGATTTGATGAAAACGAATTCCTGTTCAATGCGATTCAGAATAATTATGTTTGTTTTGACCGCGTTAGTGATTGCATTTGCGTTTATTCATTCCTCAATGCCGTCAGTTGAGTCGGCACAAGAGAGTGAAAGCGTCCTTGATTTTGTCACAGTAATTTTAAAATTATTCGGAATTGAGCCGAATCTTTCGGACCACATAATCAGAAAGCTTGCTCATTTTACGGAATATACCGTTCTGGGAGCATTGCTCTGTTCATGTGCCTATTCATTAGACCGAATCAAGCCGATAAAATTGGTTCCCTACACCGTTTCTATCGGTCTGTTTACCTGCTTTATTGATGAAACAATCCAACTTGGGGTTGAGGGAAGATCGGGACAGGTGAGCGATATGTGGATTGACTTTTTCGGTGTGTTGCTCGGTACGGCTGTAATGCTTGTTGCATTTTGGATTTACAGGAAGATACGAAAGATCAACTAACTATATGTATGCGAATAAGAAAGGAATCAGTATGGGAAATATGGAAAATTCAGTAAAGCCCCATGAAAACAAAATGGGAACTATGCCAATGACAAGGCTCATTCTGACAATGAGTCTGCCTGCAATTTTTTCAATGACAATTCAGGCAATGTATAATGTTGTTGACAGTATTTTTATCGGCAACTATGACGCAGACGGACTGACCGCAACTTCGCTTGCTTATCCTCTGCAAATGCTTTTGATTGCGTTTGCAGTCGGTACGGCAGTCGGTGTAAACTCGTTTGTTTCAAGAAAATTAGGTGAGAAAAATTTTGTTCAGGCAAATGACGGTGCAACGCACGGTCTTGTAACCTGTATTTTTAATTATGTAATATTTTTATTGCTCGGACTTTTTGCGGTTCGCCCGTTTATGGCAATGTACACGCAGAATGAGGCTATTCTAAATTACGGAATCCAGTATCTGACGGTTGTACTTTGCTTCTCGTTCTTTCCAATTGTACAGATTATGATTGAAAAAACGCTTCAGGCAACAGGCAATATGATATTCCCGATGTTATCCCAGCTTTTCGGTGCAATTGTAAATATTATTTTTGACCCGCTCCTGATTTTCGGTATAGGAATTTTCCCCGAACTCGGTGTTCTCGGTGCGGCAATTGCTACTGTATTCGGTCAATTTTGCGGTATGGCTTTCTGCCTTTGCATTCTTTTCTTTAAGAATCACGAAGTTAAAGTTTCGTTCAAACATTTCAAATTAAACGGTTCCACATTGAAATCTATCTATGTTGTAGGCTTTCCGTCTGTAATTATGCAGTCGATCGGTTCCGTTATGATTATCGGACTCAATGCAATTCTTGCAGTTTCTGAGGCTGCCGTTACTGTTCTCGGTATATATTATAAATTACAGAGCTTTGTATTCATGCCTTGTTTCGGACTCAATCAGGGCGTAATGCCGATTATCGGTTATAACTACGGTGCAAGAAAGAAAAAGAGAATGTATTCCGCTTTAAAGCGCGGCATCATCATTGGCGTAATTATTATGGCGGTCGGCACAATCCTTATGTGGACAATCCCCGAACAGCTTATTGCCATGTTTGGCGGCACACAGGATATTATGGATATCGGTGTCCCTGCATTCAGAATCATCAGCCTTTGCTTTATTCCTGCCGCTGCCGGCATTATCTTTACAACACTTTTTCAGGCAGTCGGAAAGGGACTGCGCAGTCTTATTATGTCATTCTGCCGTCAGCTTGTACTCATTCTCCCAATTGCGTGGGTGCTTTCTATGGTGTTTGATTATACAGCCGTATGGTATGCATTCCCGATTGCGGAATTTTTCTCGTTAATGCTTGCAATTGCATTTTTTGTCAACCTTACAAAAGGTGATTTCAAAAGCCTTGACCAAAAGATTGAATGACGCAGTTAAATTTGTTCACCTCATTGCATATATTGCATTGAGGTGATTTTTTTTGACAGAAAATAATGATAACAGAAATACCATTACATATGACGATGACTGGAAATCTGTTTCATATTCGGAATACCCTAAGGTATCGGAGGAGCTTGATTCAGATGAGGAGGATGTGAACTCTTTATCAGCTAAAAACAGTGATGAAAAGAAAAATTCTCCGAAACAGCTTGTGATAACGATTCAGCTTGTGTGTTGTATTCTTATAGCTCTTGCGGCTTTTTTGCTTAATTTATTCGGCGGCGAGGTCTATGCCGCAACACGGGAATGGTATTATTCAAGCCTTGAAAAATCCGTTGTTTTTGATACGGGCGATAATAAAATAGATTTATCAAGCCTGTTTACTGCAACAAGCGATGAAGTTTCGTCTGCTGAACATTGATTTTACGGTTTCATATTCGCTCGTTTGTCTTGGAGCAATATGTGTGATACTGAATATATTTTTAGGATTTCTATGTTGCATTATGGCTGTGATTATTCATGAGTGCGGTCATCTTTTTGCAATGCTCATCTGCAAATCTCCGCCTGATAAAATCAAAATTTCGCTGTTTGAAATCAAGATTACCAACTCTTCAAGGCAGTTAAACACAACCCGTCAGAACATTTTTATAATTTTTTTCGGACCTTTAGTCAATTTCATTTGTTTTATTCTGTTTTATCTGTTATACTTATGTAATAGTGAGTTTTTATTGCCGATTGCCATGGCGAACCTTTGCACGGGACTTTTTAATATGCTGCCGGTCATGTCGCTTGACGGCGGACAGCTTATGTATGTTATTCTGTGCAGAAAATTCTCGGAAAAATCAGCCGAAAGAATTATAAATATAACTGCTGTTATAATTCTTTTTCCGCTGACGGTACTCGGCTTTATGGTTTTGCTAAATTCAAAATATAATTTTTCGCTGTTGTTTGTGTGTGCGTATCTCATTGCGTCACTTTTATGTAAAAACAACAGGTACTACTGACGGAGGATTTCTATGGTCAGCAAAGAAGTTGAAAAATTACTTCTGAAAGTTCAAAAGCCGGGAAGATATGTCGGCGGTGAACTCAACGAAGTAATCAAGGATAAAAAGAAAGTAGATTGCAGATTTGCTTTCTGCTTTCCCGATACCTATGAAGTAGGTATGTCCCATCTCGGAATGAAAATTCTTTACAGTCTTATGAACGCTGTGCCGTACATTTGGTGCGAGAGAGTTTTTGCCCCATGGGTTGATATGGAAGAAGAGATGATAAAACACAATATTCCGCTTTATGCGCTTGAAAGCGGAGATCCTGTGTCCGATTTTGACTTTATCGGTTTCACTCTCCAGTATGAACTCAGCTTTACAAATATGCTCAATATGCTCAGGCTTTCGGGCGTGCCGATTAAAAGCTGTGACAGAAAAGAACTTAAAAACATAGTAGTTGCTGGCGGACCGTGTGCCTGCAACCCCGAACCGATTGCAGATTTTGTCGATATTTTCTTCATAGGTGAGGGCGAAGAGGTTGACCTTGAGGTTATGGAACTTTTCAGAAAGTGCAGAGCCGAGGGTAAATCAAAACAGGAGTTTCTTGAACTCTCATCTAAAATTGAGGGTGTATATGTTCCTGCACTCTATGATGTAACATATAACGAGGACGGCACAATCAAGTCATTCACTCCAAAAGGAGATGCTCCCGCTAAAATCCACAAGCGTATTATGCTTGATATGGACAAGTCGTTCTATCCTGATAATTTTGTAGTTCCGCTCGTTGAGATAGTTCATGACAGAGCGGTTCAGGAAATTTTCCGTGGCTGTATAAGAGGCTGTCGTTTCTGTCAGGCTGGCATGATTTACCGTCCTGTCCGTGAAAAATCTCCCGAAACTATAAATAGACAATGCAGAGCATTATGCGATAACACGGGTTACGATGAAGTTTCGCTTTCTTCACTCAGTTCAAGTGACTACAGTCAGATTGTACCGTTGCTTGACAAGCTGAATGAGTGGAGCAAAGACGAAAAAGTCAGCATTTCACTTCCGTCACTGCGTGTTGACGGCTTTACAGATGACATTATGAATAAGATTAAAACCGTACGCAAGAGCGGACTTACCTTTGCTCCTGAGGCAGGCAGTCAGCGTATGCGTGATGTTATCAATAAAAATGTTCGTGAAGATGAACTTTTGCAGACTTGCACAACTGCATTTGCAGGCGGTTGGACTACGGTAAAACTTTATTTTATGATTGGACTGCCTACCGAAACAATGGACGATGTCGCCGCAATTGCCGGCCTTGGTCAGTCTGTAGTTGATGCATATTACAAATGTCCCGAAAAGCCAAAGGGCAAGTCGGTGCGTGTAACCGTGTCTGCATCCTCTTTTGTACCAAAACCGTTCACACCGTTCCAATGGGAACCGCAGGATACAATCCCTGTTCTTCATGAAAAGCAACAGCACATCAAGGACAGTATTACAACAAGAAAAATTCAGTTTAACTATCACGATGCCGATACAAGCTACCTTGAAGCAGTATTTGCAAGGGGTGACAGAAAACTTTGTAAGGTAATGGAGCTTGCATGTGAAAGAGGTTTTCATTTTGACGGTTGGAATGATTGTTTCAGCCTTGAAAAGTGGCTTGAACTCTTTGACGAATGCGGTGTTGATCCGTCATTTTATGCAAACAGACACAGAAGTTTTGACGAAATTCTTCCGTGGGATCATATTGACTACGGTGTAACTAAGGATTTTCTTATCAGAGAATGTAAAAAAGCGTACGCAGATACAACAACACCGCATTGCAGACTGAAATGCAATAACTGCGGTGCGGCTAAATACGGAAAGGGTGTGTGTTTTGAAAAGCGTAAGAATATGGTTTAAAAAAGATTTTGAATGTCGCTATATTTCGCACCTTGACCTCAATCGATGTATGCTCCGTGCATTGCACAAGAGCAAAATCCCTATCTGGCATACAGAAGGATTTAACCCGCATCCGTTTGCAACATTTCCGTTGCCGCTTTCGCTTGGTTTCAGAGGAGTAAACGAATGTATGGATGTCAAGCTTGAGGATGAAAGCTTTCCGTTTGAAGAAATCATCTCAAGGCTTAACGGTTGTCTGCCCAGAGGACTTCGTGTGTTTGATGTAACGGAACCCGTTATGAAAGCCGGAAAGATTGCTTTTGCATCATTTACAATCAAGATTTCCTGTGACGGTGAAAACTCCCGTACAGTATGCGAACAACTCAAAGAACTGCTGACAAGCGAAAGTATTGAAGTTGAAAAGAAATCTAAAAAAGGCATAAAAACCGTTGACATAAAACAGGGTATAAAGAGCTTTGAAGTAACCGAGAAGTTCGACTTTGCAGAACTTGATGTTGTTTTGTCGGCAGGCAGCTCCGATAATGTGAATCCGAATCTGCTTATATCGGCTTTTGAAAACCGTTTTTTGGTTTCCTGTGATACCGACATCACAAGAAATGACCTCTACGACGCAGATATGGAATTGTTTAGATAGGTGAATATATGTTTGAATTTACAATACGAGAAAATGATTTTTTAAACGGATTTTTGGATTTATTGAGTGACTATGTAAATAAGTCGTATAAATTTACCATGTCGTATCTAACGAGTCCTCTTTTGTCTGATGTGCGTGAGAGCGAAAGACTTGTTTTGCTTGTAGTCAACAAATCTGTTTTTCAAAATATGTACAGTTTCATCAAGCTGAATGACAGCAATATGCAGTTTGCATCATTTTCCTGTCTTGAAACAGCCGTGAACTCAATGCGACTTTACAATGTCCTTGCTACAAATCCGGATTATATGCACGAATATATTACCGGCGGAAACTTTTCGCTTGAAGTCTGTGAAAATGAAATTTCAGAAAAACAAAAAGAATACAAAAAAGGTGAAGAGGAGTTCTCTCTCCGTGAATTTGCAACCGGACTTGGCAAATTCAATTCTTTTGAATTGAAAAATGCAGCTGTTGCATCACAGCTTGTTGACGGAAATATCTTTCTCGGACTTTCCTGCGGCAATGAACTCGGAGAAGATTTGCAGGATGAAGTCAGAAAGAGTATGATTGGTGCATACCTTTCACTTTCAAAGCACAACAAAATGTTTTTTAACGGCGGTATAGATGATACTCTTGAAGAGCTTGAGGACAAGCTCTATGCAAAGTTTCTTGAATATATCAGAAAGTTCTCATAATCTTTTTAAACTTTCACATTACTTTACACAAGCGTTCAATTTTCTGTCACATAAGACAGTTATTATATGCTTGTAAGTTAAAGATAAACAAAAAACACTTTAACTTCACATAGATAATGCTTACAAGAACTTTTCATAGATTTCCTCTCTAATATGTCGAAAGACACAAAGGCCGGCTTTTCTGCCGGCCTTTTTAATTTATCAGGTGTTTTATTATGAATTACTACTCCCTTAATAAATATCTCAAAAATACATTCGGTGAAAAGGTGTACAAAATTTCGCTGAACGGTAATATGACCTGTCCGAATCGTGACGGAACCCTCGGAACAAGGGGCTGTATTTTTTGCAGCAGGGGAGGCTCCGGAGAATTTGCCTCCGATGCACTTCTTCCTGTTCACGGACAAATTGATCAGGCTAAACTGCGAATTAAAAAGAAATCCGACTGTAAAAAGTTTATTGCATACTTTCAGCCGTTCACAAATACCTATGCGCCTGTTGAATATCTTGAAAAAATATTTACAGATGCAATTTCAGAGCCCGACATTGTTGCTCTTTCAATCGCAACCCGTCCCGATTGCCTGGGAAATAATGTGTTAGGTCTTCTTGAAAAACTGAATAAGATAAAACCTGTCTGGGTAGAGCTCGGATTGCAGACAATTCATGAAAAATCGGCAGATTATATAAGAAGAATGTATCCGCTCTCCGTATATGATTCAGCTATAGAAAATCTTCACAAAATCGGTATAAATGTAATTACACACATAATTTTAGGACTTCCGAACGAATCAAAAGAAATGATGCTTGAATCTGTTAAGTATGTCGGAGATAAAACTGACGGAATAAAGCTTCAACTTTTACATATTTTAAAAGATACCGATTTATGCGATGAATACGAACTCGGAAAGTTTGATGTGCTTACAATTGATGAGTATATCGACATTCTCTGCGATTGCGTAGAATTGTTGCCTGAAAATGTTGTAATTCATCGCCTTACAGGTGACGGCGACAAAAAACTGCTCGTTGCACCAATGTGGAGTGCCGACAAAAAGCGTGTTTTAAATTCAATTAACCGTGAATTTACAAAGCGTGATATAACACAGGGAAGAAAGGCAAAGTAAAAGACTTCCGAATCAATCATCGGAAGTCTTGTTTTCAAGAGTATTGTCGTTGTGATTTTTCTCTTTTTCAGCTTTCTTTTGAGCAGATTTTTTACCGATTGCATATGCAACAGCCAATATAGCCAAGCATCCCGCAGTTATGCCCATGCCGGCAAGGAAAAATTTTATTTGCCTATCTTTAATGGGATTGTAATCAATATATTCATCATCAGAGGCATTAACAGTTGTAGGTTCGGTCTGGTGTTTACTTTTACCGCCTTTTCCTGTAGCTTGCGTGCTGTTTTCATTGCTTGACGAGGAAATTCCGCCGCTAACCGTTCCCGACGCATTTTTATATATTCTGATACACGACGCAGTGCAACTTCCGACATCAATAAAGTTCACATCGGAATCAACACATTGATTTACCGTGTAGTCAATATACGCAGTACCTTCTTTTATTGTTTTGAAATCAAGCGTTAAGACATCGCTTCCGCCCGAAATATTCTGCCCTTCAGAGTTAAGAAAAACGACCTTAACATTTCCGCTTTTCTTATTCACCTGAATTTTAGAGCCACTGTTGGCAGCTTTAACTTTTCTAAATTCCATATAATCCGCATCATAAGTAAATTCAAAAGTTGCGGCACTGAGCCTTTTGTCTGACTTTGCAGAAAGTGCAACGGTAAAAAGTCTGTTCGGTTTCATATCCGCATTCTGCATTTCAAAACTTACTTTACCGGTTGCCAAAATACAATTGATTGACAAAAGCATCAGCACTGACAGAATACAAAATGTGCTAAATAATTTTTTCATAATTCACCACAATAAAAAATATTTTAAATTTATCTTGATTTTTTTTACTTCATTTGATATAATAATCAAGTCGTTTGGAGAGATGTCCGAGCTGGCCGAAGGAGCATGATTGGAAATCATGTATACGGTGAACACCGTATCAGGGGTTCGAATCCCCTTCTCTCTGCCACAAACGCTGAACTTTAATTTTTTAGTTCAGCGTTATTTTTTTGCCTTAATTACAATTTAAGCAATTAAAACGATTCATTTTCATACATTTAATTGTACTCTACTCCCGAAATTATTGTCAATAAAACAGACGGTGAAGAGTTATCACTTACAAGTTTTATTGCAGGTAATCACAGGTTAAATGACACTACCAAGCATTATTCGTTTGAATATTCAAAAAACTGCCACTAAACCTTTACAAAACCCACAAGATATTGTATTATATTAGTGATTATAAATTATCGTGGGGTGTTATGTATGAAACCGAAATATAAAAGAGTATTATTAAAACTTTCAGGCGAATCACTTGCAGGCGAAATGAAGCACGGCATTGATTTTGAAACAGTTCTTAAAATCTGCAAACCTATCAAGGAATGTGTTGACGCAGGTGTAGAGGTCGGCATCGTAGTAGGCGGCGGCAACTTCTGGCGTGGCAGAAGTTCGGGTGAAATGGACAGAACAAGAGCTGACCATATGGGTATGCTCGCAACAACAATCAATGCACTCGGTGTATGCGATGCACTTGAACAGCTTGGCGTAAATGTTCGTGTTCAGACTGCTATCTCAATGCACCAGATTGCAGAGCCTTACATCAGAAACAAAGCAGTTCTTCACCTTAAAAAGGGAAGAGTAGTAGTATTTGGTTGCGGAACCGGTAACCCATTCTTCAGCACAGACACAGCAGCGGCTCTCCGTGCAGCTGAAATTGAGGCTGACATCGTTATGAAGGCTACTATGGTTGATGGTGTATACGACAGCGATCCTAAGAAGAATCCTGATGCTAAGAAGTATGATACAATTTCATTTCACGAGGTACTCAACAAGGACCTCGCTGTTATGGACAGCACTGCAGCATCACTCTGCAAGGATAACAATCTTCCCATTCTTGTATTCAGCATCGATGACCCTGAAAACATCTACAGAGCTGTTTGTGGTGAAAACATCGGTACTATCGTAACAGCTAATGACTAATTCAATTGATTATTTTACTGACTTTTTAACAATAATTATTATACAGGAGGCATAATTATGCAGACACAGTTAAAAAAAGCCGGCGAAACTATGGACAGACGCCTTGAGCATATGCGCAGGGAATTTTCGGAAATCAGAGCAGGTAGAGCAAATCCTGCTGTTCTTGATAAAGTAAAGGTTGACTACTACGGTGCACCGACACCTGTAAACCAGCTTGCCGCAGTTTCTGTTACTGAGGCAAGAACTCTTACAATTCAGCCTTGGGACGCATCTGTTTTAAGACAGATTGAAAAAGCTATCCAGACTTCGGACATCGGCATTAACCCCCAGAATGACGGTAAAGTTATTCGTCTTATCTTTCCACCGCTCACAGAGGACAGAAGAAAAGAAATCGTAAAAGATGTTCAGAAGATTGCTGAGGAAACAAAGATTCAGATTCGTAATGTCCGCCGTGAACTTATCGACAAGCTTAAAGCAATGAAGAAGGACGGCGAGCTTACAGAGGACGATCTCAAACAGGGCGAAAAGAAAGCTCAGGATCTCACAGATAAGTATGTCAAAGAAGTTGAGAGCGTTTCTGCAGTAAAGCAGAAAGAAATTTTGGAGATGTAATATGGCTTTTTTCTCAAAGAAAAAAGATGAGCAGATTGAGGTTACAAGCCTCAATCTGCCTTCACATATCGGAATTATTATGGACGGCAACGGCCGTTGGGCAAAGAAAAGAGGACTTCCGAGAAAAGCAGGTCACCGTCAGGGTGCAAAAACCTTCAGAACCATAACAAGATATTGTTCCGATATAGGAATAAAGTACCTTACCGTGTACGCCTTTTCAACCGAGAACTGGAAAAGACCGCAGGATGAGGTTGAGTCACTTATGTCGCTTTTTAAATCATACCTCAATGAAGCACTTGAAGATTTTAAAGACGACAGTATAGTGGTTAAGTTTATCGGCGACAAGTCAGGCTTTAACGACGAACTTCGTGAACTTATGATTGAAAACGAAGAAAGTTCAAAAGACCGTGACGGTATGGTTCTTAATATTGCAATGAATTACGGCAGCCGTGATGAAATTGTAAGAGCAGTAAAAAATATTTCCGCAGATGTCAAAAATGGTAAAATCAATACAGATGACATTGACGAAAATCTCTTTTCTGATTATCTTTACACCGCAGGTCAACCTGATCCAGACCTTATTATCAGGCCAAGCGGTGAATACAGAATTTCAAATTTTCTTTTGTGGCAGTCAGCCTATACGGAATTTGTAATAATGAACAAATTGTGGCCTGATTTTCAGAAATCAGACCTTGATGAAGCGTTAAAAATATACTCCTCCAGAAACAGAAGATACGGCGGAGTTTGATGAGAGTTGATATAAAATGAAATCCCTAAAGCCAAGGCTGTTGACAGCCGTAATAGGAATACCAATACTGCTGATTGTTCTGTTTGTATCGGAACTTTGGCTCCCATTTGCAGGAATAATCATAGGAGCAGCCTCGGCATTTATGACAGGCGAATATCTGCAAGCACGAAAAATGCTTTATAAATTGCATCTTTCAATACCTTGTATGCTTTTTGCTTTTCTGCTTTCAATTTTGGTTACAACAAAGTTTCTGTATATTCTGCTTTTTGCATTTATACTTACAGCTTTTGCTGTAATGATTTTCAAACACGAAAAGACAAATTATGCAGATGTAGCGTATGCTGTGTTCGGCACATTTTTAATTTCTTTCGGAATGAGTGCCATTCCGATTGTCTGCACATCATCTGCATCCATTACTTTCTGTTTTATATGTGCATTTGCATTACCGTGGATGGCAGACGCAGGCGGTTTTTTTATCGGTGCATCCTTTGGCAAGCACAAGCTTTGCCCGAAAATCAGTCCTAAAAAAACTGTTGAAGGTGCAATCGGCGGAATACTTTTCTGCGATCTTACAGCTGTAATCATCGGTCTAATTTTTCATTTTTGGGTTATGCCCGATGCTAATATTAACTTCTGGGCATTGATTCTCCTCGGTGTAATTGACGCACCCGTTTCAATTCTCGGCGACCTGAGTTTTTCACTCATCAAGAGAAGTTACGGAATCAAGGACTATGGCTCAATTTTCCCCGGTCACGGTGGAATGCTTGACAGGTTCGACAGCATAATATTTACTGCACCTGTTCTTGTGGCAATCAATCAATTCATACCTTTCATCACAGTGGGGTAAACTAAAATGGTAAATTCACTTTCAATTCTCGGATCAACAGGTTCAATCGGAACTCAAACGCTTGATGTTGTAGATAAACTCAATTTAAAAGTTTCAGCACTCACAGCATCAACAAACATAAAACTTCTCGAAGAGCAGGTAAGAAAGTATAAGCCTGAACTTGCGGTTGTTTTTAATGAAGAAAAAGCAAAAGAATTCAAAGATAACATAAAAGATACAAACACCCGTGTTTTAAGCGGAATGGGTGGTCTTATTGAAGCGGCAACTCAGAAAGAAGCTGACCTTGTAGTTAATTCAGTTGTCGGAATGGTCGGTTTAAAGCCAACACTTGCAGCGGCAAACGCTAAAAAAGACATTGCTTTTGCAAACAAAGAAACACTTGTAACAGGCGGCAAACTTGTTTGCGATGCTGTAAAGAAAAACGGTGTAAAACTTCTCCCTGTTGACAGCGAACATTCAGCCATTTTCCAGTGTTTGCAGGGTATGCCCGAAAAGAAAATGCTCAAAAAGCTCATTCTTACAGCGTCAGGCGGTCCTTTCTTCGGTAAAACAATCGAGGATTTAAAAAATGTAACAGTTAAGGAGGCACTCAATCATCCCAACTGGAGTATGGGTGCAAAAATAACCATCGACTCTGCTACAATGATGAACAAAGGTCTTGAAATCATTGAGGCGAGATGGCTTTTTGATGTTCAGCCAGAAAACATTGATGTTGTTGTACATCGTGAAAGCATAATTCATTCTCTCATCGAATATGTAGATAATTCCGTAATTGCACAGCTCGGACTTCCCGATATGAGGATTCCGATACAGTACGCAATTACATATCCTAAAAGGTATGAGTCACCTGTCGGCGAATTAAGTCTTGCTCAAATCGGCAAAATGACTTTCTTTGAACCTGACTATGATACTTTCAAATGTCTGAGAGCCTGTAAAAAAGCTCTTTCACTCGGAGGTGTTGCAACAGCAATTGCCAACGGTGCTAATGAGGAGGCTAACCGACTTTTCAGAGAGGGTAAAATCACTTTTCTTGAAATCGGCGACCTTGTTATGGGTGCAATTGATAACATAGACAATTTTGAGCCTACATGCGTTGATGATGTATTGAAGGCGGATAAACTTGCAAGAGAGTATGTACTCTCTATGCTATAATTTGCGGTAATATTTTTCATTGCTGTCTTTGCGGCGGCAATGAATATTTTGGAGTTGATTTATTTTAATGCAAATTTTAACAGTTGCGGCTCTCATTGTAATAGGAATATTACTTTTTGAGCTTATAATTTTTTCTCATGAATTTGGTCATTTTATTACCGCAAAGCTTTCGGGTGTAAAGGTAAATGAGTTTGCACTCGGTATGGGACCGAAAATAATCAGTTTTGTAAAAGGTGAAACAAGGTACTCACTTCGTCTTTTTCCGATAGGCGGTTACTGTGCCATGGAGGGCGAGGATGAGGACAGCGAAGAAAAAGCCGCGTTTAATAATGCAAAAGTATGGAAGAGAATGATTATCATAATCGCAGGTGCGGTTATGAATATTCTTCTCGGTTTTGTTATGATGTTTGCCTTTACCGTTCAGGCTGACAGCTTCAGCTCTACAACCGTATCTCAGTTTCAGCCTAATGCGTTCACAGCCAATACAGGCTTGCAGACAGGCGATAAGATTATTGAGGTAAACGGCTATTCAATTTGGAATTCAAGAGATTTGCAGTTTGCAATTTCAACTTTGCCTTACGAAACAGTCAAAGGCAATACCCTTGAAGTATACAAAGAAAGGGCAACTTCGGCAGCCTGCGGAGTGTACAATAAATACGCCAATGACAAATCCCTTTCACAAGATGAACTTCAAAAATACTACAACGCTCTCTCAGAGGGTTGTTCAAAGATAAATAAGGCTGCAAGCAAAGAAGAGGCTGAAAAGCTTCTTGACGAAGCTTGTAAGTCAATTTATGCACTTGACAAATCATATGATATGTCAAAGTATAAAACACCAGAAATAGACACAACTACATCAAGACCGAGATTTATGGCTGATGTAAAGGTTGTCCGTGACGGCAAAGAAATAACGCTTGAAAATGTACAGTTCTTCACCTATTATGCCGATGACGATGCCGAAAAGGAGAACAAACCAACCGTTGCTTTTGACTTTGCGGTTAAGCCTATTGAAAAAAATGTCGGCACGGTTCTTACTGAAACATTTACAGAAACCTGCTCAATGGCAAAAACTGTGTGGACTTCGCTTGTATGGCTTGTACAGGGAAAATTCGGCTTCAATGATATGTCTGGTCCTGTCGGTATCGCCACAGCGGTAACTCAGGTTGCCTCAATGGGACTTGAAACAGGCTTTGCAGATGCAGTAAATAACATTTTATTTGTAATGATACTCATTACTGTAAACCTCGGAATTGTAAATATGCTTCCGTTCCCGGCACTTGACGGCGGAAGATTTTTGTTCTTGCTGATTGAATGGATATTCAAAAAGCCGATTCCGAGAAAAGCAGAGCAGGTTGTAAATACGGCAGGACTTGTACTGCTGCTTGCTTTTATGCTTATTATTTCGGTAAAAGATGTATTCCAACTTGTAACGGGAACTTTTCCCGGTATGTAGATAAACGGAGGAAAACCTTATGGGAAGTAAAATTCAGGTAACTGCCGGCAATGTGAAAATCGGCGGCGGTGCTAAAGTAAGCGTTCAGTCAATGCTCAATATTCCCTCAACAGATATTGAGGGTTCTGTAAGACAGGCAAAGGAACTTGAGGCAGCTGGCTGCGAAATCATTCGTGCCGCTATTCCTAATAAAGATGCAGTAAAGCTTATTCCTGCTCTTAAAGAAGCCGTAAGCGTTCCGATTGTAGCCGATATTCATTTTGACTACAAGCTTGCTCTTGAAGCTTGTGCAGCCGGAGTTGACAAAATTCGCATAAACCCAGGTAATATCGGATCTGATGACAGAGTAAAAGCAGTTGCTGATGCCTGCAAACAGCGTGGCATTCCGATAAGAATCGGCGTTAATTCAGGTTCGCTCGAAAAAGAAATACTTGCAAAATACGGTCATCCCACACCTGAGGCTCTTTGCGACAGTGCCTTGTACCATGCATCACTTCTTGAAAAATTTGATTTCAACGATATTGTTCTTTCAATGAAAAGCTCGACCGTTTCTACAATGATCAAAGCCTATGAGCTTGCCGCCGAAAGATGTGATTATCCGCTCCACCTCGGTGTTACAGAGGCAGGAACGGAAAGAATGGGTATTATCAAATCTTCTGCCGGAATCGGTGCATTGCTTCTTCACGGTATAGGCGATACAATCAGGGTTTCCCTCACAGCCGATCCTGTAAAGGAAGTTTATGCCGCTCATGATATTCTCAGGGCTCTTGACATTGAGAAAGACGGAGTTCAATTCGTTTCATGTCCGACTTGCGGAAGAACAAGAATTGACCTTGTGAAGATTGCAAACGAGGTTGAAGATAAGCTCAGAAACTGTAAAAAGAATATCAAAGTAGCGGTAATGGGCTGCGTTGTAAACGGTCCGGGAGAAGCAAGAGAAGCTGATATCGGCATCGCAGGCGGTGAAGGCTGCGGTCTTGTATTTAAAAAAGGTGAAATCATCCGTAAAGTCCCCGAAGAAAAACTCGTTGACGCACTTATGGAAGAGGTAGAAAAATTATAATCCGTCAGACGGACGGATAGGGCTTTGCTACGATAAAAGCAGAAGGAAATATATGAAAACATTAGGAGAAGTCTTTGCCTCCCAGTTCGGCATAAATCTGCCGCAACAAACATCACAGGGAGAATTGACACAACTTAATATAAACAAACAATCCCGTTTGATAATTTTGTCGGTTAATTTTGCTGGGTTAATCGACCGTAATTTGCTCTTTGAAACTGAAAAGAGTATTACAAAAGTTCTTGCTTACCATACTGTAATCAAGCCGCATTTCCCTACAGAATTATTTTCAGCCGATTATTTTTCTCAGCTTTACATAGCTGTCAGAAGAGATATTCCAAGTATTAACGGAACTCTCAACAACGCCGAGGTTAAGTTTGAAAATAACATTCTCACAATCAATCTTCTCAATGGAGGCAAATCACTCCTTGACAGCAAAGGTTTTGACAAGGCACTTGTAAAGCTCATTTCCGAAGAATTCAATCTTCATATTTCCGTAAATTATAAAGGAACATTTGAGATTGAAGAAAACAGTGAAGAGTACAAAGCTGCAATTCAAAATGCTCAGGAAAAAATCAATCGTGAAAATCTTCAGAAAGCTGCTGAATTCTATCAGGAAGAGGCTGAAACAGCAGAGAAAAGGGAAGAGAAACACGCTGAAAACACTACTACAGAAATTGAAGTTCGTGAGGGCAAATTTGCCACTCCTCAGATTATTCAATCCTCAATCCGTCCGTTGTACGGTCGTTCAATTAGAGGTAAGATGATTCCGATTTCGTCAATTTCGGGCGATTCTGGAAGAATTGTAGTCTGGGGCGATGTGTTTGATATTGAAAAGAAAGTCACCAAAAGCGGCGATAAAAATATTTTTACAATCGACATAACCGACTACACAGGTTCAACAACCGCTAAGGTGTTTAATTCAATTAAAGAATCCGCCGTAATCGACAACATCAAAAAAGGCGACACAATCGTTATTCAGGGTGATGTTGAATACGATAAATATGCAGGTGAGCTTGTTGTCAATGCTCGCTCAATTGGTACTGCCCAAAAAGTAAAGGTTGTTGACAATGCTGAGAAAAAGCGTGTTGAGCTTCATATGCATACCAATATGTCACAGATGGACGCTGTAACATCAGCTGGCGACCTTGTAAACCGTGCATATCAGTGGGGACACAAAGCAGTTGCAATTACAGACCACGGTGTTGCACAGGCATTTCCTGATGCAATGAAAGCCGCAGACAAAATCAATAAAGATGAAGAAAAAATCAAGATCATTTACGGTGTTGAAGCCTACTTTATGGATGACCTTGTAGAGTCCGTAAAAGGTGATGCCGACACACCTTTCAGCGGCACATTCATCTGTTTTGATATTGAAACAACAGGTCTTTCAGCCGCCCGTGACAAAATAACAGAAATCGGTGCGGTTAAGGTAGAAAACGGTATAATTACCGATAGATTCTCAACTTTTGCAAATCCTGAAATGCCAATTCCTCAAAAAATTACCCAGCTCACAGGCATTACAGACGAAATGGTAAAAGATGCTCCATCCCAGAGCGAAGCTGTAAGTGCATTTCTTGAATTTGCGGGTGATAATGTGCTTGTTGCGCACAATGCACCGTTTGATACATCATTCATCGCAAAAGCCTGCGAAGATATGGGCAGGGAGTACAACTATACATCAATTGATACAGTTGCAATCTCAAGAGCCATTCTTACCGATATAAAGAACTGCAAACTTGATACTGTTGCAAAATTTTTAAGACTGGGTGAGTTCAATCACCACAGGGCAACCGATGATGCCGAGATGCTTGCAAAGATATTTATAAGTCTTTGTCAGCGACTTACTGATGATTTCGGAATAATAAAAACCAACGATATTAACACAAAGATAGCTGGCGGAGATTTCAAAAAACTCCCGACCTATCACCAAATTATTCTTGTAAAGAATAAAACAGGTCTTAAAAATCTTTATAGACTTATTTCATACAGTCATCTCAACTATTTCTATAAAAAGCCGAGAATCCCTAAAAGCGAACTTGTAAAGTACAGAGAGGGTCTTATTATCGGCTCTGCATGTTGTGCAGGTCAGCTTTATATGGCAATTCTTGCCGGCAAACCATGGGGAGAACTCAAGCAGATAGCGTCTTTCTATGATTATCTTGAAATTCAGCCTGCAGGCAACAACAGCTTTATGATTCGTGACGGCAGATTCAATTCTGTTGACGAACTTCACGAAATCGACCGCACAATCATTAAACTTGCGAAAGAACTCGGTAAACCCGTCTGCGCAACCTGCGATGTCCATTTTATGGATCCGACTGACTCAGAATTCAGAAAAATTCTTATGGCAGGTCAGGGATTTAAAGACGCAGACCAGCAAGCTCCGCTTTATCTCAGAACAACTGCCGAAATGCTCAAGGAATTTGAGTGGCTCGGCAAAGATAAAGCATATGAATATGTTGTAGAAAATCCTAACAAAATTGCCGATATGTGCGAATATATCAGACCTATTCCAAAGGGAACATTCCCTCCGAACATTGAGGGCGCACAGGAACAACTCATCGACATTACATGGAAAAGAGCAAAAGAAAAATACGGCGATCCTTTGCCTGAAATCGTAAAAGCAAGACTTGATAAAGAGCTTAATTCAATCACAACCTACGGCTTCTCCGTACTTTATATGACCGCTCAAAAGCTTGTTGCCGACAGTGAAGCTCACGGCTATCTTGTTGGTTCACGAGGATCTGTAGGTTCATCATTCGTAGCTACAATGTCAGGTATTTCGGAAGTTAATCCGCTCTGTCCGCACTATGTATGCCCCAATTGCAAACACAGTGAATTTATCACAGATGGCAGTTACGGCTCAGGTTTTGATATGCCGCCTAAAAACTGTCCCGAATGTGGTACTCTTATGGATCAGGATGGGCACGAAATCCCATTTGAAACATTCCTTGGATTTAAGGGCGATAAAGTACCTGATATTGACCTTAACTTCAGTGGTGAATATCAGTCAAAATCTCACCGTTACACAGAGGAACTCTTCGGTAAAAACAATGTGTTCAAAGCGGGAACAATTTCTACTGTTGCCGAAAAAACAGCTCTTGGCTTTGTAAAGAAGTACGCTCAAGAACGAGGTCTTATAATGCACAAGGCTGAGGAAAAGCGTCTTGCAATCGGCTGCACAGGTGTAAAGAGAACCACAGGTCAGCATCCGGGCGGTATGGTTGTTGTACCGAGAACTAACGATGTTTACGATTTCTGTCCGGTTCAGCATCCTGCAAACGATGTAAACTCAGATAATATTACAACCCACTTCGACTTCCATTCTATTCACGATACAATCACCAAGCTTGATGAGCTTGGACACGATGTTCCGACAATCTATCATTATCTTGAACTATACACAGGCATCCCTGTAATGAAAGTTTCAATGAGTGACCCCGAAGTTATGTCGCTCTTTACTTCTCCGAAAGCACTCGGTGTTACGGAAGAGGATATTGACTCGAAAACAGGTACTTTCAGTCTTCCTGAATGCGGCACGGCTTTCGTAAGAGGAATGCTTGTTGAGGCCCAGCCCAAAACCTTTACCGACCTTTTGCAGATTGCCGGTCTTTCGCACGGTACCGATGTATGGCTCGGTAACGCTCAGGAGCTTATTCATAACGGTACCTGCACAATTTCGGAAGTAATCGGTACTCGTGACTCGATTATGACCTATCTTATGCACAAAGGTCTTGAGCCCGGTATGGCATTCAAAATAATGGAGATTGTCCGTAAAGGTAACGCAACAAAACTTCTTACGGAAGAACACTTCAAGGCCATGCGTGAACACAATGTTCCGGAATGGTACATTGATTCGTGTATGAAAATCAAGTATATGTTCCCGAAAGCTCATGCCGCAGCTTATATGATTGCAACGCTCAGACTCGGCTGGTACAAGGTTCATAAGCCCGTTGAGTACTACGCTGCATATTTTACCGTACGAAGTGAAAATCTTGACGGTGCAATTGCCATGCAGGGACACAAGGCTGTCCGTGACAAGATGAACAACATAAAGCAAAAGCAAAGTGTTCACGAAGCAACCGCCAAGGATGAAGCAGAGTATCAGACCTTGCAGATTGTCAACGAAATGATGGCAAGAAAAATTGAATTTCTTCCTGTTGATATCTATAAATCCGAGGCAAAAATGTTCAAGGTGGAGGACGGTAAAATCAGGCTTCCGTTTTCATCGTTACCGGGTGTAGGCGGTGCCGCTGCAGATTCACTTGCCGAAACAGGCAAGCATACAGAGTATCTTTCTATTGAAGATATGCAGATAAAAACAAAGGTTACAAAGGCTGTTATTGAAACGCTGAAAGATGTCGGAGTCCTCAATAATTTGCCGGAAAGCTCACAGATGTCGTTATTTTAAGGAGTTGTCTAAATGAAAAAACTGCTTTCGCTAAAAACTCTGCTGATTTGCATTTCATTTACGGTATTTCTTTTACTTGTAAAAGACAATATGAATGTTTTGTGGTCGGCTCTCGGTTGGATAACAGGCATAATCACTCCGTTTGCAATCGGATTTCTTTTTGCCTATATTCTCAACTACCCCTACAAATTTTTCTACACAAAAGTTTTCGGTCGGATGGGGCGAAAGCGTAAATTCCTTGCTAACTTTAGAAAACCCCTTGCACTTATCATAACATACGCAATTGTTGTGGCAATTTTTGTAATCATCATATCTATTGTAGTT
>CAJMRT010000029.1 GCA_905215855.1 uncultured bacterium
GCTGCAGGTGAAAACTTTAAGGATACAAAGTGGGGTGTTAAGCTGTGAAATACGAATTAGTTGCGGGTTTTGAAACCCATATTGAGCTTGCCACAAAGACAAAAATCTTCTGCGGCTGTACTACAAAATTCGGCGGTGCGCCAAACAGCCATTGCTGTCCCGTGTGTATCGGTCTGCCGGGAACACTTCCAAAGCTTAACCGTGAAGTAGTTCGCTATGCAATCCGTGCAGGTCTTGCAGTTCACGGTGAAATCGCAGAGATTTCAAAAATGGACAGAAAGAACTACTGCTATCCCGACCTTTCAAAGGCTTATCAGATCAGCCAGCTTTATGCTCCGCTCATTATAGGCGGTTATGTTGAGCTTTCAAACGGCAGAAAAATCCGTTTGCACCACATTCACATCGAAGAGGACGCAGGAAAGCTCATTCATCAGCACGGCGACACATATGTTGACTATAACCGTGGCGGTGTTCCTCTTATCGAAATCGTTTCAGAGCCTGACATTCGTTCAATTGACGAGGCAAGAGAGTATGTTGAAAAGCTTCAGCAGGTTATGCGTTACATCGGAATTTCCGACTGTAAGATGCAGGAAGGCTCAATGCGCTGCGATGTAAACATTTCGGTTCGTCCAAAGGGCAGCGAAAAGCTTGGTACAAGAACCGAAATTAAAAATATGAACTCAATTAACAATATAGCAAAGGCTATGGAGTATGAGTTTGAAAGACAGGTTGACCTCATTGAAAACGGCGGAAGTGTTGTTCAGGAAACTCTCCGTTATGACGACGCAACCAACACAACATCTTCAATGAGAAGTAAAGAGGACGCTCACGATTACCGTTATTTCCGTGATCCCGACCTTGTTACTATCCATGTTCCGAAAGATGTTGTTGAAGAAATCAAGGCTGCAATGCCTGAGCTTCCTGCCGACAAGTGCAGAAGATATATTGACGAACTTGCAATTCCCGAAAAGGATGCACAGCTTCTTACAAAGTACCGCAAAATCAGCGAGTATTTTGACAAGGCTTGCGAGGGCGTTAAGTCACCAAAGACAGTTTCAAACTTTATTATCGGTCAGATATTCCGCAGAACGGAAACTGAGGCTGACAAGGAAATCTTTGATGTTGCGGTTACTCCCGAACAGCTTAACGAGCTTGTAAAACTTCTTGACAGCGGTAAAATCCGCAACAACCTTGCAAAGGCAACACTTGAAAAAATGCTTGACAGCGGCAAGGGTGCTCTTGAATTTATCAGCGAAAGCGATATGGGCGGTCTTGACGAAAACGCACTCAACGATTTGTGCAAGCAGGCGGTTGAGAGCAATCCAAAGGCTGTTGAGGACTATAAGAACGGCAAGGAAAAGGCAATTAAGTCACTTGTCGGAAATGTTATGAAGAACAGCAGAGGTAAGGCAGATCCTGCTCTTGCAGAGTCAAAAATCAAGGAACTTATCGGCTGATAACTTGAATCTTCACGGGGGGTGTGTCTTATGAAAGAAAAAATCAAAGTAACGGCAGTTGTAATGTTTCTCGGAGTTATATTTTCGGGAATTTTGGTTGCATACAAGCTGGTTAATACGATTATCCCGTCATTTGACGGCGGATCGGCATCGGTTTTCGATTATCTGCTAATCGTGACTGTCACCGTTTCAATGGTGCTGAAGCTCGCAGTAGGTTCAATGGGACTGAGAGCCGTTTCAAAAAAGACATCACCGCCCGATATGCAAAAAATGTTGAAAACTTCAGGTAAACTTGCAGTAGTGCTTGTGATTATCGGAGTGATTAACATCATATTTAATGTTGTCAACGGACAGGTTGTTTTTGTGATTGATGTGTTCGACATAGCAACCGATATTCTCCTCGGTTTTGTGTATATACTTGCCTCCGCAAGCGTTCGTGCCGGCAGAGAATAAGTTCGGATTTTAGATTGCCAAATAAAAAATTAACGGTTGGATTTACGAAAAAAGTAATCCAACCGTTTTTGTTTGGCTTTATGAATATTGCAAAGTAATTCCTTAAATGTAGCGGCGAACAGTGTTCGCCAATCGTTTTGGTTGCAAAACCAAAACGAATAAAACGCACTGACTTGTTATTTAAATGAAGAAAACTGTGCATCAAATATTGCACTCATTGCGTATAATAGTTAAAAGTTTAAAATGTAGGTTCGTGCCTTTTTAGTTGTGCCGTCAAAGTTTGTTACGGTAGTATATCCGGTAGGTACAAATCCATTTTTAATCATAACTTTTCCCGAGTTTACATTCTCAACAGCGTGGCAACCGTAAATCTTTGTTTGCTTTAAAGCGTTCTTTGCAAAATTAAGAATTACTGCGGCTATTTCAGTTGTAAAGCCTTTGTGCCAATAATCAAACATACAGTTGTAACCGATTTCGTACATCTGTTCATCATCATTCCATACAAGACCGCCACTGCCGAAAAGAGTACCCGCTTTTTTGTCAATAAATCCCCAATCGTATTGCTTATCAGAATTTTCTGCATATTCAACCATTTTAAGCCATTCAATTGTATCATCAAGGCTTGTGTGAGAATTATACCGCATATACTTTGTAACTCGATTATCACTTGTCCAGTTGTTAAATGCCGTTTTAGCATCGTTAACGGTTAATGGGCGTAAAATGACTCGTTCACTTTCAAGAACAGGTGTTTTCAAAAAATCATCTCCTATAACAAAGAGGTCAGCGATTACTGACCTCTTTTCTTTTTTTATATTCCGATAAATATTAATATAGTGTTAGTTCGTAAATTGACAACCAAGCTACGCTCGGGTGACAAAAGTTTGAATATAACAAACTTTCTTCACGAACCGGGTGCGAGACACTCGCATTAGTCAACCTTTGGCAAGCCGTCAAAGCCCTGCTGA
Organism: uncultured bacterium; assembly: GCA_905215855.1. Classification (GTDB taxonomy): domain Bacteria; phylum Bacillota; class Clostridia; order Oscillospirales; family Acutalibacteraceae; genus Ruminococcoides. Next base: position 2,876 of record CAJMRT010000029.1, read on the forward strand.
AGGTCGGCATCTGTCGGAATGTAGTCACTCATTTCGCCGTCATTATACTTCTGATAAGCAACCATATCAAAGTAGCCTGTACCTGTAAGACCGAAGAGAATTGTCTTTTCTTCGCCTGTTTCCTTGCACTTGAGAGCCTCGTCAATTGCAACTCTGATTGCGTGACTGCTTTCGGGAGCAGGAAGAATACCTTCAACTCTTGCAAACTGCTCTGCTGCTGCAAATACGCTTGTCTGCTCAACTGCTCTTGCCTCCATAAGACCGTCATGATACAGCTGAGAAAGTGTTGAACTCATACCGTGGAAACGAAGTCCGCCTGCGTGGTTGGCTGACGGAATAAATCCGCTGCCGAGCGTGTACATCTTTGCGAGAGGACAAATCATACCTGTGTCGCAGAAGTCATATGCAAATTTACCTCTTGTAAGGCTCGGGCATGATGCCGGCTCAACAGCGATAAATTTGTAGTCATTTTCGCCACGGAGCTTTTCACCCATAAACGGAGAGATAAGACCGCCGAGGTTTGAACCGCCGCCTGCACAGCCGATGATAATGTCAGGCTTTACATTGTACTTTTCGAGAGCGGCTTTTGCTTCAAGACCGATAACGGACTGATGAAGAAGTACCTGATTAAGCACACTTCCGAGTACATAACGGTAGCCGTCTGTATGAGTTGCAACCTCAACAGCCTCAGAAATAGCACAGCCAAGGCTTCCTGTTGTACCGGGGTGAGCCTCAAGAATCTTTCTGCCGACTTCCGTTGTTGTTGACGGTGACGGAGTAACGCTTGCACCGTAGGTTCTCATAACCTCTCTTCTGAAAGGCTTTTGCTCGTACGAAACCTTTACCATAAATACCTTGCAGTCAAGGCCGAAATATGAACAAGCCATTGAAAGGGCAGTACCCCACTGACCTGCGCCTGTTTCGGTTGTAACACCTTTAAGTCCCTGCTTTTTAGCGTAGTAAGCTTGAGCAATTGCGCTGTTGAGCTTGTGGCTTCCGCTTGTGTTGTTGCCCTCGAATTTGTAGTAAATCTTTGCGGGAGTGTCAAGAGCCTTTTCAAGAAAATATGCTCTTATAAGCGGAGATGGACGGTACATTTTATAGAAGTTCTGAATTTCTTCCGGAATGTCAATGTATGCGTCTGTGTCGTCAAGTTCCTGATCAATAAGCTCATCACAGAACACGGGAGCAAGGTCTGCGTGTGTCATAGGCTTGAGTGTTGCCGGATTTAAAAGCGGTGCAGGCTTGTTTTTCATATCTGCACGAACATTGTACCATTTTGTCGGGATTTCGCTTTCGTCAAGGTATATTTTGTATGGGATTTTGTTTTCAGCCACTAAAATGACCTCCTTGGAATGATATTTCTCTGTAAACAGAATGTAATCTCACTTTGAAAATTTGCAGGAATTATTTTACATCCTGCACACTTCTGTAATATTGTACCACAAATAAAAGGCTTTGTCACGCAAATTTGTAAAAATTCATTTCAGCATACAAAACCTATATTTTTATTTACACTCTTTTTACAATTGACAAACAGCGTATTTTACAAAACAGTCATAGACTGATGTTGTACGAAAGAGGTACACAAATGATATGAATTTAAGGAGAAAATTCAAATGAAATCTATGACTAAAAAAATTACGGCAACAGCATTATTCGGTGTTCTTGCAGTTTCTGCATTTGCAGGCTGCGGCGGTGCAAATTCTTCATCAAATGGTTCATCCGACGCAGGTTCGGATGCCGCAAAGTTTGACGCATCAAAAACAATCTCCGTTGTAACAAGAGAAGAAGGTTCAGGTACAAGAGATGCATTCACAGAGCTTACGGGTGTTCTTGTAAAGGACGGCGACAACAAGACAGACAACACAACAACTTCGGCTGTAACAATCAACAGTACAGAGGCTGTTATCACAAATGTAAAGGATAACGAGGCGGCAATCGGTTACATTTCACTCGGTTCACTCAACGATACGGTAAAGGCTCTTAAAATCGGCGGTGTTGAGGCAACAGCCGATAATGTAAAGTCAGGCGACTATGCAGTAAGCCGTCCGTTCAACATTGCTTATAAGGGCGAGCTCAGCGATGTTGCTCAGGATTTTGTTGATTACATAATGAGCTCGGACGGTCAGAAGATTGTTTCGGACAACGGTTATGTAACAGTTTCGGAAAATGCCGCATACAGCGGTAAGAAGCCGTCAGGCAAAATCAGCGTAGCAGGTTCTTCTTCGGTATCACCTGTAATGGAAAAGCTTGCCGAGGCTTATCAGAAGGTAAACACAAACGCTAAGGTTGAAATCCAGACATCCGACTCATCGGCAGGTATGCAGTCGGCTATGGGCGGTACATGTGATATCGGTATGGCATCCCGTGACCTTAAAGATGAGGAAAAGAGCGCACTCAAGGTTGAAACAATCGCAAAAGACGGTATCGCAGTAATAGTAAACAATGCAAACACATGTGACGACCTCACACTTGATCAGGTAAAATCAATTTACACAGGTGAAACAACTGTTTGGAGTGACATAATTAAATGAGATTAAACAGATTTCGTGAAAAGGCAATGCAGGGAGTTTTCCTCCTCACAGCTGTAACAAGTATAGCGGCGGTTGTCATAATCTGTATATTCTTATTCTGTAACGGTGTTCCTGCAATGGCAGAAATAGGCTTCTTTGATTTCGTAGGCGGACAGAAATGGGCGCCTACGAATGTGCCTGCATCATATGGAATTTTTGATATGATTATCGCAAGCATATATGTTACTGCGGGAGCAATCATAATCGGCGTTCCGATAGGGATTTTCACAGCAGTATTTCTTGCAAGATTTTGTCCTGCACCGCTTTACAAGGTGCTTAAACCGGCAACAGAGCTTTTGGCAGGCATCCCGTCAATTGTTTACGGCTTCTTCGGACTTATGGTAGTTGTACCGTTCATCCGTGATAACTTCGGCGGTAACGGTTCAAGCTGGCTTGCGGCGTCAATCGTACTCGGAGTTATGATTCTTCCGACAATCATAGGCGTGTCTGAGTCGGCAATCAGAGCAGTTCCCGAAAGCTATTACGAAGGTGCTCTGGCACTCGGTGCTACAAAGGAAAGAAGTGTGTTCAAGACAATTCTTCCGGCATCAAAATCAGGCGTTCTTGCAGGAGTTGTTCTCGGCATAGGCAGAGCGTTGGGCGAAACAATGGCAGTTGTACTCATTGCAGGCAATCAGGTTCAGATTCCGCACAGCGTTACGGACGGACTTCGTACCCTGACCGCAAACATTGTTCTTGAAATGGGTTATTCAACAGGCTTGCACCGTCAGGCACTTATTGCAACGGGTGTTGTTCTGTTCGTATTTGTTCTGCTCATCACACTTTCAATGCAGGCTATAAAGAGTAGGAGTGAAAAGCGTGGCTAACAGCGATAACATAAAAAACGATGCCGCTTTGGTTGATGTGTCACAGATTAAGGCAATCAACAAAGTATCGTTTAAACAGAGAATGAAAGCCTACAAAAGAAAGCCCCTTTCACTTGTACTGCTCATTCTTGTAGGTCTTGCGGCGGCACTTTCAGCGGCGGCTCTCATATTTATCATTGTCTATGTTCTTGTGCGGGGTGTTCCGAACCTTACCCCCGAGCTGTTCTCACTTGAGTACAACAGCGACAATGTATCGTGTATGCCGTCAATTATCAACACAATTGTTCTTACGCTTGTAACCCTTATAATTTCCGTACCGTTCGGTGTGGGAGCGGCAATCTATCTTGCCGAGTACGCAAAGCGTGGCAACAAGCTTGTTAAGGTAATCAGAACAATGGCAGAAACCCTTGCCGGTATTCCGTCAATTGTTTACGGTCTTTTCGGTATGCTTTTCTTTGTGTATGCCCTTAACTGGGGTTATTCACTTCTTGCCGGTGCATTTACGCTTGCAATTATGGTGCTTCCCACAATTATGCGTACAACCGAGGAGGCACTTCTCACAGTTCCCGATTCATACCGTGAGGGCAGTTACGGACTCGGTTCGGGCAAGCTCAGAACAATTATGAGAATTATTCTTCCGAGTGCGATGCCCGGTATTCTTGCCGGAATCATTCTTGCTGTCGGCAGAATAGTTGGCGAAACAGCCGCACTTATTTATACTTACGGTTCGGCAACAGGCTATGCGGCAGGCCCTCTCAATTCGGGACGGTCACTTGCCGTTCATATGTATGTACTTACCAACGAAGGACTTCATACAGATCAGGCGTGGGGTACCGCAGTTGTACTTCTTGTACTTGTTTTTGCAATCAATACACTCTCGGCATTTGTTGCAAAGAAACTTGGAAACAACAAGAAGTAACAGGAAAGGATAATTATTTTACAATGGATAAATTTACCATAGAAAACATGAATCTTTACTACGGAAAATTTCATGCGTTAAAGGATGTAAATATCCGTATGAAGAAAAACAGAATCACAGCCTTCATCGGTCCGTCAGGCTGCGGTAAGTCAACTCTTTTAAAGTCGCTCAACCGAATGAACGACCTTGTTGAGGGTTGTAAGATAACAGGCGACATTCGCCTTGACAACGAGGATATTTACGGAGATATGGATGTAAATATCCTCCGCAAAAGGGTTGGTATGGTGTTCCAGAAAGCCAATCCGTTCCCGATGAGCATTTACGATAACATCGCTTTCGGTCCTCGCACACACGGAATCAAAAGCAAGAAAGAACTTGACAGGATTGTTGAAGAATCCCTGCGTGACGCCGCAATCTGGGATGAGCTTAAAGACAGACTCAAAAAGAGCGCCCTCGGTCTTTCGGGCGGTCAGCAACAAAGACTTTGTATTGCAAGAGCACTTGCCGTAAAACCCGAAGTTCTGCTTATGGACGAGGCAACCTCTGCACTTGATCCTATTTCAACGGGTAAAATTGAGGAGCTTTGCCTCAAATTGAAAAACGATTATACAATTGTTATGGTAACACATAATATGCAGCAGGCTTTGCGTATTTCAGATGAAACAGCGTTCTTTTTACTCGGTGAAATGGTTGAATGTAATTCAACCGACGCAATTTTCTCAAATCCGCAGGATAAGCGTACCGAAGAATACATTACGGGAAGGTTTGGCTAATGAGAGAATATTTTGATAAAGAGCTTACACAGCTTAACGACAGCCTTATTGAAATGGGCGGACTTGTTGAACAGGCAATCAAAAATACAATGAAGATGATTGTTGACGGCGAAGATTTGCTTGATATCGCAAGAGAACACGAAAATCGTATTAACGAGGCGGAAAAATCCATCCAAAGCAGATGTCTGCACCTTCTTCTTCATCAGGCACCGGTTGCACACGACCTCAGATATGTTTCTGCCGCACTCAAAATGATTACCGACCTTGAGAGAATCGGAGATCAGGCAGTTGATATTGCTGAAATGTCTGTTTACATCAAGGACAAAAAGCAGGTGTTCAATCTTACTCACATTTTGGAAATGGCAGATAATGCCTCAAAAATGGTAACGGAGGCTATTGACGCTTTTGTTAAGAGCGATATTGAGGTTGCCAAAAAGGTAGCCCGTCAGGATGATATCGTTGACGAGCTTTTTAACCGTTCAAAGAATGAAACGGTTGAACTCATTCATAAGAATAAGGAACTCGGCTCAGAGGCTCTCGATATCGTTATGATTGCAAAGTATCTTGAAAGAATTGCAGACCATGCGGTTAATGTTGCAGAGTGGGTTGCTTTTTCAATTACAGGCAGCTGCGATTTGTCCGACTGATATATTTTGCTTAACAAACGGGAGCATAGCTGTATGCTCCTGATTTTTGTTTTATTAAACTTTACATTTTTGCAAAAAAAGTCTATAATTATGGCGGATGTTCCGATTTTAATTTAAGTGCAGACGCCCCTTTGCGGTGCGTTTAAATACACATTTGTTGTGGGAGAGTATTAGATGTTAATTTACATTGTTGAAGATGATACCGATATCAGAGAGCTTGAATCTTATGCTATGAAAAGCAGCGGATATGAGGTTCAGAGCTTTGGTGAAAGCAAGAGCTTTTTTAAGGCTTGTACAGCCGAAATTCCTCAGCTTGTAATTCTTGATGTTATGTTACCCGATTTTGACGGACTTTCCGTGCTTGAAAAAATGCGCAGGGATGCCGTGACAAAAAATGTTCCCGTTATCCTTGTTACTGCAAAGGGAAGTGAAATGGATAAGGTCAAAGGTCTTGACATGGGTGCCGATGACTATATTACAAAACCGTTTTCCGTTCTTGAACTTATTTCAAGAGTCCGTGCAATCCTCCGCAGATGTTCTGTTGATGACAGACAGGATGTAATAAAGCTCGGTCAGATTGTTTTTGACGATTCCAAGCACATTGTAACAAGCTGCGGTGAGGAATGTAACCTCACCTTCAAAGAATACGAACTTTTAAAGTATCTTCTCAAAAATAAAGGTATGGCGCTTACCCGTGAAAATATCATTCTCAATGTGTGGGGATATGATTTTGAGGGTGAGAGCAGAACGGTTGATATGCACATTACAACCCTCAGGCAAAAACTCGGCAGCTGCGGAAACCTTATCAAAACCGTGAGAAATGTCGGATATAAGGCGGGGGAATAAAGTGAAACTGAGTAAAAAGCTTTTAAAAAACTTTTCGGTTATCGCTGTGGTGTCCATTCTTCTGACGGCTGTTTTTTCAACAGCCGCTTTCTGGTTTGTGTTCTCCGATGAACAGGAGGCAGAGGTTCGGCAATATACCGATAAAATCATCGGCGTTTATAATTCCGACAGCGAAATCGACCTTTCAAAATATTACGGAATAGGCGATTTTCGTGTTACGCTCATAAAAGGTGACGGTTCGGTTGTATCCGACAGCGTTGACACAGATGTTAGTTCTATGCCGAATCACAGCGACCGCCCCGAATTTGAACAGGCAATCAAGAACGGCAACGGTTCAAGCCACAGAATGTCGGAAACTTTGAATAAAATCACTTACTATTATGCAGAAAAAACTGCAGACGGTTCTGTAATCCGTGTTGCAAAGACAATTGACAGCATTTACGGAATTTTTCTTTTTGTTATTCCGTCAATTCTTATAATTATGATAGGTGTATTTGTCGTATGCACAATTCTGGCAAAGCGCTCCACAAAGAAAATCGTTGAACCGATTAAGGAAATGGCGGACAATGGCAACGGCTCGCCGTATGATGAGCTTTTGCCGCTCTCACAGAAAATTGCAAGCCAGCAAAGACAAATCAAGCGTCAGATGCGCAGACTGCAGTTTGAAAAGGATAAAATTTCAACGCTTATCGAAAATATGGCGGAGGGCTTTATTCTTATTGATGTTGACAAAAAGGTTCTTATGAGCAACTATTCGGCGTCAAAGCTTCTCGGCGCTGATGATGACGGTGTTACCGACAAAACTTTGATTGCGTTTTCACGCAACGAGGTTCTTAACGATTGCGTTGACAAGGCTCTTTCGGGCGAAAGTAAAAACGGCGACACAACCGTAAAAGGAAGAGCATTGCAGATTATCACCAATCCTGTTTATTCAAACGGCGAAAAAAACGGTGCAATCTGTCTTATAATTGATGTTTCGGCTAAGAAAAAGGCTGAAAAAATGCGCCGTGAATTTACGGCAAACGTAACGCATGAGCTGAAAACTCCGCTGACTTCAATTTCGGGTTATGCGGAAATCATTGCAAGCGGTCTTGTAAAGCCCAATGATATTCCGAATTTTGCAAATAAAATTCACAAGGAATCGGGCAGACTTCTCTCTCTTATAAGCGATATTATGGAGCTTTCACAGCTTGATGAAAAATTCAGCGATGAAGAATTTGCCCCTGTTGACCTTGCAGGGGTGGCATCTGAGGTTGCCGAGGATCTCCGTTCAAATGCCGAAAAGCACGGAATTACAATTACTGTTGATACAAAAACTGCCGTCATAAACGGCAACCGTAATCAGATTTACGAACTTATTTACAATCTTTGTGACAATGCAATCCGTTACAATCGTGAAAACGGTTCGGTAAAAATCATAACAGGCGATGATAATGAACATCCGTTTGTTAAAGTTGCCGACACGGGAATCGGTATCCCCGAAAAGCACCACAAGCGTGTGTTTGAACGCTTTTACCGTGTTGACAAGAGCCGTTCAAAGGAAACAGGCGGCACGGGTCTTGGACTTGCAATTGTTAAGCACATTACCGAAAGACACGGCGGAGAGATTTCTCTTGAAAGCAGTGAACAGGGAACAACATTTACCGCAAGGTTCTGATGTGAAGTCTGTTTACATTATTTTACAAACAAAACAAATTTTAAGCGATACTGCGCACACTGTGTTGTGCAGTGTCGTTTTTTTATTGCCCGAGCAATGTGCTTTTACAAATCTCACATAAAAAATACTCCGTTTTGACAAATTTCAAAGATATTCGCCAAGCTTTCAGACTTTACAAATTCTTTACAATTCATTGACAATCTTATGACTTTAGTTTAATATTATTGATGATAAAGGAGAGTATGTATTTATGGATTTGTTTATGGTTTTACAACTGCTCTGCGGTCTGGCGCTCTTTTTGTTCGGTATGAATTCAATGGGCGACGGTCTTGAGAGTCTTTCCGGCGGTAAGCTTGAAAAAACTCTGGAAAAAATGACTAACAGCACCATGAAAGGATTCATTCTCGGTGCGGCGGTTACTGCGGTGATTCAGTCCTCTTCGGCAACAACCGTTATGGTTGTCGGCTTTGTAAACTCGGGAATTATGAAGCTCCGCCAGGCAATCGGTATTATTATGGGTGCCAATGTCGGCACAACAATCACTTCCTGGATTCTCAGCCTTTCGGGTATTGAGGGCGACAGTTTGGTTATGCAGCTTTTAAAGCCTTCGTCTTTCTCTGCCGTGTTTGCCTTTGTCGGAATTATTCTTCTTATGTTCTGCAATTCGGAAAAGAAGAAGCATCTCGGCACAATTTTCCTCGGATTCGGTATTCTTATGGTTGGTATGGATCAGATGAGTGCGGCTGTTGAACCGCTTTCGGATGATCCGACATTCACAGGCTTCCTCACACTCTTTAATAATCCTGTATTCGGTATTCTTGCCGGCGCATTGCTGACCGCAATTATACAAAGCTCAAGCGCCTCTGTCGGTATTTTGCAGGCGTTGTCCAAAACAGGCGCAATCAGCTATTCAATGGCAATCCCGATTGTTATGGGACAGAATATAGGCACTTGCGTAACCGCACTTATTTCCTGTATCGGTGCAAAGAAAAACGCAAAGCGTGCCGCATTTGTACATCTTTACTTCAATATTATCGGCACACTTGTAATTTGTGCATTGTTCTACGGTTCTAACCTCTTTATCAACTACGGTTTCCTTAATGATATCGTAGGTCCCGAGAACATTGCGGTTATCCACACAGCATTCAATCTGCTTGCAACTGCAATTCTTCTTCCGTTCAACAAGTATCTTGAAAAGCTTGCCTGCCTTACAATCAAGGACAAGGACGAGGATTCGGATGTTCCGTTCCTCGATGAGCGTTTTCTCAACACTCCCTCTGTTGCAACAGAGCGTGCAAAGTCACTTGCTGAAAAAATGGCTCGTCTTTCTGAGGGTACGCTCCTCGGCGCACTTGAACTTGTTGACCATTATGACGAAAAGGTTGCGGAAACAATTCACGAAAACGAAGATATGATTGATTCCTACGAGGATGTTATTTCAACCTATCTTGTAAAGCTCAGTTCCAAACAGCCTTCGGCTGACGACAATAAAACTATTCAGCTCATTCTTCACACAATCGGTGATTTTGAGCGTATCAGCGATCATGCGGTAAGCATTGTAAAGGTTGCTCAGGAAATTCACGATAAGAACATTTCGTTCTCAAAAGAGGCGAAAGCAGGTCTTGCCGTTATGGTTGACGCACTTCGTGAAATTATCAACAACGCTACTGTTGCTTTTGTCGATAATGACCTTGCACTTGCCTCAAAGGTTGAACCGCTTGAACAGGTTATCGACCGTCTGCGTGACAAGCTTAAAGACGCCCATGTTAAGCGTCTTACTAACGGTACCTGTACAATCGAACTCGGTTTTGTATTCTCTGACCTTATCACAAATATTGAGAGAGTTTCCGACCATTGCTCAAACATTGCAATCGGTGTTATTGAAATCAACCGCAACGGCTACGACGCACACGAATATCTCCACGAACTCAAAAATTCAGACGATATTCAGTACAACGCAGATTACAAGGCTTACAAGCAGAAGTACACACTTCCAAAGGAAGCTCTGTCTGTAAGAGAGGTTTCCGTAGGCGTTCCCGCAAACTAAACAAATCTTTTTATAAAATTTAGGGCTACAGAAAAACGAAAGGTTTTTCTGTAGCCCATTTTTTTGCGTGTGAAAGATTTACCTGCGGATTTTTATGCGGTCAGCTTTCGCTTTCGTTAAATACGGAAAAATCCGAGAAGAATTGCAAAGTAGTGAAACACACTTCCTGCAACCGTGAACAAGTGCCATATCGAGTGAAAATATTTTACCTTTTTAATTGCGTAAAATATAATTCCCACCGTGTAGAATATTCCGCCGATGATGAGGAAGATTCCCGAAATTGACGGCATATGCTCCATAAGCGGTTTTATTGCAAAGATTATTACCCAACCCATTCCTATGTAGCAGAATATTGACGGAATCCTTGCTTTTTCAAGGTTGATTGAGTTCATAACTATTCCGAAAATTGCCGATGACCACACAATTCCGAACAGAATCCAACCGGTCACACCATTGAGGTAGTAAAGAGTAATCGGCGTGTATGTTCCTGCAATCAGCAGAAAAATTGTGTTGTGATCCATTATTCGGAAAAATGCTTTTACCTTTTCATTTGTAAAAGAATGATACAGAGTTGACATTGTGTAGAGTATGATGAGCGACGCTCCGTAAACGCCCGAGCTGACAACACCCCACGCATTTGTGTGGATTGCCGCCGTAACGATAAGCACAACCGTTCCCGCAATCGACAGACCTGCACCGATTCCGTGTGATACAGAGTTGAAAATTTCTTCCCCGAGTGTATATTTTCTTTTGAACTTTGCCAAGATGAACCTCCAAAAAATAATCTGTACTAATATTATAAATCATTCCCACACATATTCAAGATGATTCGTAATGCAAAATATTTCAATAGATTTTACATTTTGTCAAAAACGGTTTCTGTTATCCAAATTTCGCAGATTTATTGGTTTGTAATTCAAACTTGTTGAATTTTTATAACATATTGACACAAGAATATTTTGTGTAGTATAATTTGCGTAATTTATTTGGCTATAGGAGGAGTGCTTATGCTCAGAATAGAACATTTAACTAAAAAATACGGTGACAAAAAGGCTGTTGACGATTTGTCACTTCATATTCAAAAAGGCGAGATTTACGGCTTTATCGGACACAATGGTGCAGGAAAGACAACAACAATCAAATCCTGCTGTGGAATTCTCAACTTTGACGAGGGCGAAATCTATGTTGACGGTGTGTCGGTAAAAGAAAAACCTCTCGAATGTAAGCGCAAAATTGCTTACATTCCCGACAATCCAGATTTGTATGAGTTTATGACAGGTATTAAGTACCTCAATTTTATTGCCGATATTTTCGGAATCAGCCAGTCTGACCGTCAGGCAAGAATCAGTAAATATGTTGAAATGTTTGAAATTAAAAATGCACTTGCTCAGACGATTGACGGCTATTCTCACGGTATGAAACAAAAACTTGCAATTGTTTCCGCACTCATACATAACCCAAAGCTTATCATTATGGATGAACCTTTTGTAGGTCTTGACCCAAAATCATCCCACCTTCTCAAAACTTTGATGAGAGAGATGTGCGATAACGGCGGTGCGATTTTCTTCTCAACCCATGTGCTTGAAGTTGCCGAAAAGCTTTGCGACAAGGTTGCTATCATCAAAAGCGGCAAACTTATCAAGTCGGGTACAATGGATGAGGTCAAGGGCGATGATTCGCTTGAAGATGTATTCCTTGAACTGGAGGAGAAAGATGCTTAAAACCTTAATTAAACTCCAATTTCAAAAGGCACTTGCACGGTACACCGCAAATTCGTCAAACAAGAAAAAGAACGGCAAAAAAAGTTCGTTTAACTCACCAGCTGTTTATCTTGCTCTTCTCGCTTTTGTCGGTGTTGTATTTGCATTTATGTTCTACAATATGTTCAGCATGATGGCACCTATGCTTGCAACATCGGGATTCAGTTGGTTGTATTTTCTCTATGTTATGGGTGCGTCGTTTGTAATCAGCACAATAGGCTGTATTTTCCTTTCGCTCTCACAGCTTTATGAGGCAAAGGATAATGAACTTTTGCTTTCAATGCCTATTCCGCCTCGCAGTATTCTCTTTTGTAGAATGTTGCCACTGTATGCACAAAATCTTCTCTTTTGTGCACTTGTACAGGTCCCTGCTTTTGCGGCCTATGTAACAAATGCGTCTGTTTCGGCTTCGCTTGTAGTAAGTCAGATTGTGATTCTGCTTTTAGTTCCGCTTTTAAGCCTGAGCGTTTCGTGCATTCTCGGCTGGCTGATTGCATTTGTAACATCAAGGACAAGACATAAAAATGTTGTGACAATCGTATTTTCACTTGTTTTCTTTGCACTGTATTTTTACCTTTATTATCAGGCAGAGGACCTTGTAAAAACACTCGCTGCAAATTCAATTGGTATCGGTGCAAATATAATGGACAGTGCATATCCGCTTTATCTCACAGGACTTGGCGCATCGGGCGACTTGTTGCCGCTTTTTGGTGTTGCTGTCGTAATTATTGCGTTCTTTGCAGTTGTTTATGCGGTGCTTTCTCACAGTTTCATAAAGCTTGCAACAGCGAAAAAGGGTGCGAAGAAAGCCGTGTATAAAGAGAAAACTTTGAAAGTAAGCTCTGCATCAAAGGCGCTTTTACGCAAAGAAAGAATGATGTTCACAGGCAACGCAACCTATATGCTTAACAGCGGACTCAGTGCGTTAATTATGGTAGGCGGAACAATTTATGCGGTGTTCCAGTTCAATATGGTGAATACACTTCCGAGTGAATTTACCGACATTATTTCGGTATATCTTCCGCTGATAATTTCATTCGTTATTGCAGTTGGACCGATTTCTGCGGCATCAATTTCAATGGAGGCAAAGAACCTCTGGCTTATGCAGTCGCTTCCTGTATCACCGTTGCAGGTGCTTACACAAAAGCTGAAACTGCACTTTATTGTAAACGGTGTTGTTTCACTTGTACCCTCGGTTGTTCTCTCAATAATGCTCGGAATGAAACCGGTTAATATTATTATCACAATTCTTATTCCGATAATTTTCTCGTTGTTCTCGGGACTTCTCGGACTTATGTTTGACCTGAAAAAGCCAAAGCTTGACTGGAATACAACCGCTGAGGCAGTAAAACAGAGTGCAAGCGTTATGCTTTCATTGTTGATTTCAGTCCTTGCCGTGTGTGTGCCTGCTATTGCGTATTCGGTTCTTCTCAGCTTTGAAATCAAAATTTCGACAGAAATTTTCCTCGCCTGCACAGCATTTTATTTTATCCTCATCAGCCTTCCAATCTGGTATTGGATTAAGAATAAAGGTACAAAGGTTTTCGCAAATCTTTAAAACAGAATATCAAAATTAAGAATAAACCTCCGAAAATTTGCAGATAATATTTGCAGAATGTTTCGGAGGTAATTTTTATGAGTAATAATATGGACTTGGGTTATGAGATGTTTTGCTATCAGTGTGAGCAGACTGCGAACGGAAAGGGTTGCACACGGCTCGGCGTTTGCGGAAAAACTCCCGAAATTGCAAATCTTCAGGATTTACTTATCTTTCAGCTGAAGGGCATAAGCTGTTACGGCAAGGTGCTTATTGAAAAAGGTCAGCACATTGACAAGGACATTGTTCGCTTTGTGGAAAACTGCCTTTTTACAACGCTGACGAATGTAAACTTTGATGCCGATGTGCATGTGTCGCTTTTGCGTGAATCTCAGCAAATCAAGGAAAAACTTCGTGAAGTTGTGGGCGAAATCAAAAATCATACTCTGCACGCAACCTACAATCTTCCCGAAACAAAGTCGGAAATGCTCAAAGACGCACCGCTTGCGGGAATTATGTACGAAAAGTCGCTTGACCCCGACATCCGCTCTTTAAGACAGACAATTGTTTACGGTCTCAAAGGCATAAGCGCCTACGGTCATCAGGCTCGTGAACTCGGCTATTTCAGCGATCAGGTTGACGATTTTTACATCACTGCACTTGAGGCGACAACGGATGATTCGCTCACGGTTGAGGAGCTTATCAGAATGACGATGAGAACGGGTGAAAATGCTCTTGAAGTTATGAAAAAACTTGATGAAGCAAACACTGAAACCTACGGCAATCCGTCACCGCACAAGGTTGATGTTCACATCAAAAAAGGTCCGTTTATTATTGTGTCGGGTCACGATTTGAAAGACCTTGAAATGCTCCTTGAACAGTCAAAGGGCAAGGGCATAAATGTTTATACTCACGGCGAAATGCTACCGTGTCACGGCTATGACGGTTTAAAAAAATATCCGCACCTTATCGGCAATTTCGGCGGTGCATGGCAAGATCAGCAAAAGCAGTTTGACAATATCCCCGGTTGTATTCTTATGACGACAAACTGCCTTATGCGGCCGAGAGATTCGTACAAAGACAGAATTTATAGTACAAATGTTGTCGGCTGGGAGGGCGTTAAGCACATCGGCAAAAAGGAAAACGGCGACAAAGATTTCAGCGAAATTATTCAGCAGGCAATTGAACTCGGAGGTTTTAAGGAAGATGTTGAACCGCACGAAATTCTTGTTGGATTCGGTCATCACGCTACGCTTTCATATGCCGATAAAATTGTCGAGGCCGTCAAAAGCGGAAAAGTCAGACACTTTTTCCTTATCGGCGGTTGTGACGGTGCAAGACCGGGCAGAAATTACTACACTGAATTTGCCGAAAATGTTCCGAAAGACTGCATAATTATGACGCTTGCCTGCGGAAAATACCGCTTTAACAAGCTCGAATTCGGTGACATCGACGGCTTGCCGAGATTACTCGACATCGGTCAGTGCAACGATGTTTACTCCGCAATCTGCATTGCCGTAGCACTTGCCGATGCGTTTGATACAGATGTAAACGGCTTGCCGTTGTCGCTGATTGTTTCGTGGTATGAGCAAAAGGCGGTTGCCGATTTGCTGGCACTTTTAAGCCTCGGAATAAAGAATATCTACCTCGGCCCGACACTCCCTGCATTTTTAAGCCCGAATGTGTTGCAGTATTTGTCAGAAACATTCGGCTTGCGTCCAATCAGCAACGCAGAAGATGACCTGAAAACCTGCCTTAAACAGAATGTTTGATGATATACTGTAGCGGCGAACCTTGTTCGCCGCTACAAATTGTTTCCAACAATTGACCGTAAAAAATGGCTAACGGTTTGTCATACAACAAAAAACGGAGCAGACGAAATGCAGTCTGCTCCGTTTTTGAAAGAGATATTTATGAAAATATTACTGAGTTACTTTTTCTTCTGATTTTTTATTTTCCGTTTCCGATTCAAGTTCTTCTTCAATTTGTTTTATTTCATCGTCACGCCGTTTGCCCTTTGTAAAGTAGGAGAACGGGGCAGAAATCAGGATAGCTCCGTAGTATGTAATGAATCTCCACATAAGGATTGCCGGCTTGATTTTGCTTATTGCACCGATTTTGAAGAACGAACCGAAGTACATTGTGAAAGCAAGCTCCGCACCGCCCGATGCACCGGGGAGCGGGATAAGGTTTGCTGTAAACAGCACGAATGACTGAATACAGATTGAATCATAGAACGAAAGTGTCGGCTGACCTGCCGCTCTTGCAATCGGAGCCATTCCAAATGAAACATAGATGAGATACGGGATTGAAAGAATTAAAATTACCTGAATGAATACAAGTGCATAAATTACAACAAGCCGTTTTACGCTTGAAAAAAGCTGTTTGTTTGTGTCGTGAAACATATCAACTTCTTTGTGAAGTCTTTCAACCTTCTTTTCGGGATTTTTAATGAACTTGAACTTTTTCATAATCTTATAAATAAGATCAATAAGCTTGTTTGTAACCTTACGGCTGAACGAAACAAGCAGGAACAAAGCCGTCATTGCAAGCTGAACGGTAAATCCGAAAATAATGAAAAGTGTTGACCAGATGTTTGTAAAAGCGTCGCTGAAATAGTTGAACCTTGTGATAACGGCAATAACGCTGACAGCGGTCATTACTATCTGATACACAATGAACTTTTGCGTCATACAAGCCGAACCGAAACCTACGCTTATGTTCTTTTTTGACATAAGGTAAAGCTGCATAGGCTGTCCGCCTGTGCTTGACGGTGTAATAGCACTGAAGAATACTCCGACAAATGCGACCTTCAAAGCTTCAATAAAGCTGAAATTCTCATACTTTGACCGCACATATATCAGCGTGACAACAGCGTCAACAAGGATGTTCAAATCATAAATCAGCAAAGCCGCAAGGATAATCAGCATATTGCAGCCGTCAGGCTTTTTGAGCAAGTCGATAAGACCGTCCTCCGAAACAAAGAAGTAGATGATCAGATAAATCGAGATTGCCACAACAGCGAGATTAAATATCAGCTTTCCACTGATTCTGAATTTTTTCTTTTCCAAATAAATCTTCTCCTGTGTGTTAAAAGTTGTTATTCAATTGTAGCGGGCATCAAATGTCACATCTGTGGCATTTGCGCAGAATTATATACCCTAATCATACTTTTTTTTAATAAGAAAATCAACAACAAATTTGTAATAAATTGCCGCCTGAGAAAATAAATTAATAAATCCACGCTTTTTTATTTTATCGAATGTACTTATCTTAGCATTTGTTCATTTACACATAAAGAATTTAAAACTTGCACCCAAACTTTAGCTGTGATAAAATAATACAGTAATATGTGCGGAGGTGTTCTTATGGATACTATGAGTGTGAACGGAAAAGATTTTACCGTCATTAAGCTTCTCGGAAAAGGCAAGGGCGGTTATTCCTACCTTGTTTCAGACGGAGAACACAATTATGTTTTAAAGCAGATTCACCACGAGCCGTGTTCATACTATACCTTCGGTAACAAAATTCAAAGTGAGCTTAACGATTACGAACGGCTGAAAAATGCCGGGCTCAGACTGCCGAAGCTTATTGACTGCGATGTAGAAAATGAGAGGATTCTTAAAGATTACATTGACGGCAAAACCGCATATGAGCTTGTTTTGCAGAATGAGATGAAACCCGAATACATTGAGCAGATTCGTGAAATGTGCAGACTGTTGAATCCAAAAGGAATTAACATAGATTATTTTCCGACAAATTTCATTTTAAACAACGGACTTTTGTGGTACATTGACTACGAATGTAACGATTATATGGAGGAGTGGAATTTTGAAAACTGGGGAATAAAGTATTGGAGCAAAACGAAGGAATTTTGTGAATACCACGAAAACAATAAATAACGGAGTGAACTTATGGACTTTTTCAGTACAAATCTTTTTAACTGGTACGGACTTGCTTTTGCAATTGCTTTGCTTGTACCCGACATCGTCTATATAAAAAGCAACAGAATAGACAGAACAATTTTTGATAACAGGGCTATGCTTTACATAGAAAGAATCGGAAAGTATTGCAGTATTTTTCTTATGGGAATTAACATCGGCGTGCTTGAGGGCGGCTTTACAAAGCCGATTATGGAAACCTTTTGGATAATCTCAACCTGTGTTCTGACGGTCGTTGCACTTATCTTGTGGTTTTTATGCTTTAACAGATTTTCAAAATTATGGGCATATCTTCTTACAGCCGTAACCGCAGTAATTTTTATGATGAGCGGACTTTTGCAGGTTAAAACGCTTTTGCTCACGGCTGGCGTGGTGTACCTTATCGGACAGCTTTATGTTACAAATAAGTATGTAAAATCAAAAATGCAATGATTGTGTAAAATATTGTAAAAAGATATTGCAATATTGTTTGTTTGGTATTATAATGACCTTTGGCTGACAAATATTTGTTTTTGACCGGAGGTGAAAAGATGAATGTTATTATGCTTTTAAAGCATAAAGATTCTTTGAAATATATTTATGAGGACAATACCCTAAGACAGGGACTTGAAAAAATGCGTGCTCACAGCTACACCGCTATCCCTGTTATAACCCGTGACGGAAAATATGTCGGCACGGTGAGTGAGGGTGACTTTTTGTGGCATATAATTGACAAAAAGACTTCGGGCGATATTGAAGAACAGGAAGAATTTCGTATCCGTGACATACTCCGTCACGACTTTAATCCGGCAGTTAAAATTTCGGTAGGTATGGACGAGCTTCTTGCACGGGCAATGAATCAGAACTTTATCCCCGTAACCGATGACCTCGGTACTTTTATCGGTATCGTAACCCGTCAGGATATCATCAGATATTTTGTCAATAAATAAGATACATAAAAACGGCGGATGCTGAAAATTGCATCCGCCGTTTTAGTTATGACAGAAACTGAATTTTTAATATACAGAAATCTACATATCAACTTCAGATTAATGTATTACAATCAAAGTACGGTGAGGAAAATGTACAACATTCTTTTGGTTGAGGACGATAAAAATATTCGTGAAATGCTTGTCGAATATTTTTCAAAAAGAGATAAAGAAAAATTTAATATCACCCTTGCGGAAAACGGCTTAAAGGGACTTGATAAGGCATATGAGAACAGCTATGACCTTTTGCTCCTTGATGTAATGCTCCCCGAAATGGACGGGTTTACACTTTGCAAAGAAATCCGCAGATACAGCGATGTGCCGATTATGTTCATCACGGCAAGGACAAGCGAGGCTGATATGCTCAACGGCTACGCTCTCGGCTGTGACGATTACATTGTAAAGCCGATTGCTCTGCCCGTGTTTTATGAAAAGGTGAAAGCCCTCATCAAGCGTTCAAAAGGACTTGTACGGCACAATTTGCTTACGGTGGGGAATGTTTCGCTCAATCCGAACAACGGTGTTGTTGTGTCCGACGGTGAAGAAGTAACCCTTACCGCAAAGGAATATGCTATTCTTAAAATTTTGTTAGAGAATAAAAACAGCGTTGTGTCCCGTGAAAAAATCATCACAGCCGTTTGGCACTATGACACAATGATTGATGAAAGAGTGCTTGACACGCATATCAAAAATATCCGAAAAGCGTTGGGCGAAAATGCGTCTGTTTTGAAAACGGTAATACGGCGAGGGTATAAGGCGGAGGATAAAAAATGAAATCAAGATATATCAAACGGCGAAAAAAGTTTCATTACATTATAATTTCCGTAACAATAATTGTGTGTCTGCTGGGAACGGTTTTTACCTCTCTTGCAATACTGAACAGCTCCAAAGACTTGCTTGTTGCCAATGCCGAAAATGAGCTTAAAATGAAGATGATTGATGTAGAACGCAACCTTGGCATAAATTTAACAGATTCTCAAGATGATAAAACAGATGCGGTGAATGTAGCTTATCCATACAATGACAAAGTAGGATTGCTGAATGAAAATGTTGATAAAAGCAATACATACTATCAGATTACTGATAACAAAAATATGACGATTACTACTGACAATGTTCTTACGGTGTATTATGATGACATCCGTGGTACTTTATCACATATCAGAAATTATATAAGTTTTGATGTGATTAGAAATTTGCTCAGTGATAATGAGTATAAAGAAATTTGCGGATATCTCAACACTCCTGCCGATAGTGACGGAAATTACTATCTTTTGATTTGTAAAAAGTTTTATGAAAGCGAAAAATACGGCTATGTTCCGTGTCAGCTTGAGGTTGTAAAGACCAACAAAGTGAATGATTGGTATGTTCAGGATGAAGTTGTTAAAACATATAGCTTTGACCTTAGCAAATATGATTATCTGACCATAGAAGAATTAAAGGTTACTCCGTTTGAAAATGACGAAATGTACCGCAATATAATAGATACAGATTTCTTTCTTGGAAAGGACAAACCTAAATATTCTCAAAAGGATGTAGAACAGATTCTTAAAGATAATGCTTTGCTTTATTATGATATTTACGAATCACCTGCTGTTGTAAATGACGGGATTTTTAAATGTTATTTATTGTGCAGTGATTACTATTACAACACAGAGAATCGCTTGATAAGTGATTCCAATGACAGTGACTATGTATATAAAGTTGTACAGGGGTCTTATTTGATTGTTTCTTTAAAAGAAATAGATTTACTCAATGATTGCCTATGGAAGTTTATAACGGTATTTGCTGTTGCGTTTACGATAATGGCGGTGGTGATTACGGTTGAAATTTTCTCGTGGAAAGATTTTAAAAGGCGAACCGCACAGGAGGAAACCCGTCTTGAAATGACAAATGCAATTGCGCACAATCTCAAAACCCCCTTGTTTGTTATAGGCGGTTTTGCGGAAAATCTTAAAAATGAGGAAGACACCGAAAAGAAACTTCATAACATAGAAATCATTCAGCAACAGACCGAGGAAATGGACATTCTTATTCACAGAATGCTCGATTTGTCACGATTCGATTCGCCCGCATTAAAGCTGAATTGCGAAGTTTTTGACTTTAAACCGTTCATTGAGAAAATTCTTGAAAATTATTATGTTCACACAGAACACGAAATTATTTTCATTTACAACTCAAAGGCAAAAATCAAAGCAGACCCTGCCATGCTTAAAACGGTGCTTGAAAATCTTATCGACAATGCCGAAAAATATTCCGATTACGGTTCGGATATCACAATTAATGTTTCGGATGATGTATTGTCAATCAGCAATCAATGCTCGTCATTTGACAGGGAAAATCTCTCAAAATTGTGGCAGCCTTATTTCAGAGCCGCAAAGGGAGATAATAAGAGCGGCAGCGGAATAGGACTTTCAATAGTAAAATCCGCCCTTGAAATGCATGGGTTCAAATATAAAGCCGAATTTGAAAACGGGATTATAACATTTAAGTTCAGATTTACTTCACTCGATTGAGTTTTTCTGCCTAAAAAATCGGAACAGCCGTAAACCCAATCACGGCTGTTCCGATTTTTGTTATTTTGTTATGTATAAAATTCTATTTTTGTTTATAATACATCAGGCAATGGCAGTATCCCTCAAATTCGGGATCGGCAATTTTTGCCCTGAAATCCTCACACATACACAGTGTTGCAGGGCTTCTGATTAACATATACGGACAATAACCGCCCGTGCGTATAAGCTGTTTGCGAACTTCTTTTACAATTTCTTTGTCTGGATTAAGCAGAATTTTCAATTTAATCACCATATTTGTTGGGTAGATTTTATGCCGATTTTCGGGTATTCGGTAATCTTTTGATTCCGCCTACAATTATATCAGCAATGACAGAATTTTACAATAGAAAATTTGCAATAAATACAAATTTATTTGAATAATTATAATTAAATCTCAAATACAATAATATATTATATGAAAAATTCATAAAAAACAGCAAGTGAAGAATTTTTGCGACAATTATTTGTTGAAACAGTTGATTTTTGTAAAACAGTGTGGTACAATGATGTTGTAATTGTATAT
>CAJMRT010000030.1 GCA_905215855.1 uncultured bacterium
TGATACTAATAAGTTTTTTTGACATTTGAATCTCCTCCAAAAAAATTTCCGATATCTATCGGTATGAAATCATTATATAACAAAAAATCAAAAAAAGCAATCTTTTTTGGCTCAGGTTAAAACAAAAAAATACACAAAATTGCAGGTGCAATTTTGTGTATTTAGCGTCAGTTTATAAATTTTCCTGAAATGTAATTAAAGCCGAAATCAGTTTTCGTTATTATCATCCGGCTGTGAGTTAGCGATTGAATCAGCTTTGTTCTTCTCATCTTTCTTCTTTACAAAAATTATTGCACCTGCTGCAAGCAGAACAACAACTATTGCAACGATGATAATGATTGTTGTGGTCGAACCGGAACCGTTTGTTGACGATTCAACAACCTTCGTAACATCAACAACTGATGTTTTTTCCTGTGTAGTGATGTATCTCTTCTCAACAATTACCGACTTGTGATCGTCTTTGTTAGGAGTATTCTCCTCGCCCATACCGTCAACATAGTTTACGAAGTCACCCTGCAGTTTGTTTTCGTTTGCGTTCTTTTCATCAACAATCGGGACTACATCTTTCTTGACCTCTTCACCATTCACCCAAAGTTTGCAAGTAATTTTATATGACTTGAGGTATGTCATATCATCGCCGTAAATATCGGAAATAAAGTATGAAAGGTCTGTTTCACCGCCCTTAAGAACCTTAAATTCAGCAGAAACAAGTGCCTTGTCGGCATTAAGTGTTACAGGATTCTGAACATCTGTCCATGTGAATATGTAATAATTCTTCAAAGCTGTGTTGCCCACTGAGTTAGGAAAACTTTCGCACTTAACCGAATCAGCGTTCATTTTCAGGTAAGCATCATCATAGAAAAAGCTCATCTGAACACCGATTACCTCTTCCTTGGTCTGAGTCATATAAACCGCATACTTTACAGTATCGCCGACCTTGGCAGTTACGGAATCTTTGTCATCAGATGAGATTTTGATTTTCAAATCATCATCGGCAGCATTAACAGGAATACAGAAACAAGAAACTGTCAGCACTGCGGCAAAGAGAATTGAAAGAATACTTTTTATTTTTTTAGACATTTTTTTCATTCCTTTAGTTTGATGTTTCTATTATATATCATTAAAATAAAAATTTCAATGAATATATTCACAATTTTCATTGAATTTTGTGTGAAAATTTACGAACAAAACTTGTGACCACAAAAATTCACAAATATAAAGGCAACAAAAAGAAAAAACGCCCCTCGGAAAACCGAGGGGCGAAAAATTATTTTTTTAACT
Source organism: uncultured bacterium (assembly GCA_905215855.1). Classification (GTDB taxonomy): domain Bacteria; phylum Bacillota; class Clostridia; order Oscillospirales; family Acutalibacteraceae; genus Ruminococcoides. Next base: position 1,282 of record CAJMRT010000030.1, read on the forward strand.
GTCAACACCGTTAACAATTCTTACAATCAGAAATTCAAATTACTTTGTGAATCTCTTTCTTGTGAAGTAAACAACACCTGTTGCAGAAACAAGAGCTAAGAGGATAACGATTGCCATAGAAGCATTACCTGTCTGAACTGGGCTGTTGCCGTTATTGTTACCACCCGGTGTGTCAGATGTTGAAGTATCAGAAGTTGACTGACCCTTTGTTGTAGGCTGCTCTGTTGATGAAGTTGCATCCGGAGTTGTAGGACCAACTGTTGCAGGCTCTACTGTTGTGTCAGGCTCTACTGTTGTATCAGGCTCTGTTGCAGGCTCAACTGTTGTGTCAGGCTCTGTAGCAGGCTCTGTTGTAGTTGGCTCAACTGTTGTTGGTTCAACTGTTGTAGGCTCTACTGTTGTTGGCTCAACTGTTGTTGGTTCAACTGTTGTAGGCTCTACTGTTGTAGGCTCTACTGTTGTTGGCTCAACTGTTGTTGGTTCAACTGTTGTTGGCTCTACTGTTGTTTGCTCAACTGTTGTTGGCTCAACTGTTGTTGGTTCAACTGTTGTTGGTTCAACTGTTGTTGGCTCAACATAAGCTTCTACCTTAGCCTCTGAGTTAATGTTATCAAAGATATCATTAGCAATGTCACCGTTAACAACTGCCTCGTACTCTGTATCTTCGTCTACAAGACCTGTATCAGCATTGAGCTTACCAAGTGTAAGGTCAACAACATTGAGGTTAACATTAGTTTCGCCTGCTGCCTTTACAGTGAATGTAGCCTCAACGAGCTTCTTGCCACCGGCAAAGTCGTAGAGTGCAAGATTAGAAGCAAGACCTGATGCATTATCAGTATTGATCATAGCGTCATCAATTGCAGGCATTGTGAGTGAATTGAGTTCAAGAGCATCCTTGTCATATTCAAGAGTCCACTGAACTTCTTCAAGCTGAGCGTCCTTAGTATCGAGAACATAGTAAACTGATACCTTGTCACCAACCTTGTATGTGCCTGTGCCGTTAGCCTGGCAGATGTTTGAAGAAGCTGTGATTGTAGCTTCGTCTGAAGGAGTCTTAGGTGTAACCTGAATGAATGCCTTAGCACCTGTACCAGCAATGTAGTTGAAGTTGCTGAGGTCAAGTGTAAGTGTTACATCTACAGGTGTATCTTCTTCATAGCCAAGAGCTACAGTATCGAGAACCATATTCTGGGCGTTGAAGGTAAGGTCGAAGTTTTCGCCAACAGGAGCAACTGCCTGCTCTGGGAGACCCCAGTTAGCAGCCCATGAACCGTTAGCAGCAAACTTGAACTGATAGCTATCTGATGATGCTACATCAGTATAAGTAATCTTGTAAACCTTGTCAGCAACCTGCTCCATCATGTTCTTGTCAGAGTCAACGCCCCAGTTAACACCATTGAGCCAGTTTTCATAACCATTACCAACAGCTACTACATATTTAATGTCGATGTCTTCTATGATAGTAACATCATCACCAGTAACACTAATCTGATTTGTAGCAGGATCGTATGTAACTGTTACATCACAATCCTTATTCACATTGAATGTGAGGTTGAGATCTGTGTTCTTGTAACCGATCCATGTCTGATCCCAAACTGTTGCGCTTGTTTCAGGATCTGTACCGTTAGCTACATTCTTAACAACCTTGACCTGATAGCTTTCGCCGGCCTTTGTTGCAGGGAATGTCTTTTTGTATACTTCGCCGTCTTTTGTCATAACATTCTGAGCACCGTTTACAGGATCACCGATCCAGCTGATGCCGGCAAAGTCTTCTGAACCGGCTACTACATAGATAGGATCTGCTGCAGGAGTAGGCTCTGTTGTTGGCTCTGTTGCAGGAGCTACTGTTGTAGGCTCTGTAACAGGAGCTGTTGTTGGAACTTCTGTAACAGGCTCTGTTGTAGGAACTTCTGTTGGCTCTTCTGTTGGAGCTACTGTTGTTGGAGCTACTGTTGTAGCTTCTTCAGTTGTAGGAGCTACTGTTGTTGGAGCTGCTGTTGTAGGAGCTGCTGTTGTAGCTTCTTCAGTTGTAGGAACTACTGTTGTTGGAGCTACTGTTGTAGCTTCTTCAGTTGTAGGAGCTACTGTTGGTTCTTCTGAACCGTCAGGAACTGTTACTGTCTTGCAAACAGAAACATACTTGTCATAATTTTCCTGATTAAGACCAAAGTTCATAACCTCTACTTCTTCTTCAGTGATTGTGAACTCTGTGTCAGGATCAACATTTGAAAGACGAAGTACCTGTACATCGAGATCAATTGTTGTCTCTGTTGCTGAAGGATCGATTACTTCAAACTCAGCTGAAGCAAGTACGATTTCCTTTGAAGATGTGTCATAAAGGCCGAGGTTTGTACCGTTAGCACCGATTTCGCCCGGGATAGCCTTGTTGTAAATGTAGCTGCCCTTATTTGGATATTCAAATGAAGTTGCCTTCTTTGAGTTATCAGTTGGCTTAAGTACATTTGCATCGTAGTTCATGAACCACTGGAAGTCGAGCATATCCTTGTCCTTAGACTGGAATACATAAGTAACCTTGATTGTCTTCTGGTCAGGACTGAGTGTAACCTTCTTCTCAGGGAAGAGGTTTGAAGTAGCTGTTACTGTGAGACCCTTTGCAGGAGCTGCTGTTGTAGGAGCAACTGTTGTTGGCTCTTCTGTTGTAGGAGCTACTGTAGTTGGAGCAACTGTTGTTGCTTCTTCAGTTGTTGGAGCTACTGTTGTAGGAGCAACTGTTGTAGCCTCTGCAGTTGTAGGAGCTTCTGTTGCAGGCTCTGTAGGCTCGTATGACTGGTCAGGATCTGTTACAGTCTTGCAAACCTTAACGTACTTGTCGTAGTTAGCCTGGTTAAGACCAAAGTTTGTAATCTCTGATTCTTCTTCAGTGATTGTGAGTTCTGTGTCAGGATCAACCTTTGATACACGGAGAACCTGTACATCGAGGTCAATCTTTGTTTCAACTGCTGTAGGATCGATTACTTCAAACTCAGCTGAAGCAAGTACGATTTCCTTAGATGTTGAATCATAAAGACCGAGGTTTGTACCGTTAGCACCAATCTCGCCTGCGATAGCCTTGTTGTAGATGTAGCTACCCTGGCTAGGATACTCAAATGAAGTTGTCTTCTTTGCGTTAGCTGTTGGCTTAAGTACGCTTGCATCGTAGTTCATAAACCACTGGAAGTCGAGGATGTCCTTATCCTGTGTCTGAAGAACATAAGTAACCTTAACTGTCTTCTGGTCAGGGCTAAGTGTAACCTTCTTCTCAGGGAAGAGACTTGAAGTAGCTGTTACTGTGAGACCCTTTGCAGGAGCAACTGTTGTAGCTGCCTCTGTTGTAGGAGCTTCTGTTGCAGGCTCTGTAGCAGGCTCTGTTGCAGGAGCTACTGTTGTAGGCTCTTCTGTAGCAGGCTCTGTAGGCTTTTCACCAGTGATGATGTCAACCTTGCCCTTAGCACCCTGCTTTGTTGAATAGTTAAAGCCTGAAAGGTCAAGTGTAAGAACGATGTCATAACCGTCTTCGTAACCAGCTGCATCTGTATCAATGATCATGTTCTGACCGTTGTATGTAAGGTCAAACCACTCATTGAGAGGAGCATTGCCCTGCTCAGGAAGGCCCCAGTTATCTGTCCATGAACCGTTAGCAGCAAACTTGAACTGATAGTTCTCATAAGCGTCGAGGCTCTCAAACTTAATCTGGTAAACCTTTGAACCCTCAGATGTTTCTGCCATGTAGTTAGCTTCAGCATCTACCTTCCAGGCCTTATCGTTGAGCCATGCATCAGCGCCGTTACCAACGGCTACAATGTGGTCAATAACAAGGTCTTTCGGAATTACAACACCTTCACCTGTTGCAGTGATTTCGTTTGTTGTGGGGTTGTAAGTTACTGTTACATCACATTTCTTTGTTACATTAAATGTGAAGTTGTCATTGCCGGTATCGCCAATACCAAACCATTCAGTATCGTTTTTAACGATCTTGAACTGGTATCCGTTGCCGACTGCTACATCGGTAAATACTTTTTCGTAGTTACCGTCGCCGTTTTCTGTCATTACATTTTCAGGTGCATCAGCTGCAACGCCAACCCATGTATAACCAGTAAGGTCTTCTGAACCGGCTACGAGATATGTGTCGCCGGCAGCGTTAACGCTTACTACAGTTACAACGAGTGATGTTACAACAAGCATCATAGACAGTAAAAGGCTAAGTGCTTTTTTGAACATTTTCTTTTCCTCCTTATGTGATAATGCTTCTATAAGCAGTATAATTATACAACAATCGACCGCTAAAAGTCAACTGTAAAAGACTTTTGACGGCCGATTATTTAACAAAATATTGTTTTTTGTAGGATTGCACAAATTAAATGTTGATAATTTGTTATTTGTAACCATTAACATTGTTAGATTGCCAGTTCCAACTGTCTCTGCACATATCCTCAAGGTTCTTTTCGGCAACCCAACCAAGCACATTTTTTGCTTTTGTTGCGTTGGCAAAGCATTCTGCAATGTCTCCTGCACGGCGGGGCTTGATTACATAAGGAATTTTGATTGAATTTGCCTTTTCAAAAGCCTTTACAATATCAAGAACGCTATATCCGACTCCCGTGCCGAGGTTAAACACCTCTGTCCCCTTATGAACTGCGGAATATTCAATGGCCTTAACATGACCCTTTGCAAGGTCAACAACATGGATATAGTCACGCACACCTGTGCCGTCATGAGTCGGGTAATCGTCACCAAACACACCAAGACATTTGAGTCTGCCTGCGGCAACCTGAGTTATGTACGGCATAAGGTTGTTCGGGATTCCGTTAGGGTCTTCGCCGATTCTGCCGCTTTCGTGAGCACCAATCGGGTTGAAGTAACGGAGAAGAACAACAGACATATCGGGATTTGCGTTTGCTGTGTCTGTGAGAATCTGTTCCATCATAAACTTTGTCCAACCGTATGGGTTTGTCGGAGAACCCTTTGGCATTGTTTCAACAAGCGGAACTGTTTCGGGAGTACCGTAAACTGTGGCACTTGAGCTGAAAATAAAGTTATTTACACCGTGTTTCTTCATTGCTTCAAGCAATGTGAGTGTTGAATCAATGTTGTTGCGGTAATATTCAACAGGCTTTTCGCAGCTTTCGCCTACTGCTTTAAGACCTGCAAAGTGAATCACCGCATCAATCTTATTCTCTGAAAAAATCTTTTCAACAGCTTCCCTGTCACAAACATCGGCTTCATAGAGCGGAATTTTCTTTCCTGTAAGCTCTTCAACTCTTTCAACAGCTACCGGACAGCTGTTTGAAAAGTTATCTGCAATTACAACATCGTGACCTGCGTTGATAAGCTCAACACAAGTGTGCGAGCCGATATATCCGGCACCGCCTGCAAGCAAAACATTCATATCTATTTTCCTTTCGCAATTATATCAGCACTTTTCGGGTTCGGGATAGTCAACGCCGAAGGTTTCTGCTGTAACCTTTGCCATAACCTGCGGGTCAAGCGGCTTGTCGGAATAGTCCGTGTCACATTCCGCAATTTCATTGACAACCTCCATACCCTCGATAACCTTGCCGAAAGCGGCATACTGACCGTCAAGGTGCGGAGCGTTCTTGTGCATAATGAAGAACTGTGAACCCGCTGAATCGGGCATCATCGAACGAGCCATTGAGAGAACGCCCTCTGTGTGTTTGAGGTCGTTTTCAAAGCCGTTCATAGCAAACTCACCCTTGATTGAGTATCCGGGGCCGCCCATACCTGTGCCCTCGGGACAACCGCCCTGAATCATAAATCCGTAGATTACACGGTGGAATGTGAGTCCGTCATAGTAACCCTTGTTTACAAGACTGAGAAAATTATTTACGGTATTCGGAGCAATTTCGGGATAAAGCTCCGCTTTGATTGTTTTTCCGTTTTTCATTTCAAAAGTAACAATAGGATTGCTCATTTTAAATCGTCCTTTCGGTTTATTAACACTATTTTAGTATATTCTTGATAAAATAGCAAGTGTTTTAGTGATTATTTGCGAATAAATCAGCCTTTTTCAATACTCATTGTGGCAAAAGCGTTGAGGTCTGTTCCTGCAATATTTCCGCTGAGGAGCTCGTAATATCCCTGTGAACCGACCATGGCGGCATTGTCACCACAAAGAGATTTTTCGGGCATATACATTTCCCAATCACGCTTTTTACACTCTTCTGCAAGGGTTCTTCTGAGAAGTGAATTTGCAGAAACACCGCCTGCGATTACAAGTTTTTTCTGTTTCAAGTCTTCAGCCGCCTTGATAAAGTTTGTAACAAGGCAATCAACAACGGCATAGCGGAATGACGCGCAGACATCGGCTTTGTTAAGCTCAACACCCTTTTGTGCCGAATTGTGAATGAGGTTGATTACCGCAGTTTTAAGCCCCGAAAAGCTGAAATCATACGGTGCATCGTGAACTACCGGACGAGGAAGCTTGAACGCAAACGGATTGCCGTTTTCCGCAACTCTGTCCATTTCAATTCCGCCGGGATACGGCATTCCCATTGTTCTTGCGGCTTTGTCAAAAGCCTCGCCTGCGGCATCATCACAGGTTTTGCCGATAATTTTCATCTTTGTGTAGTCCTCAACCATAACAATGTGACTGTGACCGCCCGACACAACAAGGCAGAGAAACGGCGGTTTTAATTCTTTATTTGAAATATAATTTGACGCAATATGCGAACGCAGATGGTGAACAGGCACAAGTGGGATTCCTGTTGCGAGTGAAAGTCCTTTTGCAAAATTCACTCCCACAAGCAATGCTCCGATAAGTCCGGGGGCATATGTAACACCGATTGCGTCAATATTCGAAAGCGTGCAGTCTGCATTTTCAAGAGCCTGTCTTACAACAGGAACAATTGCCTCTGCGTGACGGCGGGATGCGATTTCGGGAACAACACCGCCGTAGAGCTTGTGTTCCTCAACCTGAGATGCAACCACCGAGGAGATTATGTTTCTGCCGTCCTCAACAACCGCTGCCGCAGTTTCATCACAGGACGATTCTATTGCGAGTATCTTCATAATTTTCCTTTCATTTCGGAACATTTTTTCATAATGCACCGAATAATAATGTTTTATTACATATATATGTCAAAAATAGCGTGTCATTAAAACAGCGTTTTCAGTAGGAGAAGAGTAGTAGTTTTTCCTCTCTCCCACCTTGATAAATCCGAATTTTTCATAGAGAGAACGGGCATTTTTGTTGCTTTCACGAACCTCAAGAGTGAGAAAGCAGAGGTTATTTTTCTTGGCATAGTTCACAAGCGTTTCAACAAGCGCCGAACCTATTCCCCGATTTCTGTGTGTGCCGTCAACGGCAACATTGAAAATGTAACCCTCGTCAACAACAACGCTCATTCCTATATATCCGACTACGGCGTTATCTTCCGTTGCGGTAAAAAACAGCGAGGTTTCGTTGTTCAGTTCTTCTTCAAGGCTGTTAAATGACCACGGATGCGAAAAACACCTCTGTTCAAGCTGTGCAACCGCCTCAAGCTGATTTTCGGTCATTCTGTCAATTTTCATACGCTTTTAATATTTCCTTTACAGAATTAACAATTTCATCACGGCAATGTCTGTACACCTCAATGTCGCCGCCGTAGGGATCGCTTATACCGAGCACGGCGATTTTTTCGGGCTGTACAAGAAAAAACTGCATCAACATTTTTGCGTGACTTTGCGACATACAGTAAAATTTTTCGTATTTTTCAATGCCGGCATCAGCTACGGCTGTTGAAGCTTTGCCCGAAAGGTCAATTCCGATTTCCTTACAGGCAATCACGGAATTTTCCGACACGGAAAGTCCCGTTGAGGTTGCAATGCCAAAGCTTTCCGCCCTGACGCAAACGCCGTTTTTCTCTGCCATATCGTTAAAAATTGCCTCTGCCATAGGACTGCGACAGGTGTTGCCCGTGCAGACAAAGGCAATTGTTCTGTTATCCTTTTGCATCATACCAAGTCCTTCCGACTGCCGCATCGGCTGTGAGCGGAACGCTCATTTTAACTGCGTTTTCCATTTCTTCCTGAACGATGAGTGCAACTCTCATGCTCTCATCCTGCGGAGCTTCAACAATAAGTTCGTCGTGAACCTGCAGCACAAGTCTTGCACGGAGATTTTCGGCTTTCATTCGCTCGTCAACCTTAATCATTGCAATTTTGATAATGTCTGCGGCTGTGCCTTGAATAGGCATATTTCTTGCAACTCTCTCGCCGAATGCACGGAGCATATGCTTGCCCGAGGTGAGTTCGGGAAGATTTCTTCTTCTGCCGAACATTGTTTCAACATAGCCGTCAGCCTTTGCTCTTTCAACAACATTTTTCATATAGCTGTCAACACCGCTGTAATGGGCAAGATAGCTTTCAATGTAGTGCTTTGCCTCTCTGTTTGAAACACCGATATCCTTTGCAAGAGAAAATGCGCCGATTCCGTAAACAATACCGAAGTTAACCGCCTTTGCACGGCTTCTCATAATCGGAGTTACCATATCAAGCGGCATATTGAACACCTGTGACGCTGTGATTGCGTGGATATCTTCGTTGTCCCTGAACGCTTTTATCATATTTTTGTCACCCGAAATATGGGCAAGCACACGGAGTTCAATCTGCGAATAGTCGGCATCAACAAGCACCTGACCCTCTCCTGCGCAGAAAAACTTTCTCATCTCTCTGCCGAGTTCGGTCCTTACGGGAATGTTCTGGAGATTCGGCTCTGTTGAGCTGATTCTGCCTGTTCTTGTTTCGGTCTGGTTAAAGTTTGAATGGATTCTGCCGTCATCTGCAATAACCTTTAAAAGTCCCTCGCAGTAGGTTGAATTTAGCTTTGAGAGCGTTCTGTATCTCAGCACCATTTCAACAACAGGGTGGTCATACCTCAGGCTTTCAAGCACCTCTGCATTTGTGCTGTAGCCGCTCTTCGTTTTCTTTTTGCAGGGGAGTCCGAGGTTTTCAAATAAAACTACGCCAAGCTGTTTCGGAGAATTGATGTTAAACTCACAGCCCGCACTTTCGTAAATTGCGGTTTCAAGCTCCTTAATCTGTGCCGAAAGCATTTCTCCGTAGCCTTCAATGCCCTGTCGGTCAACACAGACACCGATATTTTCCATTCTTGCAAGCACCTTTGCAAGCGGTATTTCAATTTCGCTCAACAGCTTTTCCTGACCGTGAGCCTTGATTTTATCTCCGAGTTTTTCGCACAATTCTGCGTAACAGGCAAATGCCTCGTATTTTTCATTCTGCTCATCAGTGCAGACGGGCAGAGTGATTTCGTAAGAGGCACAAAGATTTTTGTCCGAATAATCCTTTGACGACGGTTCAATCAGATATGCCGCAAGCTCAATATCAAACACAATGTTTTCTACATCAATATTTTTCTCATCGGCATAAGCATAGAGCGTTTTGATATTTCTTGTGTACTTTTCAAGTTCACTGTCGGCAATAAACTTAACAAAAAGTTCTTCGTCCGTGCTTATATACACCTTGCCGTCAAAAAGCACGGCAAAGGATTTTAATTCTTTATTCTCAATTTCAAAGTTGAGATAGAGCTTTTTCTCTGACTTAAGATTTTTTAAAAGTTCATTTTCATCAAAATCAGATACAACCTCAAGCGTTTTTTTCTCAGTTTCTTTTGTCTTTGTGTTTTTGACAGCCTTGATGCCGTATTTTTCTATTAAAGAAAACAGTTCAAGCTTTGCCATAAATCCGGCACATTCATCGGCATCTTTCATATCTACAACATAATTTTCGACATTTGTGTCAACAGGAGCGTTGCAGTTTATTTCACCGAGCATACGGCTGAGAATTGCATTATCCTTTGATGCAGTCAGCTTTTTACGCACACCGTCCTTGATTTCAAGTTCATCAAGATGGTCATAGATATACTCAACCGTGTGATATCTCTGAATGAGGTCGCCTGCACCCTTTGGACCTATTCCTGCAACACCCGGAATATTATCCGAAGTATCGCCCTGAATCGCCTTGATTTCTATAAGCTCTTTCGGAGTTACACCGTAAGTTTCAAGAATCTTTTCGGGGGTATAGAGTATATCCTGTTTGTTTGAGCAAAGATGAACGCTTGTTTTGTCCGACACAAGCTGAAGGCTGTCACGGTCACCTGTTGCAATAACGCACTCGTTTCCGTTTTTTTCACAAGCCTTGGCGAGCGTACCGAGAATATCGTCAGCCTCAAAGCCCTCACAGGTAACAAGCTTATAGCCTAAAAGGGTAAGAAGCTTTTTCAGCGGTTCCATTTGTGACGCAAGCTCCTCCGGCATACCTTTTCGTGTTGCCTTGTAGCCTGCATAAGCCTTGTGTCTGAAGGTCGGTGTTTTCAGGTCAAAGGCAATCGCCACGGCGTCGGGATTTTCTTCATTTTTAATTTTATACAGCATTGTAAGAAATCCGTAAATTGCGTTTGTAAACTGACCGTCCTTTGTAGTAAGCGGTCTTATTCCGTAAAACGCACGGTTTACAATGCTGTTTCCGTCAACAGCAAGTAATCTCATAATTTATACATCACATTCTCAATTTTTCCGTCTTTAATGTAAATTCTCGGAACACGCTTTCCTACAAGACAGACGGTTTCGTAGTTTATAGTTCCTGTATTTTCGGCAAGTGAATCTGCAGTAGGCTCACCGTTTTCGCCTGTACCGAACACGACAACCTCGTCACCTGTCTTGACATCTTCAATATCGGTAACATCAAGCATTGTCTGATCCATACATATTCTGCCCACAATTTTGGCTTTCTTTCCGTTTACCGTCATATAGCCGTCTTTTGCATTCTGTCTGATGAATCCGTCAGCGTATCCGATAGGAACGGTTGCAATTTTCATCTTTCTGTCGGCTGTAAAAGTTCTGCCGTAGGAAATTGTTGCACCCTTTTGAACCTCTTTTACAAAAGCGACAACTGTTTTAAGAGTCATTGCAGGAACAAGGTCAAGTCTGTCGGCAAGCTTTGATGACGGGGCAAGTCCGTAGAGGATAATACCTGCTCTTACCATATCGCAACAGGTTTCGGGGTAATCTTCAATTGCGCCGCTGTTTGAGCAATGAACAACGCTGATATCAACGCCTCGCTTTTTAAGGCTGTCACGCACATGAATAAAGTTTTCATACTGCTTGTTTGTGAACTCTCTGCCCTCGGCATCTTCATCAGACACACAAAAATGAGTAAAAAGCCCCTCAACCTCAAGATTCGGAAGGCAACAAGCCTCGCAAATTTCTTCAATAGAATATTCATCCCGTGGAAATTCCTGACACATAAAGCCGATTCTTGACATTCCCGAGTCAACCTTGATGTGCATTTTGCAGATACAGTCCTCTTCAACACATTTTTCGGAAAGCTCCTTTGCATACTCAAGTGAAAAAACAGCCTGAGAAATATTATAAGCGGCAAGATTTTTTGCTTCCGAAACGGGAGTGTAGCCAAGAATCACAATAGGCAGCTTTGAACCGCTCTTTCTGATTTCTATACCCTCGTCAATATTTGAAACAGCAAAAAAATCCGCTCCGAGTTTTTCATAAATCTGTGAAAGCTCAACTGCACCGTGGCCGTAGCCGTCAGCCTTTATAACACAACAAACCTTTGTATCGTCTGCAACCTTATTTCTTATTACATTATAGTTATGCTCAATTGCATTAAGTGAAATTTCAGCCCAAGTTCTTTTTACCATATTCATTTCTATCTCTCCACATACCTTTTACAGTCAATTTGCAATCAATGTAATTATAATACTTTTGATTCTTCAAATCAACACATAATCCCCCTTTAAATGCATATAAAGGTTATTTTATTCGTAATTATGTGCAAAATGTTACTCCTGAATTTTTGCAAATGCACAAATCATCTGCATAAAAGCCCTAAATACTGCAATTCACTTGATTTATTTATTCATTTTTGGTAAAATTAAAAGGTATTTGATTTATAAATTAAATTTCAGGAGGGGCATAATGACAACAAACAACATAATAGTTCTTTGTGCGTTTATAGCTTATATGATTATTATGATCGTAATAGGCTTTGTTTGTTCAAAGGGCAACAAGAACAATGAGGACTACTTTCTCGGTGGCAGAAACCTCGGCAGTTGGACAGCCGCAATGTCGGCACAGGCATCTGATATGAGCGGTTGGCTTTTGATGGGACTTCCGGGCGCCGTATACCTTGCCGGCACAGGCGAGGCATGGATTGCCGTAGGACTTCTTATCGGCACAATTCTCAACTGGTACATTGTTTCGGCAAGACTTCGTAAATACACAATTGTGGCAGGCAACTCGCTCACTATTCCGAGCTTTTTCAAAAATCGCTACCGTGACCATAAAAACATAATCAAGATTGTTTCGGCGTCAATCATCGCAGTTTTCTTCACGGTTTACACAGCGTCGGCATTTAGTTCGGGCGCAAAGCTTTTTGCAACGCTCTTCTCGGACAGCGCAAGCGGTGACGAAAACTACAATCGTGTTTATGTTATCGGTCTTATCGTTGCCGCAGTAGTAATTCTTGTATATACATTTATGGGCGGTTTCAAGGCAGTTTGTACAACCGACCTCATTCAGGGACTTATGATGATTGTTGCAATTCTTTCCGTTCCGGTGCTTGCATATGCAATTCTCACATTTGACACAGGCTTCAGTTCTGCACTTGCCGCAAAAGGTGTTGAACAACCTGCTCAGTTTCTTAACTTCTTTGTAAACGGTGACGGAACGCCTGTTTCGGCTGTTTCGATTATTTCAAACCTTGCGTGGGGACTCGGTTACTTCGGTATGCCGCATATTCTCGTCAGATTCATGGCTGTAAAGAGCAATGAAGAAATCAAAAAGTCAAGAAAAATTGCTGTTGTTTGGGTAATTATTTCACTTACTGCGTCATGCCTTATCGGTCTTATCGCAAGAGGCTACCTTACAGCACAGCTTGACGATGCAACAAGCGAATCTGTATTCATCAGAACAATCCAGCAGCTTTTCTCAGGCAACGGTGTGCTTATCTTTATCGGCGGTATTTTCCTTTGCGGAATCCTTGCCGCAATTATGTCAACAGCAGACAGTCAGCTTCTCGTCACTGCGTCGGCTGTTTCGGAGGATCTTTACAAAGGCGCTGTTAAAAAGAATGCAAGCGAAAAGAGTTCGCTTTTGGTCGGCAAAATTGCAGTTGCAGTTGTTGCTGTAATCGCATTCTTCATTGCACTTAATCCTAAATCAAGCATTATGGGACTTGTTTCGGATGCATGGGCAGGATTCGGTTCGGCATTCGGACCTGTTGTTCTGTTGGCACTTTTCTGGAAACGCTCAACACTTTCGGGTGCAATCAGCGGTATGGCAACAGGCGCTCTGACAGTTATCATATGGGACTATATTCCGCTTGTAAACGGTCAGACGCTTTATGCGGCAACAAATCTTTATTCACTTGTTGTAGGCTTCGGACTTGCGCTTATTGTGAATGTTGTTGTTTCTCTTCTTTCAAAAAAGCCGTCAAAAGAAATCACGGACGAATTTGATTCAATTAAAAATATTGAAGTATAAAACACAGGGGCAGTCGCTTTATCACGACTGCCTTTTTTGTGTCTGAATTTAATTTTTTGCGAAAATAAGAAAAATAAAACATGGAATATCACAAAAATCAATTGAAATGTGCAAATCTTTGTAGTATAATCTATCGTATTGTTTGTTACTATTTTATTTTTCAGAAAAGAGATTGATATGAAACTTTTAGAAGACAGAATTCTTAAAGACGGACATATTGGTGCCGACAATGTGTTAAAGGTTGACAGCTTTCTTAACCATCAGATTGATGTCAATTTTGTGTGTGAGCTTGGCAAGGAATTTTACAGACTTTTCAAGGATGAAAACATAACAAAAATTCTGACAATTGAAGCGTCGGGAATCGGCATTGCCTGTCTTACGGCTCAGTATTTTAATGTTCCCGTTGTTTTTGCAAAAAAGACAAAGACGATAAACATTTACTCAGATACATACAACGCAACCGTCCACTCATACACTCATAAAAAGGACTATGACATAGTAGTTTCTAATGAATTTTTGAACAAAGACGATAATGTACTTATCATTGACGATTTTCTTGCAAAGGGCAGTGCCTTAACGGCACTTCTTATGCTTATTGAAAAAGCAGGCGCAAAAACAGCAGGCGCAGGAATTGTTATCGAAAAAGCCTATCAGGGCGGCGGCAACCTCGTTCGTGATATGGGCGTAAGAGTTGAATCTTTGGCAAAAATCAAGTCCATCAGTAAAAAAGACGGAATCGTGTTCTGCAAGCAGTAATAATATACTGCTTGCTTATACTTGACTTTTGCTGATATTTATAGTATTATCTAACGGTAGGTCTTGCAGAAATTGAAAATGCGGGTGTGGCGGAATTGGCAGCCTTGCGACCGCTGCCTGTGGCGGATAAAGGGAGCAATGCGCTGTCTGAAATAACGAGCAAAAGGAAGCACATTTATGTGCGACGCATTGCGACTATATTTCAGACCGGAAGACGCGCGTATCACTTTGCAAACCACTATTATATTTCAGTTTAATATTTGCACCTGTGGCGGAACTGGCAGACGCGCTAGATTTTGGTCACGCTACCTTTGTGAAACAATTTAATATTTTGATTTTCGCAAGTTTATCTTGTTGAAATACACACGTGCGGGCGTGGCGGAATTGGCAGACGCGCTAGATTTAGGTTCTAGTGTCAACCGATGTGCAGGTTCAAGTCCTGTCGCCCGCACCACCCTGAAAAGCTCGATTTTATCGGGCTTTTTCTTGTTTTTGAGCAAAAATAAAGTTGGCAGACGCATAACATAAGATGACGATTTTGTAGTTCGTATTGTACAAATTATCACGCTTCAATTTAGCTATAATTACTAAATTGAAAATTACTAATGTTATGCGTCTGCCATTTTATATTTTGCAATAAGCCTTAATTACCGGTACTTTTATAATACCTCATACTGAACTTCCAGAAAAAGTAAGCGATGATATAAAGTATGATTCCTACAAACGGCGAAATATACATAAACCATTCGGGATACGTCGACATATCAGGCTTGCGCAGCAAGAACTGTGCCGGAAAGTAATTCACAAATGCAAAGGGCACTACAAATATAAGAAGTGATTGTATAAACTTATTATAGATGCTAATGGGATAACCGGCAAATTTTCTCAGATTCCAGTACATAATTTCTTTTAAGCTCTGTGTTTCTATAAAATAAATGCTGATTGCTGAGAAAAACAGAAAAACTGCACCTTGTATAAGGACACCGCTTGCAATTGAAATAACATAGTACAGAATAGTTACTGCGTTCCATTCTACGCCCACATTATTAGCTGACAAAATAAAAAGAGTAATGCCCAATGTTCCGTGACCGAGTGCTGCAAGCCAGTCTGCACCGCACAGCACAAGTTGAGTGAGTATTCCACGAGGTCTTACCATTACTCTGTCTATATCACCGTGCTTTATCCAGTCGGAAAAGTCACGCAAAGCCATAAAAAAGACAATAAAAATTCCATATGTAATAAAAATCAGGCTGAACAGAAACATAAGCTCGTTGATATTCCAGTTATTGATTGTATCAAATTTAAGCAAAGCAAAATACATTGCAATAATTCCTGCCGCTTCTCTGAAAAACACGGCAAAAGACGAAACTACGGAGTCAAGCTTATATTGAAAGCGTGTTTTTATACCTGATTTTGCATAAGCAAAAAACAGAGAAACTATATCTTTCATAACTTAACCTCCCTGCACTATAAGTCTTTTGATTCCTTTATTCCACAAAAGCTCGCCGATAAAATAAAGTATTGCTATCCACAAAACCTGCCTACCAAAATTCAACAGTATTTCATAACTCTGCAGTTGTCCGAGATACAGCTGAACAGGTGTGAAGAAAATAGAATCAAACGGTGTGAACTTAATAATATTCAGAACAGGTTGTGGCATAAACCAAAGCGGAAGTAAAGCACCCGAGAAAATATTTACTATTACATTTTTTATTGTAATCAATCCCCAGACATTAAACAGCCAGAAAGCCAATGTCTGAACTATAAAGCTTATAT
The DNA here is from genome assembly GCA_905215855.1 of uncultured bacterium. GTDB lineage: Bacteria > Bacillota > Clostridia > Oscillospirales > Acutalibacteraceae > Ruminococcoides. Next base: position 17,331 of record CAJMRT010000030.1, read on the forward strand.
ACCACAATACAATATATCCCAGCACTGCACTGACAAGACAGAGAATAAAGCCAAAAATTCCGGCAGGCGGCATCATTTCAGTAAAAAGCATTGCAATTATCACAGCAGGCAGAAAATTGAAAACCACTTTAAAAAATCCGTCACCCAAATCCTCAAACAGCATTCTGAATTTGAAATTCACAGGCTTAAGAAGCTCGTTTGCTATTGTTCCCTGTTTGATTTTATCCTGTAAAAACATTTCATTTTTTGAAAAAGCATTTGTCAGACCGAGCGAAATTATAAAATTTGTAGTTACCATTGAAAAGGTAATTCCGTCAATCTCGTTTGCGCCGCCATACAAAGCCTTGTATATACACCAATACACCAAAAAATTCAGAACAGTATTCAGAATCCCCATTATGTACTCAAAACGGTAAGCCATATTATTTCTGAATTTAACGGCGGCAAATTGTATGTAAGTACTCATTTTACACCTCCGTACTCAATGTACAATGATTTTACCCTGATAAATATCACTGATTATCGCATCAATTTCAGGCTCTTTTACTGAAATATCCTTGATACTGTAATTATTGAGCAAGGTACTCATTAACGAATTTATGCTTGTTTTGCCGGTATCAAATGTGATGACCTTTTTCATTCTGTTTTTATCAACATCACTGACAGTAACATACGGAATATCAATTTTTTCAGGCAGCTGTTCAAACTCTGCTTCTATAATTCGTGATGAAACATAATTGCTTTTTATGGCTTCAAGGCTTCCGTCATATAGCTTTTTTCCGTCATCAATAATTATCAGGCGCTCACAGGTCTTTTCAATATCCTGCATATCGTGTGTTGTAAAAATCATTGTGATGTTATCAGTCTTATTTAGAGTTTTTATAAAACTGCGGATTTTCTCCTTACCCACAACATCAATTCCGATTGTCGGCTCATCAAAGAAAACTATTTTAGGTGAGTGAAGAAGCGCCGCCGCAATATCTGCCCTCATTCGCTGACCAAGTGAAAGCTGACGTACAGGCTGATTAATGAATTTCCGCATATCAAGAAGCTCAGTAAAGCGTTCAATATTTTCTTTATATTTCTTATCGGGAATTTTATAGATATGCTTGATAACCTCGTAGCTGTCAAGCGGTGATAAATCCCATGAAATCTGCGATTTCTGACCGAACACTACACCGATATTGGCAACATATTCCTTACGCTGTTTGTGGGGAATATATCCTGAGATATTTATATTTCCGCTGTCCGGGTACAGAATACCTGAAAGCATTTTGACGGTAGTTGACTTTCCGGCTCCGTTAGGTCCGATAAAGCCTACCATCTCACCCTCTTTTATATTAAAGCTGATGTCGTTTACGGCTTTCTTGTATTCGTGTTCAGGATGAAATATATTTGCTAACGCACCCTTGAAACCTGTTTTTCTCTTTGTGATTTTAAAGGTTTTGCTTATGTTCTGAACATCAATTATAGTTTTACTCACTCTGAGTCCTCCTCATATATATTTCTGATAATTTCTTCTACGGTAGGTTTTCTTATCAGCAAATCCTTAACCTTACACTGGGATAAAATGTAAGCGGTTAAATCTTTGGTACTGATTACCTTACTGTCGTACCAAAGGGTAATTTTCTTATTTTCAATCATGTATTTAGTCACGGGCAAATCCTGCATATCGGGAATTTTATCCGTAAGCTCTGCACTTAATGAATTGATACTTGCGTGAGAATACTTTATACGGTCAAAGCTTCCGTTAAAAACCATACTGCCTTTATCTAATAAGATTACCCGTTCACAGATTTTCTCAATTTCTTCTACATTGTGTGTGGTAAGAATTATTGTGGTGTTCTTATCCTTGGACATTTTTTGAAGAATTTGCCTTATTGATTCCTTGGCTATCAAGTCAACCCCGATAAATGGTTCGTCAAGTATAAGAAGTTCAGGCTCATAGAGCAGTACGACAGCTATTTCTGCACGCATACGCTGACCTAATGAAAGCTGGTCAACACGGTATTTCATAAAAGAGTTTAATCCAAGAGCATCTGTAAGCTCAGAAAGCTTTTTATTATATCTGTCATCGGGAATCCTGTAAATTGCCTTTACAAGCTCCATATTCAGTTCAACCGTTAAATCCTCCTGCAAGGTCGCGGTGTTTGCACCCTTGCCGTTATCATAGGTTCCTGAGGGCCTCTGACCTGACACTACACCCATAAACGGCCCGTTTTTAGCTTTCCTTGCAAGCGGGTTATCCTCAAAAATTCTGACAAAGCCACTGTCGGGTTTTAACAAGCCTGAAATAAGCTTTATAAGTGTTGTTTTGCCTGCACCGTTTGCACCTATTAGCCCGACTGTTTCACCCTTGTTAATATGAAACGAAAGATTATTCACCGCTTTGATGTTATTGTGAAATTCCTTGCTTAAGTTTTTGGCTATAATCATTTTCTTCACCTAAATTAATAATAAACATATACTTGATAATTTACAATCCATTTGGGATAAACTGCTTCTGAGCTGTGACAAAAAGCAAGAGCCTTGACACAAATTTTGAAAAAGGAATTGGCTTTTTTGTTTTTCCTGACAACCTACTTATATGCAGTTTCCTGTCAAATAAAAAAGACTGCTTCGCTTGAAACAGTCTAATTTTAGTATTAGCTTGGTATCATAACATTCACGCAGAACATATTATCCTCTTCATAAATGTCAACTATACCATCATATTTTTCGGCTATTGTCTTTATCTGCTTTATACCGTAGCCGTGTTGTTCTGTATTATTTTTATCCGATTTAAGCTCGGGATTTGTTTCAAGAACGGAGTTGTCAATCTTGTTTTTTACGAGGATTGTATCATAAGCACGCTTTTTGAGAATCGCAACACAGATAAACTTATCTGTTGTCTTTTCACTTGCCTCAACGGCATTATCAAGTATATTTGAAAGCAATGCAGAAAAATCAACACTTCCCATTTTTTCAAAGGGGAGATTTTCTATTTCTGCTTTAAATCTGATTCCCTTGCTATGTGCTTTTTCAAGCTTTGAATTGATAATATAATTCATAACAGAATTACCGGTCTGAATGTAAGAATAGGTTTTATTCAGATTATCAAGCACATCTGAAAGATAATTCTTAGCCAGTTCAACTTCTCCGTTGTTAAGATAGGATACAGCCACCATAATATGATTTTTCATATCGTGCTTGAGCCTTCGTGTGTTTTCGTGAAGCCTCTCAATTTCCGCACGCTGAGTCGTTTCGTTTGCATAATCAGCTTTCAGGTTATCGTATTTGTACTGCAAGTCGAGATTTTTGGCAACCTCTCTTGAATATTCCTTTTCAAGATTTTCAAAATCCTGCTTGAGCTTTTTATATTTTCCGATCATCTCATATACCTCATTATGCGAGCTTTTATTACATCTCTGTTTGTTCTGCCGATTGGTAGGACGACATTGCTGCTGAGAACAATATTCTCGGATTTGACTGAAAAGATATGCTCCTGATTCACAAGAAATCCTTTATGAGTGCGGATAAAACCCTTTGCTGAAAGCTCTTTTTCAATTGCTGAAAGGGTACTTCTGAATTTGTAAACAGTATTTGCAGTATGCAGATTAAGATAATTTGACTCGGATTCAAAATACAGAATATCCTTAAGCTTGATTCTGTTAAAGCTATCGTTAGTTTTGAAGAAGAATGTATCAGAGCTTTTTTGTATTTCCTCAATCAAGCCTTTTACAACTCCCGTAATTTCTTCATCAAAATATGTCTTTCTTATAAATCCGAAGGGATGATATTTAAAGGATTTATACACTAGGGCATCCTGACCTGTAACAAAGACAATGAGTGTTTTTATTTCGCTGTTGAGCAGAGCTTCTGCAATATCCATACCGCTGATTGTCGGCATATCAATATCCAGAAACAGAATATCAACAGGACAACTTTTCAGATATTCAAGAAGCCCGATTGAGTTTTCTGTTGTATATAAATCAATTTCACAATTAATCTTTTCAAATTCTTTCTTTATCTTTACAGATAAATCCTCTAAAATTTTAGTTTCATCATCACAAAATGCAACTTTTATCATTTTATCACCATAAAAAATTATATAATCAAAAGCAACATCGTGTCAATAATTTTGCCTTATTTATATAAATATCTTTTCTGAAACTATTCCATTATCATTATAACAATCCTTATGTCTTTGAAATTTAGCGTTCAGCTTGATTTTGATTTTCAGCTTTTTATCTCTCTCAAAGATAATTATTTTATTCACAAGCAATCTGAGGTTTGCGTCACTGATTGATCCTTCCTTGATAATTTCTTCAATGATTTCAACGCTGTCTTTCATTTCAGCTTTGCGCTTTTTGATAGTTGAGTTATAATCCAGAATAAACTTGATTTCATCATCGAACTTTTGAATGTCCGACTCGCATTTTTCAAGCATTTCTGTGTAGATAACAGTGTGTTCCCTATCCCTGATTCTCTCAAGTAAGATTTCTTTTTGGTCAGATTTGCGCTGTGCAAGTCTTGTATTAAGCTGTTTCAGCTTATTGTTTACAGAGTTTTTATTGCTCATCCATTTGCAATCAGCGATAAAGAATATCCTATCGGTTACACAAGTTTTCTTGTAATGGACACCGACAGTAGATTTATTGATGAAAGTATTTTTGAAGACTTAAGAAATTTTGCGAAAGAATTATTAAATAAGGATTTTAACAGGACTGATTTTTTAGATTACCATTCAAAAATAATTTCAGCTATTGATGTTTTGAGTCAATATGAAATCTTTAAAATATTTGATATCAAGAAATGTAAAGAGAAAATCAATAAGCTTTTCACAGAAGAAAAAATCAAGCTTTATGAAGAATACAACCGATTCACAAAGAATGAATATAGAATAAAGATTTCAGAAAAATTAGACGAGTTAATCAAAACGTCTGTTGATTTAGAAACGGCTTTCTCAATTGGTTTCTTTATTTCATCAGCTGTAAAGGAAGTTGAATATTATTCATCTGTCGTGTTTCAGATTACAAATAAAATAGTAAAAAACAACGCACGAACAAAAGCAGAACTCGCAGAAGCATTCAGCGATTTTATAAACGATCCGTATATGAATTTTATATTTGAAGTTAACAGCCACCCATTCGGCACGAGAGCAACAATAATTCCGGTGGTTGAGTCTGAAAACGGCACAAGCAAGATTTATAGGAAGGTTTATTACAATAATCTGAAAGACTTTCTGATGACGGATTTATTTGAAGGCTATATTCACGGGCACTACCTTTGGAGATGCGATATTTGTGATAGATATTTCTTTATGACCACAGCACGCAATCAACTATATTGCAGCACGGTAAATAAGAAGTACGGAGTGCCTTGTTCGTACATTGCAAAACACCCGGAAGTCACAAAAAGGAAAATGAAAAAGCAGAGAAAATCCGACAGTCCGTATTATGTTCTGTGGAAAAATCGTTACGATTCTATCCGCAAAAATAAAAGTCTAAGCAAATATAGTGCGAATGTATCTGCCAAGGCAAAGGAGCTTATTGATTATTATTTCAATTTGGCTAATGTTGATTTTGACTATGCCGAAAATCAATACGAGAAAGATATGGAGCTTTCAAAAATATACGAGGAGACTATGAAAGATTAAGGAAAATAAAATGTATCAGCTTGATTATTTTCCAATTAAGCTTGCTAACTTGAATGATTATTTTACACGCTACAGAGAAACAAAGGATGAAAAATACTTTAATGAATTTCTCTATTATTATGAACCTGTACTCAACAGAAACGCTCGACTGTTTATAAAGAAATACAGCTTGGATAGTAACAGAATTGACGACTTGAAACAAATTTTTATATCTCTGCTGTGGGGCGAACTGCAAAGCTATGATTCGGATATACCTTTACTACAGCTCATAAAATATAAAGCGCTCAAAGCTTGGCACAAATATGTCCGTACTATTTGCGGTAACGTACATATCAATAATGATAATCTGTATCAGAATTTAAGGAAAGTAGCATTGCTGTACTCGCAACAACCGAATGACAAACCTCTTGAAGAAGCAGTCACGGACATTGCAAATGAATTGAATATTTCAAAGAACACAGTTCGCAACTGCATTATTGCTTCGACTCAATTCAAGCAGAATAGCAATCTTGATATTCACAATAAAGATAATGAAAATTATTTCAGTTCTTCAATCGCTGATATTGAGATAGATACTCTCTCCCCCGAAGACATATTTTTCAAAAACGAACAGAGAGAAAAGTTAAAAACAGCTTTGAGCAAACTCAAGCCACAGGATTTAAGATTGACCGAGTTAGTCTTTGGCATATGTCCCGACTGTCTGAAAAACAAGGAGAAAATAACAATCCGTGAAGCGTCATTAAGGGTCGGTCTGACAGCCGAGGGTGCAGAAAAGAAAATAAAGAAAATTTTGGAACAATTAAAAGAAGAATTACAGCAATAGCAAATTCAATAACAACTAAAAGCGGATAGGCAATGTTAATAATTACCTATCCGCTTTTTCAGTTATTGATTACTTCAATGATGATCCTTGCTCCTAACCGAAAGTCATTTAAAAATGCGTTTCGTTCACCGATTTCAGAAATTTCCTGATTGCAGTCCTTGTATTTTTCAAATGTTTCTTTCTGCTCATCAGAAAGAATTGCTGTGAGTTTTTCTTCATTTCTGTTGAGTAAGCCAAGCAGTTCTTTCATTTCATCATCAAGCTTTGCACATTTTTCGTGAGGGAATAAGTTTCCGTAATATAAATCTTCAAGTGTATCCATTGTTTATGCCACCTTTCTTAGCACAAACATATACCACGAAACTCTGTATAAGTCCAGAGATTTTCTTTTGTTTGATAAATAATTTTCGATTAAATCATTCTGTTTTTTAATTAAATTACTTGAAATCAATCAAATTTCAAGTTAATATACTACAAAAAATTATTTCAATGACCGAAAATGAAAATTCGCAGAATGTAACCATCTGCGAATAATAAAATGACACATTAAATCGTACTTTT
>CAJMRT010000031.1 GCA_905215855.1 uncultured bacterium
AGATTATGATAAAATCAAGCTTGGTGATATGCTTGAGCTTCCGAATGTTAAGGACGAAATTGCAAACGGCAAGCAGGTTACTGTTGTAAACAAGACAACAGGCGACACAATTGTTGCTGACTGTGAGCTTTCAGACAGAACAAGAAACATTATCATTGCAGGCGGTCTGCTTGACTACACAAAGGAGAACAGCTGATATGGAAAAAATTAAAATGGTCACTCCTCTCGTAGAGATGGACGGCGACGAGATGACAAGAGTCATCTGGAAACAGATTAAAGACATTCTTATCACACCTTATGTTGACCTCAAAACAGAATATTATGACCTCGGTCTTGAGCACAGAAACGAAACAGACGATCAGGTTACAGTTGACAGCGCCAACGCAACAAAGAAATACGGTGTTGCTGTTAAGTGTGCCACAATCACACCGAATGCCGCAAGAATGACAGAGTACAACCTCAAGAGTATGTGGAAGTCACCTAACGGCACAATCCGCGCTATCCTTGACGGTACAGTATTCAGAAGTCCGATTCTTGTTAAGGGTATTGTTCCTTACATTCCTACATGGAAAAAGCCAATCTGCATTGCCCGTCACGCATACGGCGATGTTTATAAGAACACAGAGATGAAAGTTGAAGCAGGCAGCAAGGCTGAACTTTGTGTTACAAAGCCTGACGGCACTGAGGAGAGAAGCACAATCTTTGACTTCAAGACTGACGGTATTATTCAGGGTATGCACAACATTGACAAGAGTATCTCATCATTTGCTCGTTCATGCTTTAACTATGCACTTGATCAGAAACTTGATGTTTGGTTTGCAACAAAGGATACAATCAGCAAGATTTATGACCATAGATTCAAGGACATTTTCAACGAAATCTTTGAAAATGAATACAAAGAAAAGTTTGAAAACGCAGGTATTACATATTTCTACACACTTATTGATGACGCTGTTGCAAGAGTAATCAGAAGTGAGGGCGGCTATATGTGGGCTTGCAAGAACTATGACGGCGATGTTATGAGTGATATGATTGCTACTGCATTCGGTTCACTTGCAATGATGACAAGCGTGCTTGTTTCTCCTGACGGCATCTATGAATATGAGGCTGCTCACGGCACAGTTCAGCGCCACTACTACAAGTATCTCAAGGGTGAAGAAACTTCTACAAACTCTGTTGCAACTTTGTTTGCATGGACAGGTGCACTTCGCAAGAGAGGCGAACTTGACGGTCTTGACGACCTTATGAAGTTTGCAGACAAGCTTGAGGCCGCAACAATCAAGACAATTGAGGACGGCGTTATGACAGGCGATCTCTACGCTATCTCAACACTTGAGAACAAAAAGAAAGTAAATACAGAAGAATTTCTCAAGGCTATTGACGAGCGTCTTGCAGCATCTCTCTGATTTTAAAGTTAAAGGAGCATAGTGAGTAATGTCTAAGAATGACAGTATTTCAATGTCGGTTATCAGGCGTTTGCCAAGATATTACCGCTTTTTATCAGAACTGAACGACCAGAACATTGACAAAATTTCTTCAACAAAGCTTGCACAGATTATGAATGTGACAGCCTCTCAGGTAAGGCAGGACCTTAACTGTTTTGGCGGATTTGGTCAGCAGGGTTACGGCTACAGCGTTAGTCAGCTGAAAGAGGAAATCAAGAACATTCTCGGTCTTAACAACGATTACAAGGCAATTCTTATCGGTGCGGGTAATCTTGGTAAAGCCGTTGCAATGCATATGAATTTTGAAAAGCTCGGATTTGAACTTATTGCCTGTTTCGATAACAACGAACAGAAAGTCGGTTCAAAGCTCAACGGACTTACAGTTAAGAACGAAAGTGAACTCGATGATTTTTGCAATAAAAACCACATTGACACTGCGTTTTTGTGTATTCCCCGAGTTTGTGTTGAAAATGTTCTTGACAAGCTTTATTCACACGGAATAAAAAATTACTGGAATTTCAGTCACTATGATATAAATGCTCGTTATAATGATACTATGGTAGAAAATGTTCATCTCAGCGACAGTCTTATGACACTCTGCTACAGAATGAACAACAACTGATAAACCAATTAAATCCCCGACAGTTTTTAATTGACTGTCGGGGATTTTTCTGTTTTAGAATAATATCCGATTTTATGCAGATTAAAAGGGCTGACCAATTAAGGTCAGCCCTCTTTTGCAATTTGTGTTTGTGATTTCAGATTAACCGAATGTAACCTGCTCAGCGATAGGAGCGTTCGGGTTAGTGTCAGGGTTATCTGTGTAGAATGTAAGGTATGTACCGCCCATAACAGCAGAGTCATCAATTACAATCCACATTTCGTTGTCTACAAAGCCCTTGTAGTCGATTGTCTGATTAGTAGCGTTATCAGAAACGATTACATTGTATGTACCTGCTCCCTTGTATGTGAAGCTGTAATCAAACCAACCGTTTTCACCTTTAGTCATAGGATCACCCGGCCACTCTGTCATAAAGTTGCCTGAGTCTGCGCCCTTGAGGTTTGAACCCCATATCCAGAGGTATGGTGTCCATGTAAGTGAACCGTTGTGCTTTACATGAAGTGTGATGTCAAGGCTTGATGCAATGTAGTAGTAGTTTACTTCTGCCTCGCCGTAAGGAATGTATCCTGCTGGCTTAGCCGGCATATTGTCAGGATCAACTGCATAGCCAACAACCTTGAATGCCTTTGATTCATATGTGCTGCCTGCTCTGCCTGAGAATACGATTGAATCAGTAAGTTTTTTCTGCTGACCCTTTGCATCTGTGTAGTAGTAGTTTACTGTTACCTTACCTGAAGAAACAGGGAGGTTAACAATAGACTTCATAAGCATTGTTGTATCTTCAACGCTTACATTGTCATCATAGTTAAGGTCAAGTGCTGACTGATCAACTGTAGGAGTTTCAAGCTTAAGGATGTACTTCTGGAGAAGTGTAGCGTCGATAACATCAACTTCACCGTCACCGTTGAAGTCTGCATTCTTGATTGTCTCAGGAATATAGTCTGTGTACATATATGTAACTTCCTGAGTACCGTCAGTGTACTTGCCTTCTGTGTTACCCTCAACACGGCTTACGATGTATGTATCAGGAACGCCTGCGCTTGGAACTGTTACATAACCTGAACCTACAGGACCCTGAAGAACTACAGAATCTTCAAGCTTCTCGCCTGTTGACTCATAAACATAGTTTACTTTTACCTTACCGTTTGAAGAATGGATGCCAGCTGACTCATAGCCTGCCTTGTCAACAGCTACGATAGCTGAACGAGCAGGAACTGTGAATGTTGAGCCTGTTACCTCACCAAGTGAGTCAAGGCCTGCTGTTTCGCCGTTGGCAATAATAACCCAATCTGTTACAGATGTGTCTGCAAGTGTAACATCTGCAGCTGTTGAAGCATTGTTGTAGAGAACGGCAATCTTGTTCCACTCACCCTCAACATCATTTGCAAGAGTGTATGAAATCTGGTTTGTAGGTGAAGATACCTTATTTGTGAAGATGAAGTTGTTAGCATATGATGTATCCATAGCTGTGAGAGGTGAGAATGCTGACTTAATCTGCATCATACCCTTGTAGTAAGAAACTACATCAGCATAGTCAACAACATTCTGCCACTTAATCATATTAAGTTCAGGATCTGACTTGTAGCTGTTTGTGTCACCGTCTTTTGAACGAGCCATTTCTTCACCGGCAAGTGTGAATGAAATACCCTGTGATGTGTAGATGATAGCACTTGCGAGCTTGTTCATCTTTACAGCCTCAGAATTTCTTTCGCCAAAGCTTGCAAGACCTGTTGATGCAAGAATCTGGTCATAAAGTGTTGCGTTATCGTGACATGAATCGTATGTTACGCACTGTGAAGGAGCCTGAGCCTTCCACTTGTTTGTACCTGAGCTGTTAGCACGAATACCGTAGTTTACATCCTTTGCAGATGTCTTTGAGCCCTGTATGAAACCTGTGTTGTTGATGCCCATTGCACTACCCTTTACACCGTCACGGATACCGTCATTGAAGATAGCGATTCTGTCGCTGAGTCTTGCTGCGTTAGCCTGTGTTGCAGGATAGAACTTTGTGCCTGAACATGTGTTTGTTGGGTGGTATGAGTCGCCGCCTGCCCAACCTTCGCCCCACATTGTGATTCGTGGGTCAATCTGGTCGAGAGCTTCTCTTGCCATATTCATTGTTTCAACATCCATAATACCCATAAGGTCAAAACGGAAGCCGTCAACATGATATTCATTTACCCAATATTTGAGTGAGTCGATAACATACTGTCTGTACATTGCACGCTCTGTTGCACCTTCGTTGCCGCAACCCGAACCGTCTGAGAATGCACCTGATGTTTTCATTCTGTAGTAGTAGTTAGGAACTGTGTGCTGGAAGCATGAATCAGTTGAATAAGTATGGTTGTAAACAACATCCATTACAACGGAAATGCCGGCATCGTGCAGAGCCTTGATCATTTCTTTGCATTCTTTGATTCTTACTTTACCGTCATACGGATTTGAAGAATATGAACCTTCAGGAACATTGTAGTTCTGTGGGTCATAACCCCAGTTAAACTGAGAATCATCGCCTGCCTCATTTACTGACTGGAAGTCATAGAACGGGTTAAGCTGTACTGTTGTTACACCGAGCTCTTTAAGGTAATCAATACAGGTTGAAACCTTGCCCTCGCCGTTAAGAGTTGTACCTGATTCCGTGAAAGCAAGGTACTTGCCTCTGTTAGCCTCGCTTACGCCCGATGCCTTGTCATAAGAAAAGTCCTTGATATGGAGTTCCCATACTGATGACTGTGTTGATTTGTCAAGAAGAACATGGTTGTCGTTTGACCAGCCCTCAGGATCTGTATCGTCAAGGTCAACAATCATTGAACGCTTACCGTTTACGCCTGTTGCCGTTGAGTATACATCCTGTGTTTCATAAGTCTTTGTTGCATCTGAACCGATGTGTGTTGTGTCTGTTGTTGTGATTGAGTATGTGTAATAATAATCCTTCCATTCACCGACGAGTGTAATCGTCCAAACACCGTTCCACTCACCGTCAACGAGCATTTTTTCAAGTGTGTATGTGCCGATTTCACCTGCACCCTGCTCGTTATCCGAACCTTTTGCAAAGATATTGACCTTAACATCAGTTGCTGTCGGTGACCAAACCTTGAATGTTGTAGCATCTTTTGTGTAGGTAACACCAAGATCATTGCCGGAGTAAGCATACTGAGCGTCAATATCTTCAGCAGCCTTTGTGTAAGAGTTGTCTCTTGCGTAGTCGCTTGAAACTGCCGAACTGTCATCGGCTGTTGCGGCAAAGCTTGACACAACCGCTGTTGAGGCAAGCATGCACGCTGCAAGAACTGCAGAAACAATTTTCTTCGTAGTTCTCATAGATAATATTCCTCCTTATTAATTTTTATAATCTATTCCGTCAGCATACGGAAATAACTACCCTAATCAGTCCTCTTCAATGTCAAGATCAGCCATAAGACGCTTTTTGCGCTTAACAGAAGAGTAAACTACCGATGCGGCACAAAGAGCAATAATAAGTCCTGTGCCGACATATACAAACGGAAGCATTTGCTTGAGCGGATCCGGTGTTGATGAATAGCTGAACACCACATTTATTTCACCCGATTTGAATGTTCCGTTTGCCTTTTCCGGAACGCTTACAAGTTCTTTTTCCTCATATGTATTTTGAGAGAGTGAATAAGCCTGTCCTTCAGCACCCGTGATTGTCTTTGTATCAAGGATCTTGCCCGAATCATCCATATAAATGGCGTTGACTCTGCAAATTTTCTTGTCCTCATCATCTGTAACACGAGTATAAATTTTCTTGTCCTCATCATCTGTAACACGAGTATATTTGTATGTAACGGTCTTGCTTGCGGAATCAAGCTTGCCTGCACCGTTTGTCGGAAGGTCGTCAAGAACAAGCTTGTAATTCTTGATGGACGGAAGGTCGGGAGTATAGTACTGCTCTCCCCTTCTGTTTCTCACAAGATAAGAATCTTCAATTTCCGTATTATTTGTTTCATCAACAAACTTTACCGTAACCGTTGACATCTCGCCGTCATATTCTTCAACATAAACCTTTGCGTGACCAATCTGGTCTGTAAACACACCCTTGGTTTCGCCCTCGGTTTTCTTTACATCATAGCTGAGAGTTGACGCAAGATTTGTTATATCATAGCTTGTTCCGAGCTCGCCCGTGAGCGTCTGCGACTTTATGAGCTTTTCGGTTTTGTTATCATAATAATCAATTACAACCGCGCCCTCATCATCCATAATTCCGGCAGAATCGTAGCTTTTTGTGTCAACCATAATAACGGCTGAATGAGCCTCAACCTTTACGCTGTTTGTAACATTCTTTATGTTGCGAAGTCCCGCTGTCTTGTTATCCGCAAGGACAACCCAGTCGCCTTTTGCGTTTACATTCTGTGCAGAATCCGAGCCGTTGAATATTACGCACATCTTATTCCATTTTCCGCCCTCTGTGTTATTGATTGTATAACCTGTAACACCCTTAGGAACATCGGAAAGGTATGCAAGGCTGTTGGCTGTCGCAGCAGTAGAATCCGAGAATGCCGCAAAAGCGTCACGGATTTTATAAAGTCCTCTGTAATATTCAATTAAATCGGAATAGAGATCAATATTCTCCCAGTCAAGCTGATTTTCTTTTCTGCTTGATGCATAGCTGTTTTCGTCACCGTCTTTACTGCGGCAAAATTCTTCACCGCCGAGGGAGAACGGAATGCCCTGAGAAGTCATAACAATTGCCGCAGAAAGCTTGTTCATTGCAACAAGATCTTCATATCTCCTGCGATATTTACCGTCGGCACCGTAAACCGAACCGACAAGCTTATCGTAAAGGCAAAGGTTATCGTGACACGACGCATATGTTACGCACTGTGACGGAACATTTGCCCAACCGGTTGTAGTGTCACTCTGACCTGCAATACCTGTTTTAAGATTAGCTCTGTTAGAACCGTTTTGAATAAAAGCACCGTCTGTACCGCCTGTGCTTCCCTTGATTGCGTCACGGATTGTATCATCAAATGCACCGATACGGTCGCTCATCTGCTTGAGATTTTTCTGACTTGCCATAACTGTGCCTTCGTCACAATTGGTTGCCATATCCCACGCTTCACCGTACATAAGAATCTGTTTGCCGCTGCCGTCCTCATAAAGGCCGTCAAGAGCGGCACGGATTGAATTCATAGTTGTTACATCGTGAAGTCCCATAAGGTCAAAGCGGAAACCGTCAATGTGGTATTCGCTTGCCCAGTATGTAACGGAATCAATCATATATTTTCTGAACATAAGATGTTCGCTTGCTGTATCGTTTGAACAACCTGAGCCATTTGAGAATGTTCCGTCACTGTTCATTCTGTAGTAGTAGTTTGGAACTGTTCTCTGAAACCAAGAATCGGGTGTGTAGGTGTGGTTGTAAACAACATCCATAATTACACCGATTCCTGCGTTATGAAGTGCCTGAATCATCTGCTTACATTCTTTGATTCTCACTTCACCCTTTTTAGGATTTGTAGAATAAGAACCCTCGGGACAGTTGTAGTTGACGGGATCGTAACCCCAGTTGTACTGATCCATAATGTCCTTGCTCTCATCAACCGAACCGAAATCGTAGAATGGCATAATCTGCACATACTTTACGCCGAGTTTTTTGAGATAGTCAACGCAGGTTGAAGATGCACCCTGAACACCGTTGACTGTTGTTCCCTCTTCGGTAAAAGCAAGGAATTTTCCTCGGTTTGCTTCACTTACACCGCTTGATTCGGATGAAGAGAAGTCTGCAACGGAAATTTCCCATACAGACGCATTAGTCTGATTTTGAACAAGCACATGCTTGTCATTTTCCCAACCCTCAGGATTGGTTGAGTTAAGGTCAACAACCATTGAACGGTTACCGTTCACACCGCAAGCCTTTGCATAAACATCAGCTGTTTCTTTGGTTGTTTTTCCGTGAGTAACGGAATATGTATAATATTTATTAAGCAGGTCGCCGTTAATTGTAACAGACCACACGCCTGTTGTTTTGTCAAGCACCATTGCCCTTGACATTATAGAACCTGCATCTCCCTCATCATCACTGCCGTGTTCAAAAATGTTTACACGAACAGATGCCGCATTTGGTGACCACACCTTGAATGTGGTTGATTTTTTTGAGTAATTAGCACCAAGATCATCGCCAGAATATGCGTATTTGTCCAGATTAGCGGCATATGCCTGATAATCTGTTGTTGTTTTCTTTTCTGCTGCCGAAACATCAGCCGCACACATTCCTGTAATTATCATAGCTGTCATTACTCCTGCCAATACTTTTTTTAAAAACAATCAAAAATGCCTCCTGACTTATTCGGATATGAGCAAAACAAAGGTCACAATCAGCACTGTTTTACAATAGTCCATACGAATTCCAATGTTAGCATTTCATTAACTTATTTTATCATATAAGGCAATATATTTTAATTCCGATTTAGAATATATGAACTGATAAAGACTTTATTGTTGTAGAATTTTCTATGGTAAATATGTGCAATATGCTGAATTTTCAAATGTAATTTTTTTAATTTATATTGAGCAAATAAAAAATTGTCGTTAAAGACAATTTCATAATCTTTTTAGTTCGATTGCAAAATTTTGTCCTAATAAAAAAAGAATTCCCCGACCGAAGTCGGGGATAATAGAGTCATATTCCGTAGGTTGAAGTGTTGACAATTGCACTTTCAATCCGCAGAAGTCTGTTGTACTTTGCAACTCTGTCGGTTCGGCACGGAGCACCTGTTTTTATCTGTCCCGAATTTACCGCAACCGCAATGTCGGCAATTGTTGTGTCCTCGGTTTCACCGCTTCTGTGCGAGATTATCGTGCGATAACCCGCCTTATGAGCCGTGTCGATTGCATCAAGAGTTTCAGTGAGTGTACCGATTTGATTTATCTTAATCAAAATTGCGTTGCCTGCACTGAGTTCTATGCCCTTTTTAAGCCTTTTTGTGTTGGTGACAAACAAATCGTCACCGACAAGCTGAACTTTGTCACCGATTTCTGATGTTATTTTCTTCCAACCGTCCCAGTCGTGTTCTGAAAGCGGATCTTCAACAGAAATGACAGGATATTTTTTGCAAATGTTTGTAAAATAGTCGCATACCTCATCTGAATTAAAGGTGTTGCCTCTTTTGGGCATAATATATTTGCCGTCTTTATACCATTCGGATGTCGCCGCATCAAGTGCAATTTTGATTTCATCGGTATTGTATCCTGCCTTTTCAATTGCCTTTATGATATATTCAATAGCTTCCTGATCGCTGTTTAGACTTGGAGCATAGCCGCCCTCATCGCCTACACCTGTTGACATATTATTCTCTTTGAGAATTTTGCCGAGTGTGTGGTAGATTTCACAGCACTGCATAAGTCCCTCAGAAAAGCACCTTGCACCGACAGGCATTATCATAAATTCCTGAATGTCGATATTGTTTGTCGCATGAGCACCGCCGTTGAGAATGTTCATCATAGGAACAGGCATTCTGACCGCATATGTTCCGCCGATATAGCGAAAAAGCGGTAATTTTAAATGCTTTGCCGCTGCTTTTGCACAGGCAAGTGATACGGCAAGAATGGCGTTTGCACCAAGTAAATCCTTATTATCTGTGCCGTCAAGTTCAATCATTTTGCTGTCGATTGCACACTGATCAAACGGTGAGTCGCAACATAAATTCGGTGAAATTATGCTGTTGATATTTTCAACTGCTCTCTGAACACCTTTTCCGTTATAACGCTTGTCGCCGTCACGGAGTTCAACGGCTTCAAATTCGCCTGTTGAAGCACCTGACGGAACTGATGCTTTGGCAAAAGTTCCGTCCGAAAGACCGACTTCTGCCTCAACCGTGGGATTACCTCTTGAATCAATTATTTCTCTGCCGATTATTGTATCTATTTTTATTTCCATTTATATGCCCTCTCATATTGAAAATTTGAAACAAAACTGATTATTCACCGCCTACAAAGTCGGTGAATATCAGTACTAAGGTTATTTTTCCGTACACGGTTTATTTTATGCAGGAGTAACGGATTTTTGTCATGGGCATATATTGTTACTATGAAAACCAAGGAGGACAGATATGGAAATGGTTCAGTACACCGTTCGTCCGGGCAATACACTTTTCGGTATTGCACAGTTCTTTCAGACAACGGTAAATGACATACTAAAATACAACAACATTCAGACTCCCGACGCTATTTTTGTCGGTCAGGTGCTTACAGTTCCGGCAGGCAGTGCGGAAACGCAGTATCATGTTGCAAGACCCGGCGATTCGCTGTGGATAATTGCACAAATGCACGGAACTACGGTTGACAATCTTTCAAGGCTTAACGGACTTTCAAATCCGAATGTAATTTATCCGGGTCAGATTATAAAGGTAAGATGATAAAAAGGACAGCTTTGGTTAATGAAGCTGTCCTTTGTTAATTTATTTGATTATTTTCCGTGTTCTATAAGGTAATCATCAATCTGATTTTTGTCATAAATTCCGAGGTCATCGCAGCCTGCAAGATATTCGTTATGATGGCGAACCTCGTGATGAAGTATTTCAACAAGCTTATTTCGGTATTCCTCTTTATCAAGAGTGCCGTAAACCCTGTTGATTGAACCGTAGTAAAACACAATGGCGTTGCCCAGAGAATTGCGTATGTACTCACCCAAAATGAACAAATCATTGTTAAGAGCTTTTGGATGAACCTTTGACTGCGGAAGAAGTGAAATCCCTCCGTTTAAATTTCTGTAGAGTTCATAAGGCATTGAGTCCGCAATCTCGTCAAGCATTGCACCACATTCATCGAAAGTAATCATAAGCGTTTAATAATCAATAATCAAGGTAATCTTTAAGCTTTCTGCTCCTTGACGGATGGCGGAGCTTGCGGAGAGCCTTTGCTTCAATCTGACGGATACGCTCACGGGTTACATTGAACTCCTTGCCGACTTCTTCAAGAGTTCTGCTTCTGCCGTCCTCAAGACCGAAACGGAGTTTGAGAACCTTTGCCTCACGAGGAGTGAGTGTTGAAAGAACATCGGAAAGCTGTTCACGGAGCATTGTGTGTGATGCGGCATCGGCAGGTGCGGGAGCATCGTTATCTGGGATAAAATCACCGAGATGGCTGTCTTCCTCTTCACCGATTGGAGTTTCAAGTGAAACAGGTTCCTGAGCAACACGCATAATTTCACGAACCTTGTCAACAGGCATATCAATTTCAGCGGCAATTTCATCAGCTGACGGCTCGTGACCGTTCTGGTGAAGAAGCTGGCTCTGAACCTTTTTAACCTTATTGATTGTTTCAACCATATGAACAGGAATACGGATTGTACGAGCCTGATCGGCAATTGCACGAGTGATAGCCTGTCTGATCCACCATGTTGCATATGTTGAGAATTTGAAACCCTTTGTGTAGTCAAACTTTTCTACGGCTTTGATAAGACCGAGGTTACCCTCCTGAATAAGATCGAGAAACTGCATACCTCTGCCGAGATAACGCTTTGCAATTGAAACGACAAGACGAAGGTTCGCCTCTGAAAGACGCTGTTTTGCGGCAACATCACCGTCAGCAATTCTGATTGCAAGGTTGATTTCTTCATCTGAAGAAAGAAGCGGAACTCGTCCGATTTCTTTAAGATAAACCTTTACAGGGTCATCAACCGAAACACTGCCTGTTTCTGCAACAGGTGCGTGCGAATCACCGCCTTTGTTTTCATCAAAACCGAGGTCAATATCATCAATTTTAATATCGCCTGAATCCTCAACAATTTCGATGCCAAGCTGTGCAAGGGAATCGTAAAGCTTTTCAAGCTGTTCGGGATCGAAGTCAATTTCACCGATTGCATCGAGAATTTCCTGATTGGTAAGCTGACCTTTCTGCTTACCGAGTTCCATAAGATCTCTTACTACTGTTTTCTTATCGGGTGTAGCTGCCATACTCATTTTCCTTTCCTACGCTTACTGTTTCTTTTTCCTTATTTTATCGAGATATGCCATAAGCTCCTCATTTGAAACATCGGCTAAATCGCCGGAATTGAGCTTTGAGCTTTCCTCGTTGATTACATTTATGTATTCATTCATCGCTTCTTCTGTTGACGCACCTGAAATTGATTGTGACATCAGCTGATAAAGTTTTGAATTTTCATCTTGTGTAAAATCCGCTGCCACATTTGTAAGAGGGTCTTCTCCCCTTTCTATGCGACCGCTGAAATATTCAAAAAACCTCCGCATAAGACTGTTTTGAAACTGTTCGGGTTTTACCCTTGCAGAAATCATTTCGTATGCATCAGGATTGTTGAGCAAATATACCAAGAGAGCCTCTTCTGCACTTGAACTGCGTGGCTTTTGAAAATGCTCGGGATTGATTTTATCATTTCTTCGGCTGAGTTCAAGCTGAATTTGACGAGCCTGTTTCTTCTCTTCGGCTCTTTCACCTCTGCGTGAAACTCTTGACACCTGCTGTTTAAAAGCGTTTTTGTCAACACCGAGTTCGGATGCGACTTTTGAAGAATAGACATCCCGTTCAATCGGACTGCTGATTGTTGCAATCAGCTTTGCCGCCTCTTCAAGGAATGCAACCTTGCCCTCTGTCAGCTGAATGTTGTGTGCATTTTTCAGCTTTTGAAGTCGATATTCAACATCGTTTCCGCATTTGTCGAGCAATGCTTTAAATGCCGCAGGACCGTCATTACCCTTTGATTTGATAAATTCATCGGGGTCTTTGCCGCTTGGAATTGTCAGAACCTTTACATTAAGTCCCGAATTTCTGAGTATCAGAATTGCCCTTGCGGTAGCCTTTTGACCTGCTTCATCGGCATCGTAACAGATAATTACCTCATCCGCATATCGTTTCATCAAAACAGCCTGTTCGCCTGTAAGAGCCGTTCCGAGTGTTGCAACGGCATTGGTGAAACCGGCCTGATTTACAGCGATAACATCCATATAACCCTCACAAAGAATGAGAGTTCGCTTGCCCGAATTTTTGGCATTGTTGAGTGAAAACAGGTTTGCACTCTTTTTAAAAACAGGGGTGTCGGATGTGTTGAGATATTTCGGCTTTGCATCTGACATAATTCTGCCACCGAATGCGATGACATTTCCTCTCAGGTCGATAATCGGAAACATTACACGGTCTGTGAATCTGTCATAGATACCGTTGCCGTTTCTGCGTTTAACCGCAAGGTTGGCGGCAACAAGTTCGCTGTCTTTAAAGCCTTTTGATTTTAAATGATTACAGAGTGACGACCAGTTAGCGTCGGCATAACCGAGTCCGAAATGGCGAATGGTTCTGTCGGACAAGGCTCTTGAATGAAAATAGTCAAGACCTTTTCTGCCCTGCGGAGAACATAGTGTGGCATAGTAAAACCTTGCCGCCTCACGGTTAGCTTCAAACACTCTGTTTCGCAAACGGCTCATACTGTCATCATAGCTGTTTTCGGGCATTTCAAGTCCTGCCCGCTGCGCAAGGTACTTTACCGCATCAACATAGTCGAGATTTTCAATTCTCATAATAAAAGAAATGACATCTCCGCCTACACCGCATCCAAAACAATAGAACGAACCGTTTTCGGTATACACATTAAAAGAGGGAGTTTTTTCACCGTGAAACGGACAAAGACCGACCATATTTCTTCCCCGTCGTTTAAGATTGACATAACCCGAAACAACATCTGTAATATCGTTTCGCATTTTTAAATCCTGCAAGAAACTTTCAGGGAAAGCCATAAAACTCCTCCTCTCACTTACCTATTAGCTTTTTACGAATTTTTTTTGAATATTCCTTTAAATATTTAAAAATTTTTTGAAAAAATTTTCATTTTATCGTTTTTGAGGTCGAAATCATAAAAATTTTTGCCTTAAAAGAAATTTACACTTCAGCAGCGTAATATTTTTCTTCGTTGGAAACTGCCTGAACTTCGCCCGAAGTTGCATCGGCAAGCTTTTTATTAAGCTGCGGGAGCAAATCGGGAGTGATGTGGAATTTTATAAGCACATCGCTTTCATAGACAGTATCGTCAACAACACCGCCGTTATCCATTACAAGTGCCGAAACTTTGCCGTACTGGTTATATGTACAGCGAGCCGAACATACAAAGCAGTTTTGCATTTTAACAATTTTTGCGGCGTCAAGGGCAATTTTTGCACCGTGGGAATATGCTCTCACAAGTCCGCCTGTACCGAGCAAAACACCGCCAAAATAACGAGTTACGACAACGCAGACATCATAAATCTCATTTTTTACAATTACATCAAGGCAAGGCATACCTGCAGTACCAGAGGGTTCGCCGTCATCACTGTAACGCTTTATGTTGCCCTCTCGCAAAGAATAGGCATAGACATTGTGAGTTGCGTTCCAGTGTTCACTGCGCTTTTCGTTGATAAAATCAACGGCTTCCTGCTCACAGGTTACGGGTTTGCAATAGCCGATAAAGCGTGAACGCTTTTCAACAAATTCGTCTTTTGCGTTACTTAAAACGGTTTTGTAATCCTTTGCCATAATAATACCTCAATTGTACAGACACTCTGCACACGATTATGCAAAATCTCTGTAAAGTAAACAAGGCGGCACAAATGTGCCGCCTAAACAATTACATAATAAATTATTTATCCATACCGAAACGCTTCTTGAATCTGTCAACGCGTCCGCCGGTATCAACTAATTTCTGCTTTCCTGTAAAGAATGGGTGGCATTTTGAACAAATTTCAACACGGATGTCTTTCTTTGTTGAACCTGTCTCAATAACATTACCGCAAGCACAAGTAATTGTTGTTTTCTCATACTTAGGATGGATATTCTCTTTCATTGTTTTCACCTACCTGACATTACACAATTAACGAATCAATTATACAACACAATATTGCAAAATGCAAGTATTTTTAAGATTTTTTTAAATTATTCTGAAATTTTTTGTTTTTGAAGGTAGCTGTTGTACTCTTCAAGGCACATTCCGTAGGATCTCATCGCCTTTGCATTTTCCGAACCGACATACCTGTACAGCGAGTCTGACGGATTCATTCGGGTTACTTCGGTTTTGTTCTCGGGATACCTCTGTATAAAACCGTATTCAACGCAGTTTCGTTCGAGAAACGCCTTTGAACCCGAATGTGAAAAATCAAATTCGACAAGCAACCCCGTCTGTGCCTCCGACTGTCCGCCGTGAGGTGTGGTTTTTAAAACCTCCGCCTCTGCCCTGACTGTTGTGTATTTAGATGATTGCGTCAGCTTTTTAAGTTCGGACTGAAACTTTTCTTCCTGCTCATCATAGCTTACATAGGCAGTTTTTATTTTCAGCTCGGTACCGTTTTCTTTTGAGGCTTTCAAAAGATTTTCAAGCGGTTTCAGTGCGTCCCTGTTCACTCTGAATCCGTTCACGGTTTCAAGGTTTGGAACATAGTCCTTATCAAGCGGATTTGCACTGTCAACAACCGTCAGCAACATTTCGCTTTCAGCCTGAATCTGTTCGGGTGTTTCGGGAATACTTTTCTGATTGTTTTTTAGAATTGTAAAAATTCCGAACACAATAGCTATGGTAAGAATCACACAAACACAAATTAACACAATGTACTTTCTCCGAGGATTTGACACGGGAAGAATTCTTCCCGTCTTTTCCTCAATAAGTGCCTGTTTTCGTCTGCGTTTTGATTCTTTATAGCTGTTTTTATCAAACGGAGTGAATCCTCCGGACATCAGCATCCCTCCGAAAATATTTCAGAATTATTTTTCTTTTGTATCTACTTCGTTCTTAACGAGAGCAACAAATTCATCAACAGGCATATTCGGGATTTCTCCTCTTTTTCTTGAACGAACTGTAACTGTTGAAGAGTTCATCTCGTTGTCGCCGATTACAAGGATATACGGAATTCTTTCGAGTCTTGCAGCCTTAATCTTAGGACCGATATTTTCATCTCTGCTGTCAACAGTAACTCTCATACCGAGTGAAGTAAGTCTGTCTGCAATATCCTGTGCATACTCAACATTACCCTCTTTTATCGGAAGAAGTCTGATCTGCTCGGGAGCAAGCCAAAGCGGCATTACACCGGCAAATCTTTCAATCATATATGCAAGAGTTCTTTCAAAGCAGCCGAGTGAAGTTCTGTGAATAATATACGGAAGCTTCTTCTGACCGTCCTTGTCGATGTAGTACATACCGAATCTTTCGGCAAGGAGCATATCAATCTGGATTGTAACAATTGTGTCTTCCTTACCGAATACATTCTTGTACTGAATATCAAGCTTCGGACCGTAGAATGCGGCCTCGTCAATACCAACCTCATAGTCAACATCAAGGTCATCGAGGATGGTTTTCATAACAGCCTGTGACTCTTCCCACTGTTCCTTTGTGCCCTCATACTTATTATTCTTATTTTCAGGATCCCACTGTGAGAATCTGAAAGTACAGTTTTCAAGAAGTCCTACCGTGTCAAGGAAATATTTAGCAAGCTCAAGACAACCCTTGAATTCCTGTTCAAGCTGATCGGGACGGAGAATGTAGTGTCCTTCTGAAATTGTGAACTGACGAACACGGATAAGACCGTGCATCTCACCGCTTGCCTCGTTACGGAAAAGTGTTGATGTTTCCGTAAGACGCATCGGAAGGTCACGATATGAACGCTGTTTGTTAAGATAAACCTGATACTGGAACGGGCAAGTCATAGGACGAAGTGCGAAGCATTCCTTTTCTTCATCATGCGGATCGCCGAGTACAAACATACCGTCAAGATAATGATCCCAGTGACCTGAAATCTTATAAAGATCTCTCTTTGCAAGAAGAGGAGTTTTTGTAAGAAGACAGCCCTTTGACTGCTCAACATCTTCAACCCATCTCTGTAAAAGCTGAACAACTCTTGCACCCTTTGGAAGAAGAATAGGAAGTCCCTGACCTACATAGTCAACTGTTGTGAAGTATTCAAGCTCACGGCCGAGTTTGTTGTGGTCACGAAGTTTTGCCTCTTCAAGTTTCTTCAGATACTCTTCAAGCATTGAAGCTTTTGGAAATGCAACACCGTAAACACGGCAAAGCTGTGCATTATTGGCATCACCTCTCCAGTAAGCGCCTGTGCAGGCTGTGAGTTCAATAGCCTTGATAGGTGCAACGCTCATAAGGTGAGGACCTGCACAAAGGTCGATAAACTCGCCCTGCTTGTAGAATGTGATATGCTCGCCCTTGTCGGAATGTTCTTTAACAAGTTCAACCTTGTAAGGCTCGTTCATCTCTTCAAGTTTCTTTTCAGCCTCTTCGGGAGAAAGCTCAACTCTTTCGAGTTCAAGGCCTGACTTAACGATTTTCTTCATTTCAGCCTTGATTTTTTCAAGGTCTTCGGGTGAGAAAGGCTTTTCAACATCAAAATCATAGTAAAAACCGTTATCAACGGCAGGACCGATTGCACACTTTGCATTCGGATAAAGTCTTTTTACTGCCTGAGCAAGAACATGAGATGCTGTGTGCCAGAAAGTTTTCTGACCATCAACATTATCAAATGTGAGAAGTTCAACCTTACAATCTTTTTCAAGCGGTGTTCTGAGGTCGCAAAGGTCGCCGTCAACCTTTGCACAACACACGGACTTGTACAAACCTGCACCGATTGATTTTGCAATTTCGGCAGGAGTTGTGCCGTTTTCAAATTCCTTGACTACTCCGCCTTTTAATTCAACACTAATCATAACCATTCTCCTTTTTAATATGTGATGAAAACAAAAAATCCCAATATTCCAAAACGGAATATTGGGACGAATAAATCGTGGTTCCACCCAAGTTCGGCTAAAAAGCCCTCTTGAAAGGTTTTAACGCAACCAAACGCCGTGCCATTTCCTGCACAGTCTCAAAGGTGGTAATTTGCAATGCTTTTTGCGAAATATCACAGCAAATAATTTCGCTCTCTGGAAAAAGCAGGACTGCAAATCGTGTCCTCATCAAAAATCAATTTTCTTTTCATCTGTATGGTATCACTTTAAAACCTGAATGTCAACACCTAATTTGATGTTTTTAATTATTTTTTATCTTCGAGTTCCTTGAGAAGTTTGTCGATTTCGCTCATTCTGTCACTTGTAACTTCAAAATTTTCAACAGGAGCTTCTGCCTTTATGGGTTCCGGCTTTTTCTCGGGAGTATTGATACGCCTTGCATTCTTAAATTCCTCGTGAATTTCAGGCTCTGCCGAAATATTTTTTACTGACCTTGCAGAATTTTCTTCAGCAGGCTTTGCTGTAATTTTTTCAACAGACTTTGCAGGACTCTCTTTAACAGGCTTTGCCGTAATTTTTTTAACAGACTTTGCAGAACTCTCTTTAACAGGCTTCGCTGTATTTTTTTCAACAGGCTTTACGGGATTTTCTTTAACAGGCTCTGCAGTCTTCTTCTCAGGCTCAGCGGCAATTTCTTCGGCAAACTGAGTATGTGTTTCTTCGCCGTAGCCGAGAACAAGACCGTCATTCATATTGGCATCTTTGATTGTTGACTCATCATAGTTGTCATCATCATAACCCATTACGAAATCAGAAAGACCCTGTGCGGCAGCCTCATAGCTGTCATCACTTGCAGGAACATCGTCTTCCTTTTTATCAGATACAACGAGTTCATCATAACCGCCTGAGCTGATGTAGCTGTTTTCGTATGTATCTTCATCTTCGGGAAGGCTGTCAATAATTTCAATCTCTGCCTTTGTAAGGCAGCCTGCAAACATTTCTACAGTAAATGAAATAATGTATGCAGCAAGAACAATGAACATAATACCGTTCACGAGAGCGCTTACACCTGTGTTTTCAACAGAAGAAGTAAGAATAGCGCCAATGCCGTAAGCAAGTGAAACAGTTGCGGCAGGCAAGCCGTAGATAAAGCAAGCCTTTACCGGATTTTTACCCTTTACTCTTGAAACAACCATTGAACTTGAGAAAAGGTAAAGCGTGATAAAGATATAGCAGAAAAGCGGTGTCATATCGCTTGCTGAAATTGAAACCTTTGTAGCGGCAATAAATTCGGATACAAGTCCGCAGCAACCCCAAAGTGCAGGGAAAACAAAGAACATTGACGCATTTGAAACAGTTGACTTGCCTGTAAAATGCACCTTACTAATCATAACCATTGCAATAGCCGCAGGAATTGAGAACAGTGCGACAATAATGCTCAAAAGGTAGTTTTCGCTGTTGCCGGGAGTTGTATTGAGCAGAGTAAGGAATGATGAACCAACAATTGCAAGACCCGAAAGAATTGCAAGTGCACCCGAAACAACATTTCTCTTTACAGGATAAACAGGTGCTGTTCTTCTGTCAAAAAGGTTAATCAACACACACACTGCAAAAAGTCCGAGTGATATTCCGATTACACAATAGTTGATTGTGGATTTATTCATTCCGAACAAAAGCCCGTTGCCGTCCATAGCAAACATACTCATTATCTTGAGGGCAACTGCTGCGATAACAGCCGGTATAAATGGTATAATTGAATATTTTGTTTTCATATAATTCTCCGTTTCTGTACCGTAACAAGCCGATTTTCAAAAGCAACATTGTTACACGATTATTGATATGCCGCCGTAAAACAGCACGGCAAAAATAAATACAAATTGAATTGTAAGTAATTATTATTTCGGTTTAATCATATATTATTTTAAGCCAACATAACCGTTATGTCAAGAAAAAATAAGTCACAAAATAGATTAGTATTATTTATTTTTTTGTGCGAAATAAAGGAGCAGTATAATGAAAGGAAAAATAGGTGCTGTTGTTGTTTTGTTAATTCTCACCGCCATACTTCCGATTGCAGTTTCAAAGTGTTCGTCAAAAAATACCGTAAGTCAAACTGTGTCAACATCGGACACGCCTGAAAAGCCGAAAAATTCAGATGAGATTCTCTGCGCTTTGACGGCAGGACTTTATAAAGACAGCTACTCTGCCGAAACGCTGAAAGCCATCGCTATTCTTATGAATACCGATTACAAAGCAAAACCCGATTCCTTTGAAACAAGTGATTTTCTTTATGAGGAAAACGCCTCCGGCAATATGAAAGATGTTTATTCGGAAATCAAAAAGGCGGCTGAAAGTGCCAAAAACAAAACACTCCGCAAAAAAAGCGAAGTGTTGTTTGTTCCCTACTCTGAAACTTCAAACGGCATTACATATAAAAATGAAAACTACAAATATCTTCACAGCGTTGCGTCGCCTTGGGACTGTTATGCAACAAATTATGATAAAAATGCCGAATGTGTGGGAGTGAGTCTTTCAGGAATTGACTACCTTTGCAAAAACGGTTACAGTGCCGAAGATGCGTTATTGTGGTATCTCCCCGATTTTGAAATTCAGACAGACTAATTTACATAGTATGATGCAATGTGTCTTAACTTGTCCCTTGCCTTAATAATGTGTCGGGAAACCGTTGAGGAATTGACTCCCAGTTCCTCGGCAATTTCCTTTTCCTTTTTGCCGTTGAGATAGTAGTCGATTATGCAGATTCTCTGTCTTTCGGTCAGCTCATTCAAAACAGCCATTGAAAGAATTTTTTTCATCTTTTCACGAGAACTTTCATTGGTACTGCCGTGATGAAAACCCGAATCAGCCATAAATCTGTGTTTATTGTTGTCTGTAATATGAATTATATTTTTCATTCAATCATTCTCCGTAATATCTTCCTAAAAGTAAATTTGAAATATGTATACACTCATTGTAATAAATTTTGTATTTAGCGATTTTTAAATCAAGTTCTTTTTTTGAAATATCCGATTTACCTCTTTTTTCAGATTTGAGCCTGTCAATAACATCCGCAATGTTGTTTGCGGTGTTCTTATACTCATTTGACCATTCAAAATAATCTATCATGCTT
The DNA here is from genome assembly GCA_905215855.1 of uncultured bacterium. GTDB lineage: Bacteria > Bacillota > Clostridia > Oscillospirales > Acutalibacteraceae > Ruminococcoides. Next base: position 20,858 of record CAJMRT010000031.1, read on the forward strand.
ACATCCTTTCTCTGCTTTATTCATTTAGAAGGTATGACGGGGCTTTCAACCTTCTAATTCCATTATACAGAACATATCGAACAGATTCAAGAACATTTGTTCGATATTATAAGTGACATACATTCACTGTCCCTTTGTACGGACTATGACCGTAAAAATTAAAATTTCTTTGTTTTCTACATAAAATTCAGAAAATAGCCAAAAAGGCTTTCTGTTTTTACTAAAAATTTGGTGTGTAAATCAATTACAAATTCTAATTAAAAAGTGTATAATAAAAGCAATCGTGCAGCATTGAATGGCATAAGTCCGGATTTTCAATGCTGCACATTTTTTGTGTCAAAACAGCGGAGGTTATATGATGGAAAAAGCACATAAAATGAATAAAATGGGAACGGAAAAGATAAGCAAACTACTGCTTACAATGGGTGTTCCGATGATAATTTCAATGGTTGTACAGGCCGTGTACAACATTGTTGACAGCTATTTTGTAAGCTGTATAGAAGATCCGAACATACCCGCACTCGGAGATTATGCGGTGAATGCACTAACGCTTGCATTTCCTATCCAGATGCTTATGGTTGCGGTCGGAGTAGGAACGGGAGTCGGCATTAACTCGATTTTGTCGAGAAGTCTTGGAGAGGGCAACAAGGAAAAGTGCAGTAAAATTTCGGGCAATTCAATTTTTCTTGCACTTTGCACCTGCATTGTGTTCGTACTTTTCGGAATTTTCGGAGTTGACGCATACATTGCCTCACAAACAAGCGACCCGATTATCACATCAATGGCTGTTTCCTACCTCAAAATCTGCACATACAGTTCACTCGGTGTGAGTATGTATATGATTTTTGAAAAGCTGTTGCAGGCAACAGGTTACACAATGCAGACTACAGTTGCTCAAATTGTAGGTGCGGTTGTGAATATGATACTTGACCCGATTATGATTTTCGGCTGGTGCGGTTGCCCAAAGCTTGGAATTGACGGTGCGGCAATTGCAACGGTCATCGGTCAGTTTATTTCATTCTTTATTGACGCATATTTCTATTTCAGATGCAATTCAAAGCATTTTGACACATCTTTGAAGTATATAAAGCCTGAGGGCAAAATCATCAAGCAGATTTATCAGGTTGGTATCCCTGCAATTATTATGCAGGCGCTTATGTCGATTTTGACATACAGTATCAATGTTATTTTTGTAAGAGTGTCAACAGATGCGGTTACTGCTTACGGAATTTACTACAAAATTCAGCAGTTTGTATTCTTTGCCGCATTCGGTATGAACAATGCTATGATTCCGATTATTGCATTCAACTACGGTATGCAGGATAAAAAGCGAGTAAATCAGGGTATTAAGTACGGCCTTATTTTCACGGTGTCAATTCTTTGTGCCGGAATTATAATTCTACAAATTTTCGCAGAACAGATACTCGGAATATTCTCTCTTTCACAATCTACAACCGAACTTGCAATGCTCGCAATAAGAATTATCACGCCGGGGTTTGTTTTTGTAGGTGCTAACATTGCTTATCAGGGAATTTTTCAGGCACTCGGCAACGGTGTACATTCTCTGATACTCTCGCTTGTGCGACTTATCGTTGTTCCTCTTCCGCTTGCATACATCATTTCGTGCTTTGATTTTGCATCTTCAATCATCTGGATTGCATTCCCGATTGGCGAGGCTGTAGCGTTTGTTATTGCCTTGATTTTTATGGCTCACATTCGCAGAAAAAAGATTTCTCCTATACAAAGTCCAGTTCAGCAGTAAAAACAAGACTTCTTATTGATTTGCTTTTTGTTTATTTTGTATAGATGGGATTTTTGAAATCACTGTTTTTAAAGGGTAATTCAAAATTCCAAAAAAATTATGCACAAACATCATCTTATTTTTTTGTACAGTTTGTCTTTTTGACTGTATGAATATTAGAATTGCACCCTCTCGCCTTGAATTTATCCCTAAAAATCGGTATAATATATAACAGTGAACAGAGAAAAAATTTCACTTAATACTCGGCAAAAATGTTTGCTTCTTTATTGAAACATTCATTTTCATAAAACACACAATCGCGAAAAGGATCGTCATCTGACGGTCTTTTTTGCGTTACGGAAAAAATTCATAATTAAGCTGTTTTTGCATAAAAATCGGAGCCGTGAAAATCACGACTCCTTTTTTGGTTTATTTTATTTTTTCGGTATAGTCAAGTGCAATCCAGCCTGCGCCGCTTTTGAGTTTGCCCCACTTGGCTGCACCTGCACCCGACTTTTCTTCAACTATGGTGTACGCTCCGCCCTTTGGAACAGCACCGTTCACATCGTAATTTGTACCCGGACCTTTGCGGATATTCACACCGTTTGATGAAGTTATCCTCACAAGATAACGCTTGAAAGTTTTGTCCGAATCCGCTTTTGAACTTTCTGAGCCTGCAGAGTCAGTCTTGTACTTCACATTGAAATAATTGCACATACCCTTGCAAATGGCTTCACCGATTGCAACTGTGTTCTTGCGAATCCAATCCGAGCCTGTCACGGTGTCGTGAAACTCACACTCAACATACACGGTTAATGCCTTCGGCACATTGATTTCGTAGAGGTCGGTTTTGTAGCTGACTGAATCGTCCTTGCCGGGCGAGATTGCTCCGAGGG